>NZ_JBEPPM010000021.1:0-83254 GCF_040547315.1 Arthrobacter sp. UYP6
CCATACCCACGGGGTGGGCGGTAACAGCCAGTTCAACCAATTAAAATAATTGGTATCAATAAACTTGGCACACTATTGAGTTCTCAAACAACAGACTGCTTCCGGCACCAACAGGCTGAGATCCAAGGGATCTTCCGCTCTGCATCGCTCCGGAGCAACTTTTCAATCTTACCGCTCTGATCAGAGTCTGTCAAAACGGCTGTTCGTCCTTCCGGCGAACCGGATGAAGCCGAAGCTTCGTGACGCTCAGCTGTTCTCGTTGCCTCGATCAGCGCGGTTATTAACTCTAGCACGGTTTCGGGGTCGTGATGAACCTGCCCTCAACGGTTGCCTCTCGAGCAGGTTCACCACGGGGTGGGCCCCCTAGCTCAGGCGCCCTTGGGCTTCAGATACAGCACGCCCAGGGGGGGCACGGTCAGCGTTGCCGAGGCGGGCTGCCCGTTACAGGCTCCGTCTTCAGCAGTAACAATGCCCATGTTCCCGACTCCGGATCCCCCGAACTCAGCGGCGTCGGTATTGAGCGCCTCCACCCATTCGCCGGCCCACGGCAGGCCCAGCCGGAAATTCTCATGCGGAGTACCGGCGAAGTTAGCGATGCAGACCAACGGATTGCCCTGGTGGTCGAACCGGATGAAGGAGAGCGCATTGCGGGCGCCGTCGTTCTCATTGATCCATTGGAACCCGGCCGGCTCATTGTCGCGCTCCGAAAGAGCAGGTGTGCTCCGGTAGATCTCGTTCAGCTGGCGGACCAGCAACTGCACGCCCTTATGCTGCGAGGTGTCGGTCAGGAACCAGTCCAAGCCGTACTGCTCGGACCATTCCGCCTCCTGGGCAAACTCCGTGCCCATAAAGATGAGCTGTTTGCCGGGATGTGCCCATTGGAACGCCAGGTAGGCCCGGACGTTTGCCAGCTGCTGCCACCGGTCACCCGGCATCTTCCGCAGCAGGGAGCCCTTGCCGTGCACAACTTCGTCGTGGCTGATTGGCAGCAAGAAGTTCTCCGTGTACGCGTAGACCAGGGAGAAGGTCAGCTTGGCGTGGTGGTACATGCGGTTGATGGGATCCTCGGACATGTACTCGAGGGTGTCGTGCATCCACCCCATGTTCCACTTCAGCCCGAAGCCCAGGCCACCGCTGCTGGTGGGCTGTGTGACGCCCGGGAAAGCAGTGGACTCTTCAGCGATCATGACAATGCCGGGTACCCGGCGGTACGCGGTGGCGTTGACCTCCTGCAGGAAGGAGATCGCCTCAAGGTTCTCGCGGCCGCCGAAGGCATTGGGGCGCCACTGATCCGCCGGACGGGAGTAGTCCAGATAGAGCATGGAGGCAACGGCGTCCACGCGCAGGCCGTCAATGTGGAATTCCTCGAGCCAGTAGATGGCGTTGGCGACGAGGAAGTTGCGGACTTCCCGGCGTCCGTAGTCAAAAATCAGCGTCCCCCAGTCCGGCTGTTCGCCGCGGAGGGGATCGCCGTGTTCGTACAGCGTCTGCCCATCGAAGTTGGCCAGCGCCCATTCATCCTTGGGAAAGTGCCCGGGAACCCAGTCCAGGATGACGCCGATGCCGGCCTGGTGCAGCTTGTCCACCAGATAACGGAAATCGTCGGGGTGCCCAAACCGGGCAGTCGGCGCGAAGTAGGACGTGATCTGGTAGCCCCAGGATCCGCCGAACGGATGCTCGGCAACAGGCATGAACTCCACGTGCGTGAAGCCCTGCCACTTGACGTATTCCGCCAGCTGATCGGCTAGCTGGCGGTAATCCAAGCCAAGCCGCCAGGACCCGAGGTGGACTTCGTACACACTCATGGGTGCATTGTGCGGGTCTGTGGCCGCCCGAGCTTCCATCCATTCGGAGTCTGAGAAGGCATACGTCGACTCGACAACCCGGGACCCGGTCAGCGGCGGCACTTCGGTGGCCTGTGCCAGCGGATCGGCCTTCTCCCGCCAGATCCCGTCGCTGCCAAGAATTTCGTACTTGTAGCGCGCACCCGGCTGGACCCCGGGAATGAAGAGCTCCCAAACTCCGGAGCCGCCCAGTGAGCGCATGGCGTTGATCCGGCCGTCCCAAGCATTGAAGTCGCCCTTGACGCGAATTGCACGGGCATTCGGAGCCCAGACGGCGAAGCTGACGCCGTCAATATCTCCCAGGACCGACTTGTAGCGGTGGATATTGGCACCGAGCACCGTCCAGAGCTTCTCGTGCCGGCCTTCCCCGATAAGGTGCAGGTCGATTTCCCCAAGTGACGGCAGGAACCGGTAAGGATCGTCGAAAAGCTGGGCGTCAAGGCCGTCGTAGGTTACTTCGAGACGGTAATCGGGAACCTGCCCCGGCCGGTCTGCGGGTAGCGTTCCGACCCAAATCCCGTTGTGTTCGTGCTGGAGCTCAACCCGTCCCTCAGGGGTCACAGCCACTACCTTTTGGGCGAGCGGCCGCAGAGTGCGGATCGTCACGAGACCCTGGTCGTCCACATGTGCACCCAGCACCGCGTGGGGCTGGTGGTAGCGGCCTTCGGACACCGCCTGCAGGACTTCGGTGGAAACGGGCAACGGGTTCCGGTGCGCCGGCACGGGCGCCGGGGCAGCCTCGCCGGTTACGGGTACGACGACGTCGTGCGGCTGGGCAGGCAGCTCAGGTTCCGCACCTGCGCCTGCTGAATCCGGACGGGCGGGCAGCGCAGGCTCCGAAGCGGCAGTCTTGGCCTCGTTGTCGTGCTGTGGTGTCATATTCACTGAGTTCTCTTCCTGGCTGCTCGTCCCGTGGGCCTGCTTGCGCGCCTGCTCCAGAATCTGCCGGACAGCAGCTACGGGCACGCGTATCCAGTTGGGACGGTTGCGGATTTCATAAACAACTTCGTAGAGCGCCTTGTCGAGCCACAAGGCAAGGTACAGCGGGTCACTGCGGTTGATCTGTGTTCCGGTTTCTTTCTCATAGCCACGCAGGAAGGCTTCGGAGGCCGTCGCGGCCCAGCGTGCGGCCTCCAGGCTCCGGCGCTGCTGTTTCTGTCCGGTTCCGGCGGTACCGTCTGCCTCGTCGCCGGACTCCACAAGCGCCACGCCGGCCGCGTAGTCAATGGATCGGAGCATGCCCACCACGTCGCGCAGCGGGGCATCCGGAACACTGCGTTCGGCGGCCGGCCGCAGCGGCTCCCCTTCAAAGTCCAAGGCCAACCAGCCGTGGCTGCCTGATTTCAGCACCTGGCCCAGATGATAATCAGCGTGGATGCGCTGGAGGTTGGGAAGCTCCTCCAAGTTGCCGATTTGTTCAAGCAGATATTCCAGCGGTTCGTCGTACTCCCCGACATAGGCCCGGGCTTCCTTCCACGCCCAGCGAATCCGGTTTCCAAGCGACTCGAGGAATTCGGTGCGCTCCCCGGCAGTGGGCGGCCGGCTGCCAAAAGCCTGCGCCAGCTGCTGGTGGATGCGGCCGGTGACGGCGCCGAGCTCTTCCGCCTCGGCGGTGAAATCGGAGTTTTCCACAGCTGCCGCAGAGGCCGTCCGCCAAGCGTCTTCGCTGTTGGGGATGAATTCCCGCAGGACGCTGAGGTGCCCCGTAACCCAGGCATCGCCGTCGTCCGCCAGCGGATCCTGCCAGCTGCCGGTCACCCAGCCGAGGGTGGCCGGGACGTCGCGGGAGCCGGTGGCGGTGAGTTTTGCGCTCACCTCCACATCCGGGCTCACGCCGGCTGCCAGGACCCGGTAGAACTTGACGATCAGCTGGCTCGGCTCGGAGGCCACCACCACTGAAGTGTTGGACTGTTCGCCCTTCAGGAGTTTGGCGGGAACAACACCCTCAAATGGCGGCCACTGCTCGAATCCCGCCAGCGCAACTCCGTGCGTATGGCCGTCAAGCGACGCCGACTGGCTACGCATCATTTCCAACCAGGCGCACACGAACACCGGATCGGCAGCGCCGTCATACAGCCAGCGTTCCCCCAGCTCCGTGTGCTGCGCATGTCCCAGCAGCGAAGCTGCCAGTTCCGGAACCGGTGCGCTGTGGTAGCTCACCGGCACGCTGATGACATCGCTCCGGTGCCCCGAGCCCACAGCGATGAGGTGGACCTCCAGCTCCACCGCCCCGGCAGGGTCCTCCAGACGGATTCCACCCACCCGGTTAAGGACAACTTCACGACCCTTTGCAGGGAACCAGCGCTGCTGCGGCAGCCATCCGGTCAGTAGCTCCGGCAGGGACGGGGTCAGCTGGGTCATTTCTTCACGGCCTCCGAGATGGGAATCAGGGGAATGGCTTCGGTTTGGGGTGAGGACATGTTGGATTTCGGGGAGCGGAGGCGGAGCCAGTAGAAGTCGTGGCTGCCCAGCGTCAGGGTCACTGACCCGTCATCACCGAAGGCCGGGAACGGGGTGCCGCCGAAGGCGTCCCGTAGGCCGCGGCCGGCAAACTCCGGCAGACTCACCGTGGCGGAGACCGGGTGCTGGGACAGGTTGAAGATGCAGAACATGACCTCCCCGACTTCGCCTTCGGGATTGTCCGCCGGCAGCTCCCGCAGGAAGGCCAGCACGGACTCGGCCTCGGTGGGAACGTTCCGGTAGGAACCCAGTCCGAACGCGGGATGCGTCCGGCGAACCATGATCATTTGCCGGATCCAGTGCAGGAGCGAGCTGGAGCTGGCCAGCTGGGCCTCCACGTTCACATGGTTGTAGTGGTAGACCAGCGACTGCACCACCGGCAAATAGAGCTTGCCCGGGTCAGCGGTGGAGAAGCCGGCGTTCCGGTCCGGATTCCACTGCATGGGAGTGCGCGAGGAGTCCCGGTCCTCGAGCCAGATGTTATCCCCCATGCCGATTTCGTCGCCGTAATAGAGGAACGGGCTGCCGGGCAGCGAAAGCAGCAGCGCGTGGATCAGTTCCACTTCGGACCGCGAATTGTCCAGCAGCGGAGAGAGCCGGCGGCGGATGCCGATGTTGGCCCGCATCCGGGAATCCGGCGCGTACCAGCCGAGCATGGCCTGGCGCTCCTCATTGGTCACCATTTCCAGGGTCAGTTCGTCATGGTTGCGCAGGAAGGTTCCCCATTGCGCCCCCGACGGAATGGCCGGGGTTTCCTCCATGGTCTGCACGATCGGTGCGGCCTTCTGGTCCCGCAGCGCGTAGAAAAGGCGGGGCATGATCGGGAAGTGGAAGGCCATGTGGCACTCCGGTCCGGTTTCGTCACCGAAGTACTCCACCACCTCGTGCGGCATCTGGTTCGCCTCCGCCACAATGACGCGGCCGGGATAGTTCTCATCGACCATGGTGCGCAGGTCCTTGAGGAACCGGTGCGTCGCCGGCAGGTTCTCGCAGTTGGTGCCGTCCTCCTCGAACAGGTACGGGATGGCATCGGCGCGGAAGCCGTCGATGCCCTGGTCGAGCCAGAACCGCACCACGTCGAAAATTGCCTCAACCACTTTGGGATTCTCAAAGTTGAGGTCCGGTTGGTGGCTGAAGAAGCGGTGCCAGTAGAACTGGCGCCGGACCGGGTCAAACGCCCAGTTGGATTCTTCCGTATCCACGAAGATAATCCGGGCGTCCTCATATTTCTGGTCGGTGTCTGACCAGACGTAGAAGTCGCCGTAGGGACCGTCCGGGTCATTGCGCGATTCCTCGAACCAGGGATGCTTGTCGGAGGTGTGGTTCAGCGGCAGGTCAATAATCACGCGCACGCCGCGGGCGTGAGCTTCGGCCACCAGACGCTTGAAGTCACTGATGGTTCCAAATTCGTCCAGGACATCGTAGTAGTCCGAGATGTCATATCCGCCGTCCCGCAGCGGGGACTTGAAGAACGGAGGGAGCCACAGGCAGTCGACGCCCAGCCACTGCAGGTAGTCGAGTTTGTCGATCAGGCCCGTGAAGTCGCCGGATCCGTCTCCGTTTGCATCAGCGAAACCGCGCACGAGAACTTCATAAAACACCGCTTTGCGGTACCAGTGGGGATCGTTGGTAAGACCGGGAGCGTGCAGCTGAAACGGGTTGGGCACTAGGAGTTCCTCCGAACTGACAAGATGTGTGCAGGCTCAAAATGTGCATCCAGCCGAACATAGTTGTGCGCCCCCCAGCGCCAGCTTTGCCCGCTGATCAGATCGTCCACCCAAAAGGTGCCGTCCTCGTTGAAGTCCTGCGGATTGAGGTGCAGGGCGTCCAGATCCAGCGACACACCGCACTCGCGGGCGCTGTGCGGATCCGTATTCACCACAATGATCAGGGTGTCCTTGCTGGACGGAACCCCCGGCAGGACCTGCTTGTGCTTGGAGTACACCACAGTTGCTTCGTCAGTGCTGGAATGCACACTCAGGTTTTGCAGGTCCCCCAGGGCGGGATGAGAGCGGCGGATTTCGTTCAGCCTGGTGATGTAGGGAGCCAAGCTGCGGCCTTCTGCCTCGGCTGCCGCAAAATCGCGCTGCTTGTATTCAAACTTTTCGTTGTCGATGTATTCCTCGGCGCCGGGGCGGGCTACGTGCTCGTACAGCTCGTAACCGGCGTAGACACCCCAGAGCGGGCTGGCGGTCGAGGCCAGCACGGCGCGAATCTTGAAGGCCCCGGGTCCGCCGTACTGCAGGAACTCGGTCAGGATGTCCGGGGTGTTCACGAAGAAGTTGGGGCGGAAGAACGCGGCGGTCTCCGATGAAACCTCGGTGAAGTACTCCTCTAGTTCCTTACGGGTATTCCGCCAGGTGAAGTAGGTGTACGACTGCTGGAAGCCGGCCATGCCCAGAGCATGCATCATGGGCGGGCGGGTGAATGCCTCAGCCAGGAAAATCACTTCCGGATGCTTGTCGTTGACAGTCTTGATCAGCCATTCCCAGAACATCAGGGGCTTGGTGTGCGGGTTGTCCACGCGGAAGATCTTTACCCCGTGGCCGATCCACATCAGCACAATCCGGAGGATCTCTTCGGACAGACCGGTGAAATCGTTGTCAAAGTTCAGCGGATAAATGTCCTGGTACTTTTTGGGCGGATTCTCGGCATAGGCGATTGATCCGTCCACCCGAGTGGTGAACCATTCCGGATGGCTCGCGACCCAGGGATGGTCCGGTGATGCCTGCAGCGCCAGGTCAATGGCAACTTCAAGGTTCAGGTTGCGGGCCGTGTCCACAAAGGCGTCAAAGTCTTCGAAGGTGCCCAGGTCCGGGTGGATGGCATCGTGGCCGCCTTCCGCCGAGCCGATGGCCCAGGGCGAACCGGGATCGCTGGGCCCGGCCACCAGTGTGTTGTTCGGGCCCTTCCGATGGCTAAGGCCGATGGGGTGGACCGGCGGGAGATATATGACGTCAAAGCCCATGCGCGCAACACGTTCCAGGCTGCGGGCCGCAGTGCGGAAGGTTCCGGAGGTCCACTCGCGGGTGGCCGGGTCCAGGACCGCCCCCTCGGAGCGGGGAAAGAACTCGTACCAGGCCCCCCGGCCGGCGAGTTCACGCTCAACGTGCAGGGGGTAACGGGCGCTGCTGGTGACAAGATCGCGGATAGGTTCCCGGCCGACGACGGCGAGTACGGCTTCGGAGCTTCCCGCGGCCAGTCGGTCGGGCACCGGCAAACCGGTGTCGGCGAGCGCTGCTGCCGCCGCTTCGAAGACACGAGCGTCATCGCCGCTGCGCTGCTGCGCTGCATGGGTGAATAGGGCGGCGCCTTCGGCCAGCATCAGCTCAACATCCACGCCGGCGGCGATCTTCACTTCTGCGTTATGCTGCCACGTGGCGTACACGTCGGCCCAGCCCTCCACGGCGAAGCTCCAGTTGCCGGTCGACTCCGGCCGAAGCAGCCCACCCCAGCGGTCCAACCCGACTCCCACCGGGTGCAGGCGGACCCGCTGGATCTCCGTGCCTTCCGGGTCATACAGCACAGCACTGACGCCCACGAGGTCGTGCCCTTCGCGGAAGACTGTGGCTCCCACAACCAGGTCTTCACCCGGGATGGCTTTGGCCGGGATGCGGCCGCATTCCACCACCGGGGTCACATTGATGATGGGAATCCGGCCGAACCGGAGTTCCTCAGCGGGCAGGTCATTAGATGGCATCGCACTGGAACTGGTCACAGACTAGACGTTAGCGACAATCCGGGCAGAATGCTAAGGCAACGTACTTTCGGGTGTTTTCCCAAAGGTCGTACCCCGTATTGCAACATTCCGGGACGCCACCGCCAGAGAGTGAGAAGTGGCCGTCATTTCATCGATTCTTTGACTCATCCATCCCTTTGGACTTCGGTTTGCGCTAGCGTAACCGTGGTGAAGGCAATTCGAAGGTTTACCGTCCGAACCGTCCTCCCGGACAGCATTGCTCCGCTGAGCAAACTGGCCTCAAACCTGAGGTGGTCCTGGCATGAGCCGACCACCCGGCTCTTCGCCGACCTTGATCCTGCAGCTTGGCGGGCCAGCGGCCAGGACCCGGTCAAATTCCTCGGGTCGGTGAGCCGCAGCAGCCTGGAACGCATGGCGCAGGATGCCGGTCTGGTCCAACGGATCCAGGATCTGGGCTCCGATCTGGAGACCTATCTAAGCGCGCCCCGCTGGTATCAGTCTCTGGGCGAGGATGCTCCGCGCTCCGTGGCCTATTTCTCTCCCGAGTACGGAATCAGCGCCGTCCTGCCGCAGTACTCCGGCGGACTGGGCATCCTCGCAGGTGACCATCTGAAGTCGGCTTCCGATCTTGGCGTTCCGCTCGTTGCCGTTGGCCTGCTCTACCAGGCCGGCTACTTCAAGCAGGCGCTCTCCCGGGACGGCTGGCAGCTGGAGACATATCCCGTGCTGGACCCCAACGGCCTGCCGCTGACCCTGCTCCGGGAAGAAGACGGCTCGCCGGCCCGGGTGAGCCTTCCCTTGCCCAACAACCGTCGGCTCTCCGCGCAGATCTGGCGTGCCGACGTCGGGCGCGTTCCCCTGTTGCTGCTCGACTCCGACGTTACCGGCAACGACGACGCCGCCCGCGGCATCACGGACCGGCTTTACGGCGGCGGCGGTGACCACCGGCTGCAGCAGGAACTGTTGCTGGGAATGGGCGGAGTGAAGGCACTGCGTGTTTATGAACGCCTCTCCGGCACAGCGGCACCCGAGGTTTTCCATACCAATGAGGGCCACGCCGGCTTCCTGGGTATTGAGCGCATCCGCGAACTGATGGACAGCGGCCTGGGCTGGGAGGAAGCCCTGACGGCAACCCGAGCCAACACGGTGTTCACCACGCATACTCCGGTGCCGGCAGGCATCGACCGGTTTGACCAGAACCAGATCCGGCATTTCTTCAGCGCCGGACTGGCGCAGTCGGTGCCTACCGATAAGGTGCTGGGCCTGGGCGCTGAGAGCTACGAAGGCGGTGACCCGGCCAAGTTCAACATGGCGGTCATGGGACTGCGTCTGGCGCAGCGGGCCAACGGCGTGGCCAAGCTCCACGGCGAGGTCTCCCGGGAGATGTTCTCCGGCCTTTGGCCGGGGTTCGACGTCTCAGAGGTTCCCATTACGTCGGTGACCAACGGCGTGCACGTCCCCACCTGGATTGATCCGGAGGTGACGAAGCTGGCCGCGGAGAAGTTCGGCGTTGCCACCGTCCATGACCGCGACTGGAGCCGAGCTTATGAGATCAGTGACAAGGACCTGTGGGACCTGCGCCGGCGCCTGAGATCCAATCTGATCGCGGATGTCCGCCGGCGGGTGCGGGCTGCGTGGCGCAAGCGCGGGGCCACCGACGCCGAGCTGGCCTGGACCGAGAATGTCCTGGACCCGGACGTCCTGACCATCGGATTTGCCCGCCGGGTCCCCACCTACAAGCGGTTGACGCTGATGCTGCGCGATCCCGCCCGGCTCAAGGCGCTGCTGCTGCATCCCACCCATCCGCTCCAGGTGGTGGTGGCCGGCAAGTCTCACCCCGCGGACGAGCAGGGCAAGCGCATGATCCAGGACCTGGTCCGTTTCACCGATGATCCCGAGGTCCGGCACCGGATCGTCTTCCTGCCCAACTACGACATTGCCATGGCCAGGACGCTTTTCCCCGGCTGCGATGTGTGGTTGAACAACCCGCTGCGACCCCTCGAGGCCTCCGGCACTTCTGGCATGAAGTCGGCCATCAACGGCGGGCTGAACCTCTCGATCCTGGATGGCTGGTGGGATGAGATGTTCGACGGCGACAACGGCTGGGCCATTCCCTCAGCCAACCCCACCAAGGGTGCCCACACCCGGGAGGTGTACAGCCCGGATCAGCGCGATGATCTGGAGGCTTCAGCTCTGTACGACCTGCTGGAGAACTCGGTGACGCCAATGTTCTACGGCAATGAGCCCCCCACCGACGCCGGTGCTGCCGGCCCTTCGGCCGCACCGGCGGGTGCCCTGCCGAGCGAGTGGCTGGAAATGGTCAAACACACCCTGGCCGATCTGGGCCCGGCCGTCTCCGCCAACCGTATGCTGCGCGACTACGTGAACACGCTGTACCGGCCGGCCGGGCAATCCGGGCGGGCTGCAGCCGCTGACGGCTTTGCTGCGGCGAGGGAACTGGCGGCGTGGATTACGCGGATCAGGGACGGCTGGTCCGGTGTCTCGGTGGAACACGTTGACTCCATCGGCATCAGTGACGACCCGCAGATCGGTGACCAGCTGACGGTGCAGGCTTACATCTCCCTGGGCTCGCTGAGGCCGGAAGATGTCAGCGTTGAAGTTGCGTACGGCAAGGCACTGGAAAACGATCACCTGGCGGATCCCCGCACCACGGAACTGACTCAGTCCGAGGATCTCGGATCCGGGCGGCACCTGTTCTCCGGCGCAATAGGCATTGAACAGGCTGGACCGTTCGGTTACACCGTTCGGGTACTCCCGGAGCACTCGGGGCTGGCGTCCAAGGCCGAGCTGGGGCTGGTGGCCAACGCCTAAGCGCGGTAGAGGCTGACGGAGTTGGCTGGAAGGACGTCCCGCTCGCCGCCGCGCAGCCGCGCACCGGTGTGCCCGTCAGCGTCGGCCGCTGTGCTCAGCAGCAGCTCATACGAGTGATTCTCGTCGCGGACGGCGCCGGAGCCTTCCAGCGCAGGCGCGTCGGGGAGAGTGATCTCGGTGTCCTGCAGCGAGCCGTTCAGAACCAGAAGGCCCCTGAGCTCGCCGCTTTGGGAGCCGACCAGCAGCTGAACAACGCGGTTGTTGGGATCCTGCCACTGGTCCTGGGCCATGGGCTGGCCCTGGGCATCGAACCACAGCAGGGATGATTCCCGAGCATCCGCCGGGAACCGGTACGGCTGTGAGGCGAGGAACTCCCGGCGCAGGCGCAGAAGTGTACGGGTGGTTTCCAGCATCCGGCGGGCGCCGGCGTCGAGGTCCCAATGCAGCCAGGTGAGGGGTCCGTCCTGGCAGTAGGCGTTGTTGTTTCCCTGCTGGGTGCGGCCGAGTTCGTCGCCGGCAGTGATCATGGGAATGCCCAGGGACATCAGCAGAGTGGCCATAACGTTCCGTGCACTTTGGGCGCGGCGGGCTGCGATCTGCCCGTCCTCGGTGGTGCCTTCGACGCCGTGGTTATAGCTGCGGTTTTCGCTGCTTCCGTCCCGGTTGTCTTCACCATTGGCTTCATTGTGCTTGTGTTCGTAGGACGTGAGATCCGCAAGCGTGAATCCGTCATGGGCAGTGACCATGTTGACCGAGGACAGCGCTGTGCGGCCGGATCCGGCGAACAGATCCGCGGAGCCCGCCAACGAACCAGCGATCCGTGCCACAGATCCTCCCGTGCCGCCGGCAACAAGCGAGGCCTGGTCCCGCAGCCAGAAGTCCCTGACGGTATCCCGGAACCGGTCATTCCAGTCAGCCCATCCGGGCGGGAAATTACCTGTCTGCCAGCCGTCGTGGCCAATGTCCCAGGGCTCGGCAATGAGCTTGATTCCATGGAGCACGGGATCTGCCGCCACCGCCACCAGGAACGGATGCCGGCGGTCAAACCGGCCGTCCGCATCACGGCACAGCGCCGGGGCAAGGTCAAAGCGGAAGCCGTCCACTTGGTAGTCCTGCACCCAGTGCCGCAGGGAATCCAGGGCCATCTGGATCACTCGGGGTTCGCTGAAGTCCAGGCTGTTGCCGCAGCCGGTGGTGTCCAGGTAGCGGCCGTCGCCGTCGTGGCGGTAATACGTGCTGTCGCCCAGTCCCCGCCAGCTCAGCGCCGGCTGATCCTTGGTGCCTTCTGCAGTGTGGTTGTACACCACGTCCAGAATTACCTCGAGCCCGGCTTCATGCAGGGACCTGATCATGGCCTTGAGCTCATCCTGCACGGCCTTCGGCCCTTCCGCCCGCGCCGACGCAGTGGCGTAGGCGCTGTGCGGTGCAAAAAAGCCCAGGGTGTTGTAACCCCAGTAATTAGTCAGGCCGAGCTCACGCAGATGGGCTTCCTCGGCATGGAAATGCACGGGCAGCAGCTCCACCGCCGTGACGCCCAGTTCCTTGAGATAGTCCACCATGACCGGATGGCCCATGCCGGCGTAGGTGCCGCGCAGCTCTTCGGGAATCCGGGGGTGGAGCATGGTCTGTCCGCGCACATGCGCCTCATAAATGACGGTGTCCCGCCAGGGAATGTGCGGCTGTGCAGAGTTGCCCCAGTCAAAGGACTGGTCAACATGGACGGAGAAGAACAACGGTACTTCGCCGGAGCGCGGAACCTCGTCAATTCCCCGCCCGTAAGGGTCCAGCAGAAGCTGGAATGTGCCCGGCTCTCCGGGCAGCTCCCGGTCCGACGGCCAGAACCCGTATCGGCTGCCGTAGGACAGCCCCGTGACGCGGCCGTGATGGATTCCCGCCACGGACTCGTCCAGCGGCGCCGAGGACCAGACTCCCGGCGCCGTTTCAAAATGGATGTCGACGCCGGAAAGCCCCGGCGCATAAATGGAGACATTGGCGGTTCCGGGCACTTCGTCGACGCCGGGAACAGAATTCCTTACGCCAAGGGGAAAGGGCCGGGAAACCCGCCGTGCGGCGGCTTGGCCCTGCGGAACGCTGGTGAGGTCTGCCATGCTGCCTCTCGGATTACTCCGGCTTGGGTCAGGCGGAACGCTGCCGTGAAATTTCGTACAGGCTGATGCCTACCGCCATGGAGGCGTTGAGCGATTCCATGGCCGAGTCAATGGGAATAGACACGATCTGGTCGCAGTTTTCGCGCACCAGCCGGGACAGACCCTTGCCTTCAGAACCGACAACAATGCAGACCGGATCCTTGGCCAGTACGATGTCCGGCAGCGAGACGTCGCCGTCGCCGTCCAAACCGAGAACGAAGATGCCCATTTTCTTGAACGTCTTCAGCGTGTTGTTCAGGTTTCCTGCACGGGCCACCGGCACGCGGACGGCTGCACCGGCGCTGGTCTTCCACGCGGAGGCGGTCATGCCCACCGCACGGCGTTCCGGAACAACGACGCCGTGGGCGCTGAAGGCGGATGCGGAACGGATGATGGCGCCCAGGTTGCGGGGGTCCGTGATGCCGTCCAGTGCCACGAACAGCGGCGCATTGCGGATGTGGCCCTTTTTCCAGGCCTCGATGGTTTCCGCTGCCAGATCGGTGGGATCAGCGTATTCATACGGCGGGATCTGCAGGACCAGGCCCTGGTGCACGGCCTCATTGGTCATGCGGTCCAGCTCGGGCTTGTGCGTCTCCATGACGGGCAGGCCGCGGTCTGCTGCCATCTTGAGGGACTCGCGCACGCGGTCGTCCATGTCAATCCGGACGGCGATGTGCAGGGCCTTGGCCGGAATGCCTGCGCGCAGGGCCTCGACTACCGAGTTGCGGCCGGTGACGACTTCCTCAGCCACCTTGCCGCGGACGTTGGTGCCGCCGCGGCCGCCGGCAGCGCGGGTATCGCGGGTGTCGCCGCGCTTGGCAGCCGAGCGCTCGGACAGCTGCTTGTTTTTGTACGCCTTGTGATAGGGGCGCTCTTCAGCCTTGGGTGTGGGGCCTTTGCCCTCAAGAGCCTTGCGGCCCAATCCACCGGTGCCCCCGCTGGGGCCCTTTTTGGCTTTACGCATTGCGCCGGGACGTCCGTTGTTGGCCATCGATTACACCTTAAACCTAGAAGAAAGCATTACTTCTAGTCTACGCAGGGTCGCGGCCCGCCGCGTTACACGCCCGGCAGTGTACTCCGAAAGCAAAATCCGGACGGCATCTGGGGCGCGGTTCCGCCGTGGGCTCAGCTCTGGCCGAGGCTCCAGCTGGCTCCGTCTGCCGTGTCCTCCACGGTGATGCCCGCTGCGGCCAGCGAATCCCTGATGGCGTCGGCACGGGCCCAGTCCTTGGCGGCGCGGGCAGCGCGGCGCTCTTGGAGCTGCGCCTGAACCAGGACGTCCAGGGCCCGGTATTGCGCACCGCTGCCCGTTTCCGGCTGCCGGACGTCATCCAGGCCCAAAACACCAGTCATCATCAGCACCGCATGAAGCGCGTCCCGAACAGCGTCCGTATTACCCTCGGCCAGTGCGGTATTGCCGGCGCGGACGGTGTCGTGCAGCACTGCCAGGGCCTGCGGCACGTTGAGGTCATCGTCCATCGCATCGGCGAAGGCCGCCGGCATGGCATCACTGTTCAGCACAAAACCAAAGTCCCCGGTGCCGTAAACCTTGGCGTGCGCCTTGGCGATAAAGCCGTCGATGCGTTCCACCGCCGCGGCGGCTTCCTGCAGCGAGGTAGGCCGGTAATCCAGCACCGACCGGTAGTGTGCCTGTCCCAGGTAATAGCGCACCACCCGGGGCGAGGCAGCAGCGAGCATTTCCTCGGGGCTGATCGTGTTGCCGATGGACTTGGACATCTTCTCGCCCTCGAAGGTGACCATGCCGTTGTGCATCCAGTAGTTGGCAAAGCCGTCGCCGGCAGCCTGCGACTGGGCCATTTCGTTTTCGTGATGCGGGAAGCGCAGGTCCAGGCCGCCACCGTGGATGTCGAACTGCGGGCCGAGGTACTTGGTGACCATGGCCGAGCACTCCAGGTGCCAGCCGGGACGTCCTTTGCCCCAGGGGCTGTCCCAGGCGGCGGTCTCCGGCTCGCCCTCCTTGGAGCCCTTCCACAGCGCAAAGTCGCGCGGATCGCGCTTGCCGCGGGGTCCGGCGTCGGGCGCCGCCTGCATGTCATCAATGTTCTGCCGGGTGAGGGAGCCGTACCTGCTCCAGGAGCGGACATCGAAGTACACGTCGCCGGAGTCATCCAGCGCCGGGTAGGCGTGGCCGGCCTCGATCAGCCGGGCGATCAGCGCATGCATTTCCGGGATGTGGCCGGTAGCGCGCGGTTCATAGGTGGGACGCTGAACGCCAAGGACGTCGTAGGCCTTGGCGAACTCCTGTTCAAACCGGTAGGCCAGCGCCCACCAGGGCTCGTCCGGAACCACATCGGGACCCGGCTCTGCGCCCATGGAGTCCGCGGACTTGGCGAGGATCTTGTCATCAATGTCGGTGACGTTGCGGACAGTGGTCACGCGGTAGCCGCGGAACTGCAGCCAGCGGGTGAGCTGGTCGAAGGCGATCGCTGAGCGGATGTGGCCCACGTGCGGCCGGCCCTGCACCGTGGCGCCGCAGTAGTACAGGCTGACCTCGCCCTCCTTCAGGGGAACGAAGTCACGGACCTGCGCGGAAGCGGTGTCATAGAATCTCAAGCTCACCGCTCTAGGCTATCGCGCGGCGCCTGCGGAGGCCGCAAGCAGCGCAAGGCGGAGTCATCTACAGATGGACGACGACGGCGGTCGCCACGGCGGCGATGCCCTCGCCGCGTCCCGTGAATCCCAGGGTGTCCGTGGTGGTGGCCGAGACGCTGACCGGGGCACCGGCCGCGTCGCTGAGCACCGCTTCAGCCTCGGCGCGGCGCGGCGCGAATTTGGGCCGGTTGCCGATCAGCTGCACCGCCACGTTGCCGATCTCAAAGCCCGCGCTGCGGACAATCCGGGCGGCCTCGCCCAACAGCGTCAGTCCGGAGGCTCCGGCATATTCGGGCCGGTCAGTGCCGAAGTGTGTGCCAAGGTCTCCGAGTCCGGCTGCCGAGAAGAGGGCATCCGCTGCAGCGTGGGCCACCGGATCGCCGTCGGAATGGCCGGCCAGCCCCCGTTCGCCATCCCAGAGCAGTCCGGCCACCCACAGGGGGCGCGGGGCATCGATGGGAGCAAAGGCGTGGACGTCTACGCCGATCCCGGTTCGGGGCAGGTTCACTGCGGGCATGGGCTAGTCCTCCTGGAGGTGGTGTTCACGGGCCAGCACCGCTTCGGCCAGCAGCAGATCCAGCGCAGTGGTGATTTTGAGTGAGCGTTCGGATCCTTCAACGACGTAGACCACGGCACCCAGGGACTCGACGAGCATGGCATCATCGGTGACCGCTGCCGCCTGTTCGGCGTCAAAATCCTGCACTGCACGGTGGGCCCGGCGCAACAGCTCCGCCTCAAAACCCTGTGGGGTCTGAACGGCGCGAAGCGCGGCACGGTCAGGGGTACCGGTGACCGTGCGGGACGCGATGCCGGACTGCTCAGGGGCCGTCGTGGCTGTGCTCTTAATGGTGTCTGTGACGGGAACTGCAGGGATGACGGCCGCGGCGCCGGCTGCCAGCGCCTCAGCGACCCGGCGGAACACCTGCGGCGGAGTCAGCGCCCGGGCTGCGTCGTGGACCAGGATGGCGTCGAGGTCCGAGGGGAGGGCGTCAAGGGCTGCGCTGACGGACGCGGAGCGCGTGGCGCCGCCGTCAACCACCGTCAAGGGAACGGTGAGTTTTGCCTCCCGGCACAACGCGCGCATCACGGTGTCACCCGCGGGCACCGCCACACTCACAGCGGCAGCAATTCCGGATGCTTCCACCCCCTGCAGAGCCCGGGTCAGCAGCGTTACGCCGGACAGCAGTACCTGGGCCTTGGGAATGCCATAGCCGAGCCGCTGGCCGGATCCGCCCGCTACAAGAATGACGCCGATCCGCTGGTTGCGGGAAATTGGTGAAGACACTCCTTCAGCCTAATGCCCCGCCGCAGTGCGGCGTTAAAGACAAAATGCCGGTCCCGAAGGACCGGCAGCGTGCCGTGATGCTGCGTTCTACTGCTAGCTTGCCAGAACCTTGTCCAGGACAACTGCGGCCTGATCTTCGTCCGTCTTTTCGGCCAGCGCCAGTTCTGAAATCAGAATCTGCCGGGCTTTTGCGAGCATGCGCTTCTCACCTGCGGAGAGGCCGCGGTCGTGGTCCCGGCGCCACAGGTCGCGAACGACCTCAGCCACCTTTACCACGTCACCGGAGGCCAGCTTCTCCAGGTTTGCCTTGTACCGGCGCGACCAGTTGGTGGGCTCTTCAGTGAGCTCGGCGCGGAGTACGTCAAAAACGTGCTCCAGACCTTCCTTGCCCACTACGTCCCGAACCCCAACGAGGTCGACGTTCTCTGCCGGTACTTCTATGGTCAGATCACCCTGTGCCACCTTAAGCTTGAGATACATCTTCTCTTCGCCCTTGATGGTCCGCATCTTGATCTCTTCGATCTTCGCGGCACCGTGGTGAGGGTAAACAACTGTTTCGCCAACCTCAAAAACCATGTGGACTTTCCCCTTTCCCAACCGCTAGTTTAGCATGTGTGCAACACGCCGAGAAGAGTTTTCGCAGGTCAGGTACCTGATCGTGATCTGACTAGGTAACATTCGGGTTCTTCCCCTCCATCCCACCTGCGGCGATGCCCTTCCCGCGGCATCTTCGGCAACCTCGGCATGCGTCCGAAAATCCAACATTTCGGGGGTTTGCCGATAGGCTAGGCACAAAAGATAGCCGTAGGTCGAAAGACCGCAATACCCCAGGAGTTTGTGCTGTGAGATTCACACCCAAGAACCGGGCGCAGCGAGCAGCTGCCACCGGTGTAATTGCGCTGGCCGTACTGGGAGTCTCCAGCTGCAGCGCAGTGAACGAACAGGCAACAGTTCGCGAGTACTCCCCCTCGGACGGCATCGTCGAAAACGTCGGCAAGGTGGAGCTGCGCAACATCCTGATGGTCAGCAACGGCAACGGCGAAGCGGGCCGCCTGCTCGGCACCGTGGTGAACGCATCTCCGGAGGACATCAACTTCTCGCTGGCCACCGGCGGAACCACTCTGAACTGGAGCATTGCCGCCGGAGACAAAGTCATCTTCGAAGACGCCCCTGACGCCGAAGTGACAGTGCCTAACGTGGATACGCTTCCCGGCACCGGCCTGCGCGCGGACGCGGGCAACGGCACCGAAACCGTGGCAGTGGATATCCCCGTTGTGAACGGAACCCTGAAGGACTACCGCGAGTATCTGCCGACGCCGTCTGCGGTGCCCACGGACGTCGCAACCATGATTCCCTCCGACCAGGCCGCTGAGCAGGAAACCGGCGCAGAAACCGGCACCGCCGAAACGGCTCCGGCAGAATCCTCCAACTGACGTAGCGGATTCACGGCACAGCGCCGGCATGAAAAGGGACCACGGCCTCTGGCCGGGTCCCTTTTTGCTGCTCAGGTTGTTTTGGCTGCTCAGGTTGTCAACGGGTCAGGCTTCAAACTTGTAGCCCAGTCCCCGCACGGTCACCAGATGGCGGGGCAGGGAAGGATCGGGCTCGATTTTTCCGCGCAGCCGCTTGACGTGTACATCCAGGGTCTTGGTGTCACCGACATAGTCTGCACCCCACACGCGTTCAATCAGCTGGCCCCGGGTCAAAACCCGGCCTGAGTTGCGCAGCAGCATCTCCAGCAGCTCAAATTCCTTGAGCGGCAGCGGGACATCCGCCCCGTTGACGCTTACCACATGGCGGTCCAGGTCCATGCGCACCGGCCCGGCCTCAACCGCGGGACCTGTCAGCTCACCGCCGTCGTTCCGGCGGCGGAGCACGGCCCTGATCCGGGCCAGCAGTTCGCGGGAGCTGTAGGGCTTGGTGACATAGTCGTCAGCCCCGATCTCCAGGCCCACCACTTTGTCGATTTCCCCGTCCAGCGCGGTCAGCATGATGACCGGAACATCGGAGCGCTGGCGGATCTGCCGGCACACCTCGGTGCCGGACTGGCCCGGGAGCATCAGGTCCAGCAGGATCAGGTCCGCTCCCCGCCGGTCAAACTCGGAAACGGCATCGTTCCCGTTGTCCACCACGTGGACGTCAAACCCCTCCCGCCCGAGCAGGTAGGAAAGAGGGTCGCTGAAAGACTCCTCGTCTTCAACGATCAGGATCCTGCTCACGCGCTGACTCCTTGCTCATGTGTGCCGCCACCGGCTGGCGGGTCCGCCCTCCGGGCTTTCATACGTTCTGTTCCGGGGTGCTGCCGGCCCGCCGCCGGCGGCTCGGGGGCCTCCATCTCGGGCAGCCGGACGGTGAAGGTGGACCCCTGTCCCGGCTGGGACCAGAGACTCACCTCGCCGCCGTGGTTGGACACCACATGTTTCACGATGCTTAGCCCCAGGCCGGTGCCGCCGGTGTGCCGCGACCGTGCACTGTCAATCCGGTAGAAACGTTCAAAGATCCGCTCTTGGTCTTCAGGTGCAATTCCCGGCCCCTGATCCGTGACGGCCACCTGCGCCATCCCGTCGCGGGACCGTAGGCCCACACCCACCCGGCTCCCCTCAGGTGAATAACGGATCGCGTTGTCAATCAGGTTGCGGAAGGCCGTGGTCAGCATTTTGGCATCGCCGTAGACGGAGCCTTCCACGGAGCCGCCGACGACGATGGTGGTGTTCTTGTTCTCGGCCGGCAGCCGGTTGGCTTCCACCGCCTCGGTGACCAGCTGATTAATATCCACTTCCCGGGCGCGGTCCACCATGTCGGTGCTCTGCAGGCGCGACAGCTCAATGATGTCCTGCACCAGCGCGGTGAGCCGCGAGGATTCCTTGCTCATCCGGGCCGCAAAGCGGCGCACTGCCACTTCGTCTCCGGCGGCGTCGTCCAATGCCTCGGAAAGCAGCGAGATGGCCCCCACCGGGGTCTTTAGCTCGTGTGACACATTGGCCACGAAGTCGTTGCGCACCTCCTCGGTGCGGGCAATCTCGGTATGGTCGTCGGCGAGGATGAGGATGTATTCCTCCCCCACCGTGGCCACGCGAACCTGCAAAATGGTGCTGCCCTGTCCCAGTGGCCCGCGCTGCAGTTCCAGCTGGCGTTCCTCGATCACCCCGTCCCTGCGGACCCGCGCCGTCATCGCCAGCAGTTCGGCGGGAACGAGGGTATGCCCCCGGACGAGTCCCAGGGCGTAGGCGCCAGGGCTGGCCCGGACCACGCCGTCGACCGCGTCCACCACCACGTAGGCACGACCGATAACGGCCAGCACTTCAGCGGCCCCGTTGGGGAAGGCAGGGTCGTCGCTTGCGGCGAGTTCCTGGCGTTGGTGCCTGCTGGCCACATACGCAAGCACCCCGGAGACACCCACGGCCAGGCCGAGGATCCCGGCAATCAGGCCCAGCAATACAGGATTCACTCTCCTAGCTTAGGCGGAGCCCCGGGCGCGGAAGGCCCCGCGGTGGCATAAGCGCTTCCGTTAAACTAACGTTCATCAAAAGAAGCCCAACGGTTAACCCTCAGCTGAAATCCTGCCAGCACGGCTGTGACACACAGCTGTGGACACCACAGCAGAATGCTGCACAAGCGAAAGGACGCCGAAGTGCGTAAGGTTTTTCAAGCCGAGCTTCATCAGATTGGCGAAGAGCTGACCCAGATTTCCGAGCTCGTCACCGAAGCGATGCAGAAAGCCACACTCGCCTTCGAAGGTGCTGACACCGAGCTGGCTCAGGATGTCATTGCAGCTGACGCCCGGATCGATTTCCTCCAGAACGACCTCGACGAGCGAGCCATCGACGTCCTGGCCCTGCAGGGGCCGGTGGCCAGCGACCTGCGCATGATCGTGGGGTCCCTGCGGATGAGCGCCTCGCTGGAACGGATGGGCGACCTTGCCCGGCACATCGCCCAGTTGGCCCGCCTGCGCTACCCCGAGCCTGTAGTGGCGGAGCCCATGGTGGAGACCTTCAGTGAAATGGCGCGGCTGGACATCCGGATTTCCGAGCTGCTGACTGAGCTGCTTGAGACGCGCAACTTGGAGTTGAGCACGGACATCTACGCCTGCAACAACCGGATCAACGAGCTTCACGCCAGCGTTTTCAAGGCCATCGCCTCCCCCGACTGGAACGTTTCCGCTGTCAGCACCGTGGACCTTACCCTCGCCAGCCGCTACTTTGAGCGTTTCGCGGACCACGGGGTATCGGTGACCCGCAAGGTCAACTACCTGGTGACGGGTGAATGGCAGCCGATGTCGGAGTCCAGCCGGTAGGCACACCGGATACCACTGAGCAGAAAAAACTGGAGGGCGGCCCTGTGGGGCCGCCCTCCAGTTTTGCTGAGTCTGTGTGTTTGCTACTTCTTCTTGCCCTGATTGGCTACGGCCTTGATGGACGCCGCGGCGGCTTCCGGATCCAGGTACGTACCGCCGGCCTTGATCGGCTTCAGGTTTTCATCGAGTTCGTAGACCAGCGGGATGCCCGTGGGGATGTTGACCGCAGCGATATCGGCGTCGCTGATCCCGTCCAGGTGCTTGACCAGGGCGCGCAGCGAGTTGCCGTGCGCGGCGATCATCACCGTCTTGCCGGCCTTGATGTCCGCGGAGATATCTGACTCCCAGTACGGCAGGAACCGTTCCAGAACGTCCTTGAGGCATTCCGTGCGGGGCAGCTCATCCTTGGACAGATCCGCATACCGCGGATCATGCGCCTGGGAGAACTCACTGTCATCAGGCAGGGGCGGCGGCGGGGTGTCGTAGGAGCGGCGCCAGAGCATGAACTGCTCTTCGCCGTACTCGGCTAGGGTCTGAGCCTTATCCTTGCCCTGGAGGGCGCCGTAGTGGCGCTCGTTCAGGCGCCAGCTGCGCTTCACATCAATCCACATGCGGTCCGCAGCGCCCAGGGCGATATTGGCGGTGTTGATCGCGCGCTGAAGACGCGAGGTGTAGAGGATATCCGGGAGGATGTCCGCTTCCACCAGCAGCTCGCCGCCCCGGAGGGCTTCGGCCCGGCCGAGATCCGTCAGATCCACATCCACCCAGCCGGTGAACAGGTTCTTTTCATTCCATTCGCTCTGGCCATGGCGCAGAAGGATCAGTTTGTAAGTCATATATGTCATGGTATCGGAGGACCCGACGCCGGCGGCAGGCCTGCGCCGCGGCCTACACCGTTTTTGCCCCACAGTGAGGCCTGAGATCTGCTTGGATGCCGCCGCCTTGAGCCCCGCGTCCGAAGCAGTGGTGACTGGCAAGTAATATTGTTCAGTGCAAAAGCAGCAAAAACCCGTAGGTAATGTGACCAGGGGCACTACAAACCCCAATAGGCTCCGGCGGGTGGACCGCTGGCTGGCCGGCCCTCAGGGCTGGCGACTGCGCCGGGCTGCCGACCCGCTGATTATTGACCTTGGTTACGGTGCCGCACCAACCACCGCCGTCGAACTTCATACCCGGCTGGGCCGGGTCCGGTCCGATGTTGAGGTCATGGGGATCGAAATTGATCCGGCACGCGTGCGTTCGGCGAAGTCCCTGGAACGCAGCGGCCTCTCTTTTCGACAGGGCGGCTTCGAACTGCCCGTAGACGGACGGCGCCCCGTCATGGTCCGTGCCTTCAACGTCCTGCGCCAATACTCCGAGGACGAATACCGGGCGCACTGGGACATGGTGGTCTCACGGCTGGCGCCCGGCGGGATCTTTGTGGATGGAACCTGCGATGAAATCGGCAGGCGGTCCACCTGGGTGGAACTGGATTCCACCGGGCCGCTGTCCCTAAGTATCTCGCTCCGTTTCGGAGCCTTCACGCTGCCCTCGGACGTGGCCGAGCGGCTTCCCAAAGCCCTGATCCACCGTAATATTTCGGGTGAAAAAGTCCATGCCCTGCTGCAGGCCATGGATCAGGCCTGGCTCGAGGCGGCGCCACAGGCCTCTTACGGCAACCGGCAGCGCTGGCTGGCCATGTGCGAAAACCTGCGGGCGGCCGGATGGCCGCTGCTAACCGGGCCGGCCCGCTGGCGGTTGGGGGAAATCACCGTGGGCTGGGACGCCGTAGCGCCCAGCTGAGCCCGTGCGGTGTGGTTACCAGCGGCCGTACGGGCCGGAGGATCCCCGGCCGGAGCCGCTGACCGAAGGCTTGACGTCAGCCAGATAGACGCTGGCCGCCACCAGGGCGGCCAGTGTGAAGGGCAGCAGGCCGCCCGGGGTCAGGGAACTGAGCACTCCGACCGCGGTTGCGCCTCCGGTCATGCCCAGCCAGAATCCTTTGGTGCGCTTGTCGGCAGCCTCGAACACGTGGGGCTTGCGCCGCAGTGCATCTGAAAATGCCCAGGCCGCGATGATCAGCGTAGCCAGGCCGAGGGCTCGGTACAGAGTGGACTCAAGGAGGACAACGAAGATCATCACCGCTCCAGCCTACCGTGCCAGCGCCTGGGACAGGTCTGACCAGAGGTCTTCGGCGTGCTCGATTCCCACCGAGAGCCGAAGCAGGTTTTCCGGGACGGAATGCGGCTCACCCGGCTGCCGCCGTCGTCGTTCAATCAGTGATTCCACTCCCCCCAGCGACGTGGCCGGCAGCCACAGACGCACGCTGCCGGCCACGGCTTCCGCCGCCGCTGCCCCGCCGGCAACCTCAATGCAGAGGATGGAACCGAATCCGTTCATCTGTTTGGCGGCCCGTTCGTAGCCGGCATCACCCGGCAGGCCGGGATAACGCACCGCCTCCACGGCCGGATGGCCAAGCAGGCGTTCGGCGAGGAGTCCCGCGGTGGCCTGGGAGCGCTCTATGCGAAGCGCCAGGGTGCGCAGACCGCGCAGGGCCAGCCATACCTCGAAGGGTCCCGCAACCGCACCATGCAGGGACCGGTAGCTGTGCAGGCGGGCGTGCAGTTCCTCGTCGGAGGTGGCCAGTGCCCCGAGCACCACGTCGGAATGCCCGGCAAGGTACTTTGTGACCGAATGGAGTACGACGTCGGCGCCCAGTTCCAGCGGGCGGGTCACCAACGGCGTGGAAAAGGTGTTGTCCGCCACAACCAGCGCTCCGGCATCGTGTGCCGCCCGGGCCAGGACGTCTATTTCCGCCACTTCAAGCATGGGATTGGTGGGGCTTTCGATCCACAGCATGCTGGCCGGCTCCGCGCCTCCGTCCGGCCCCGCCTCCGCTCCCTGAAGTGCTCGCAGCACCTGGTCCGTGTCGGCAATATCGACGGTCCGGACGGCAAAGCGTCCGTTCGCCGCTTCTTCCGCAGCCAGCAGCAGGGAACCCTGGTAGCTGTGACGGGGCATCACCAGAATTCCGCCGGTGGGAACCAGGGACAGGGCCGCCGCCACTGCGGCCAGGCCCGAAGAAAAAACCAGCGCCGGAAGGGCAGCACCTTCAAGCTCGGAAAGCGCTGTTTCGAAGGGGTCCCAGGTGGGGTTGGAGAAGCGGCCGTACACCCGCTCGCCGGGGGCCGGGATTCCCGCACCGTGAAAGGTGGAGGAGAGCACTATCGGAGGGTTGACCGGTGCATCCGGTTCCCGCGGCGGACGGCCGGCAGCAACCACAACGGTCTCGGGGGAAAGGTTCGCGGTGGGGTGGCTCTTCGACGCTGGCATCATGTCCCCAGCCTAATGCGCGACCCCGGGACAGTGCTTTTGTTGCGTCCGCGCACCCGCAGGTTTCCCGCCCGTTCCAGCTCGCCGGACACCCCGGTTCACCGACCCTGTTCCGGCGGCCACCAGCAGGGGAACAAAAACCGTGATGATGACGGTCATTTCCATCACCGGCAGGATCCTGGTGAAGAGCGCACACAGGCCTGCCGTACCTGCTGGCCCGGCCCCGCACAGGCAGGTTTCCCCCGCATCGGCTTCCCAGCCGGACTAGGTAGGCTAGGCGGGTGAGTATTTCTGATGTTCCCGTCCGCGAGGCAGGCCTGTTTATCACCTTCGAGGGCGGCGATGGGGCCGGAAAATCGACCCAGGCCGCCAAGCTCACGGCCGCCCTTGAAGCGACCGGCCGTACAGTGGTCCGCACCCGGGAGCCCGGAGGGACCCCGGTGGGCGAGCAGCTGCGTTCACTTGTCCTGGAGCACGGCAACGGTGACATCGATGCCCGCACCGAGGCGCTGATCTTTGCGGCGTCGCGGGCCGCGCACGTTGCGCAGGTGATCCGCCCGGCCGTGGACCGCGGCGATGTGGTGGTCTGTGATCGCTTTATCGACAGTTCGGTGGCTTACCAGGGGTCGGGGCGATCGCTGGGGGCCGACGACGTCCGGCAGCTGAACATCTGGGCCACCGAAGGCTTCACCCCGGATCTGACGGTACTGCTCGATGTTGACCCCGAACAGGGCCGGCTGCGGCGCACCGCCAACCAGGCCACCGAGGACCGGCTGGAATCGGAGCCCGATGCCTTCCATCTGCGGATCCGCCGGGCCTTCCTGGAGCAGGCCCGGACTGATCCCGCACGCTATCTGGTCCTCGATGCCGGGCGGCCCGAGGATGAGCTGGCCGAAGCCATCCTGGCCCGGGTCCAGGAGCTGCTGCCGTGAGTGTCTGGGACGATTTGCAGGGCCAGGCTCCGGTGGTGGACCAGCTGCGCCGCGGAGCAGCCCAGGCCACACCCAACCATGCCTGGCTCTTCACCGGCCCTCCCGGGTCCGGACGCTCCAATGCCGCACGTGCTTTCGCAGCCGCACTGCTCTGCGACCAGCAGGATCCGGCGCTTCGTGGCTGCGGAGAGTGCAAGGCCTGCCGGACCGCGCTTGCCGGCTCTCACGCCGATGTCACCTCCGTTACGACGGAGAAAGTGACCATCAGCATCGATGAGGCCCGGGAACTGGTCCGCAAGGCCCAGGACAAGCCCTCCACCGGCCGCTGGCGGATTATCATCGTCGAAGACGCCGACCGTATGCAGGAGCGCAGCACCAACGTTCTTTTGAAAGCCATTGAAGAGCCGCCGCCGCGCACCGTTTGGCTGCTATGTGCCCCCAGTCCCGGCGATGTCCTGGTCACCATCCGGTCGCGCTGCCGTGCCGTGAGCCTGCGGCTGCCGCCGGTCGAGGATGTGGCGGAGCTCCTGATCCGCCGGGACGGCATTGACCCCGATGTTGCCCGTGACGCGGCGCGGGCCGCGCAGAGCCACATCGGCATAGCCAAGCGGCTGGCCACCGACGAAGGTGCGCGCAGCCGGCGGGAGAGCATTGTTCGGCTGCCGTTGTCCCTGCGAAATGTCTCAGGGGCCATGAAAGCGGCGGCGGACCTGGTGGCCTTGGCCGAAGCCGAAGCCACCAGCTCCTTTGAACAGCGCGACGCCGCCGAGCGGCAGTCCCTGCTGGCCTCTCTGGGCGCGGCGGAAGGCGGCACGCTTCCGCCGTCGATCCGCAGCCAGGTCAAACGCCTGGAAGAGGATCAGGTGCGGCGGGCGAAGCGTTCCAAGAACGACTACTTCGACCGGGCCCTCACCGATCTGCTCTCTTTCTACCGGGACGTGCTGATGCTGCAGCTGGGCAGCAGCGACGCCCTGGTCAACGAGTCCCTGCGCCGCGAGCTAACCGAGTATGCCTTGCACGGCTCACCGGAACAGACTCTGTTGCGGATGGAGGAAATCAATCTGGTGCGCAGGCGGCTGGTGTCCACAAACGTGGCACCTCTGCTGGCCATCGAGGCAATGGCGGTTAGCCTGTTATAAGGCTTGCCGGGGCCAAGACGCCGTCCGGCCCGCCAGATCGACACCACGCCACAGGAGCAATAATGACCCCAGCCCGCCGCCGTTCTCCCCGATTGGCGCTGGCCGCAGCGTCCGCCGTCGTTCTACTCTCCGGCGTCGCCGCCTGTACAGGGGACACAGCGCCGGAGGATACTGCCGCGTCGTCGTCGTCGGCCGCGCCCACCTCCGCCGCGGCGGAGGTGATTGGCGAGGTTCCCGAGGATCTGCTGCCCTATTACAGCCAGGAAGTGACCTGGGGAGAGTGTGCGGACAGTTCACCGACGGGCTTGAAATGCGCCACCGTGGACGTTCCGATGGACTACGCGGACCCGTCCGGCGAGAGCATTGAACTGGCTGTCATCCTGGCGCAATCCAGCGACGGCGCGCAGGGCACTATCCTGCTTAATCCCGGCGGACCCGGCGGTTCGGGCTACGACATTGTCAGTGAATCCGTGGACTACGTGACCACAGACCGGCTGCGGGAGAACTTCAATGTGCTGGGCTTTGATCCGCGCGGCGTTGGCCGTTCCACCCCGGTGGAATGCCTCACTGATGCCGAGATGGATGCCCTCCGCGAGGAGTATTACGACCCCGCCACGCCGGCCGGGTTGGAAGCCGCACGTGCCGATGCGCAGGAGCTGGCGGATAAGTGCGCGCAGAAGACGGGCGAGCTGCTCGGTTTCGTGGACACCGTCAGCGCGGCCAGGGACATGGACATCCTGCGGGCGGTGGCCGGCGATGAGCAGTTGAATTATCTGGGTTTCTCCTACGGCACCTTCCTGGGAGCCACCTACGCCGAACTGTTTCCGGACAAGGTGGGCCGCATGGTCCTCGACGGCGGACTGGATCCCTCCGCCAGTAACGAAGAAATCACCCTCGGTCAGGCGGAAGGTTTCGAAAACGCCATCCGCGCCTATGTGGAGGACTGCCTGAGCTCCGCCAACTGCCCTCTCTCCGGCACCACGGACCAGGCCATAGAGACCATCCGGGACCTGATTGCCTCCGTCGAGGCCAGTCCTATGACCGCCAAGGACGGACGGACCGTCACAGTGTCCACCTTCGTCACCGGTCTCATTGTCCCGCTGTACAACTCCGACAACTGGCCGGTCCTCACCCAGGCGCTTGAGGCCGCCCTGCAGGGAGACCCGTCGGCCATGTTGTATCTGGCCGATCTCAACGCCGACCGGCAGCCCGACGGAACCTACGCGTCCAACACCACGGTGGCGTTCAGCGCCATCAACTGCCTGGATTATCCGATGACCGCAGATGATGAGCAGATGGCGCTGGACGCCAAACGGTTGGAAAAGGCCTCCCCCACCATCGGCAAGTTCCTGGGGTACGGCGGCATCACGTGTGAGCCCTGGCCCTATGAACCGGTCAACACTCCGCACGAAATCAACGCACCCGGTGCCGCTGATCTGCTGGTTATCGGCACCACCGGAGACCCTGCCACCCCGTACCAGTGGTCCGTTGCCCTGGCCGAGCAGCTTGAATCCGCCACCCTGGTGACCTGGGAGGGCGAGGGCCACACCGCGTACGGGCGGGGCGACGAGTGCATCGCGAACACGGTGGACGACTACTTCATTGACGGCACAGTCCCCGCCGAGGGCAAGGTCTGCTCCTAGCCCTTCCCCGAAGAGCTGCCCCGCCGATCTGCGGCCGGTCAGCTCTTGGCCTGGAGCGGTGGCGTCCGTAGTGTTCTATGCGGCGCCCAGGTCCTCGTTTTGACCAGTCGCCCTGCGGCATATAAAGTAGTTCCTTGTGGATTCTGCCCGTTAGCGGACGGGTGAAGCCCGCCTCCTTAGCTCAGTTGGTAGAGCGTCTCACTCGTAATGAGAAGGTCGCCAGTTCGATTCTGGCAGGAGGCTCCACAGGAAAAGACGAAATATCCCCTGGAACTCTTTGGAGTTCCAGGGGATTTTTTGTTGGGGACAGCCCGGGTTATTCCCTGCCGTTTCAGGCCAGCTGGCAAAGCTAAACGCTAGGAGTCCCTCACGGCTGATCGAGTGGCGCGGAGGGTTTGGAGGCCACCGGCCTGGCTGCAAGCATGGCCTTAATCCGCTCTTCGGCGTCGGGTGCCGTATCCACAGCAGCCACATTGGCTTCTTCCACGGCACGCAGGACTTCCTGCCGCTGGATCTTCACTCCGCGGGGAGCATCAATGCCGATGCGTACGCCGTCGCCCCGCCCTTCAAGGACGGTGATGACGATATCGTCTCCGATCAGGATCTGTTCGCCTGATTTGCGCGTTAGGACCAGCATTGGCCCACTCTATCCCACGCCTCTGCTGACGCCCCGGACAGTGACTTCCCCCGTGACCTCCCCAGCGTCCTTCCCCGTCCCGCCTCCCGAAGCATCATGACAGCACCGGAGCAGGAGCAGGTCCCCCGTCGAGCCATCCGATGGGCAGGCCAAGCGCGTTCACGGTCTGCGGAGTTGCCGTCGCTTCGAGGCCTTCCACCGCCAGCGCCTCCACGTTGGCGGCGGCCCTAACCGCCCCCACCCACGCAGCCGTATCGTCAGGTTTTCGGCCGGCGTCGGCCACCACCCATAGCTGGTCCGCAGACAACGCCGCAACCAGCGTCGTATGCCTCCCCAGTTCAGTGGCACCCCGGCCCAGGCTGTAGGCCAGGAAGATGCCGTAGCCGCCCATCACCCCGGCGGCCCGCGCTGCAGCCACCGCACGCCGGTCGCCGGCCATGACGACGTCGTCGGGAGTCACCAGTCCGGCGGCGCGAACACCGGATGCCCCCGCACCGACGGCACGGGACATGGATCGGCACACTTCAAGCGCGTCCTCCCCCAGCCCCACCACCATTACCAGGTCACCTGCTCCGGACAGCGGGGCCGGCGCTGAGCGGATGCGCTGCACTGGCTCCGGAACCGAAATCAGGGCCACCGGATTTGCCGGAACGTCAGCGGTTTCGGTGCTGAAGGTCAGCGTGTCCATGAGTTCCGCAAAGGCAGGCGATGCCGTGGACACAGCGGCGGAGCCCTCGCCGGCGGGATCCTGAAGGCGTGCTTCAGCCTGCTCGGCCCGGTCCAACAGCGCCGATATCCCGGCATCCTTACGCGCGTCGGGCTCTCCTGGTGCACGACGGCGGCCTCGGGGCGGCAGCTGAACCGTCACCTCATAGTGGTGGCGGGCGAGAAACCCGCCGATGCCCCCGATTGTCACCTTTTCGGCGGCAATGATCCGCGCAAGCGGGCCGTGCTCGGCCAGCACCTGTGCCTTCAGCGCGTCAATCGACGGGCCTTCAAGCTGAAATCGTCTCGGTTCCACGGACCACCCCCACTGTCTCAATGTTGACGTTAGCCGCTGTGACCTCCGAATACGAAAGAACCGGCAGTCCTCCCGTTTGCGGCGCCACCATCCGGCGGATGGCCGGGCGCAGGGCCGGCGCACACACGAGCACCGCCGCATAACCGGCGTTTTCCGCCCCCGCAACAGCAGCCTTGAGCGATGCCATGACCGCGTCGATGCGCGCCGGATCCAGGAGGATCTGGGTCCCCTGGTCCGATGGACGCAGGGCCTCCAGCATGGTCTGTTCCAGTCCCGGGTCGATCATAATCACGCGCAGCACGTTCCGGTCGATGTACTGGGCGGTCAGGGCCGGACCCAGCGCCTGGCGCGCAACTTCCACCAGCTGCTCGGGATCGGGGGAAATCTTGGCGCGCAGCAGCAGCGACTCGTAGATGCGCGGAAGGTCGTTGATGGGGATCTGTTCCGCCAGCAGCCCCTGCAGCACCCGCTGCACCTCGGCCAGCGACATCACCCCGGGAATAAGTTCGTCCACAGCGGAGGGGTTCACCTGTTTGACCCCTTCGGTCAGTATCCGCACGTCCTCGCGGGAAAGCAGCCGGGCGGCATTGGCGGTGATGACGGCGGAAAGGTGCGTCACCAGAACCGAAACCCTGTCGATCACCGTCGCTCCGGACATTTCCGCCGCGTGGCGCATCTCGTTCGGCACCCATTTGCCGGCCAGGCCGAAGACCGGCTCAACAGTGGCGGTTCCGGGCAGGCTTTCGAGGTGATCGCCCAGGGCCAGGACCTTACCGGCCGGCGCTTCGCCGCGCCCCGCCTCCACTCCCGCAATGCGGATGACGTAGGTGGCGGAGGGAAGGTCCACGCTGTCCCGGGTGCGCACGGGCGGAACCACGATGCCAAGTTCCAGAGCGATTTTCCGCCGCAGCGAGCGGACCCGGGCCAGGAGGTCGTCCGAACCGCCGGTGACAATGCCGACCAGATCCGGAGCCAGCATGATCTCCAGCGCATGGACCCGCATCTGTTCGATCAGGTCCTCCGTGGTTTCCGCCGGTGGTTCGTTGAGCTGGGCCAGCGCGGTTTCCTTGCTGGCTTCCTCGGCGGCCTCGCTGACCTTGATCCGCTGGGAGATAAAGATGAGCAGCGCACCGATGATGATGAACGGGATCTTCGGCATCCCCGGAATCAGCGCCATGACGATGGCCGCGCCGCCGGCAATCATCAGCGCGTTGCGGGACTGGCTCAGCTGTGCCGATGCCGTCGATCCCATGTCCGCTTCGGCATTGGACCGGGTAACGATCATGCCGGTGGAAACGGCCATCAGCAGGGCCGGTATCTGGGTTACGAGACCGTCGCCGATGGTCAGGAGGCTGTAGGTGCCCACTGATTCGCCAATGTCCATGCCCCGCTGGAGCATGCCGATGGCGATGCCGCCGATGAGGTTGATGATGATGATGATCAGGCCGGCGATCGCGTCGCCCTTGACGAACTTTGAGGCACCGTCCATGGCTCCGTAGAAGTCCGCCTCGGCGGAGACCTCAGCCCTTCGCTCCCGTGCCTGCGTGTCAGTGATCAGCCCTGCGTTCAGGTCGGCGTCGATGGCCATCTGCTTGCCCGGCATCGCATCCAGGGTGAAGCGGGCGCCCACTTCGGCAACCCGCTCCGCACCCTTGGTGACAACGACAAACTGGATGACCACCAGGATCAGGAAGATCACGGCACCGATAATCAGCGAACCGCCCACAGCCACGTGCCCAAAGGCCTCAATCACCTGCCCGGCGTATCCCTCCCCCAGCACCAGGCGCGTGGACGCAACGTTCAGGCCCAGCCGGAACAGTGTGGCCACGAGCAGGAGCGAGGGGAACACGGAGAAGTCCAGCGGCTTGCGCACGAACATCGTGGTCAGCAGGATGACCAGGGCCAGCAGGATGTTGATGATGATGAGGATGTCCAGCAGGCCGGCGGGAATCGGAACGACCAGCAGCAGGATGATGCCGATGACGCCTACTGGTACTGCAATTTTGACGAGGTTCGACTTCACGTCGCCGCCTTACGGTGGATGGGTCTGGAAGTAGCGGGTGGTGTCTGCGGGGCCGCCATGGTGTGCACTCCGGATGTTGAACCGCGGCTCTTCAGGGCCATGACGAATGCCAGGATCCGTGCGACGGCGTTGTAGAGCTCCGGCGGGATCTCTTGGCCCAGGTCGCATGCCGCGTGCAGCGCGCGTGCCAGCGGTATGTCGCGGACCATGGGGACCTGCTGTGTTTCAGCTTCCTCGCGGATGCGGGTGGCAATGGTGCCGGCTCCTTTGGCCACCACCCGCGGTGCTGATTTGCCCGGCTCGTATTTCAGGGCCACTGCCACGTGCGTCGGATTCACCAGAACGACGTCGGCGTCGGCAACCGCGGCAATCATGCGGTTTCTACTCATGGCCAGCTGCCGCGAACGGCGCTGGGACTTGATCAGCGGGTCGCCTTCCATGTTCTTGTTTTCATCCTTGACCTCCTTCAAGGTCATCCGGGTCTTTTTCCGGTTCCGCTTCTGGACCACGAAAATATCCGCAACGGCCAGAACCAGGCCGGCGGCAACAGCGGCCTGCAGCAGCGAGCCCGTTCCCCCGGCGGCGGCTTCCAGCACCGAGGACACCGGCAGTCCACCGGCGGTGGTGAGCACCGGCATCAGCCCCTGGATCACCATGTACAGGACCAGTCCAACGACCGCGGTCTTCAACAGGGCCTTCACTCCCTGCCACAGTGCCTGCGTGCCGAACACGCGCTTCATCCCGTTGACCAGGTTGAACTGCTCGAACTTGCCCTTGAACTTCTTGAAGTGGATGCCGCCCTGCAGGGCTGCGGTTAGGAGGACCGCGGCCGCGACAACGCCCAGCAGCGGCCCCAGAATGAATCCGAGCGCGCCCAGTCCCTCGCCGAGCAGGGTCAGCGCCAGCAGCGGATCCGGGTTTGCGGTGATGGCGTCCACTCCCAGCAGTCCTTCGGACCCGGCCTGTGCGCCGCGGTTGATGGTCATCGGAATCATCAGTGCCGCGACTCCGACCCCAATCCATGCCGTGAGGTCCTCCGAGCGGGACAGCTGCCCCTTGGAGCGCACTTCCTTCATGCGCTTGGGAGTGGCTTGTTCAGTCCGTTCTCCGGTGCCTTCCTCAGCCACCTAGCCCACTCCCGTCAGGGCTCTGACGGCCTGCTGTGTGATGGCAGCAACGAGGCGCGGCAGGGCAACAAAGACCACCCCGGCCAGCGTGAGCGTCAGCAGGATCTTCAGGGGGAAGCCCAGGGCAAAGGCGTTCAGCGCCGGTGCCACCCGTGTCAGCAGCCCCAGCCCGGCGTCCGCCAGGAACAGGACCACCAGCAGCGGACCGGCAATCTGCACGGCTGCCACGAACATTTGGGACACCCCGGACACCAGGGTGGACACCGGATCGGCAAGAGCTATTCCTCCTCCGAGCGGCAGGGCCGTGAAGCTGCGGACCAGCCCGCCGATGATCAGCTGGTAGCCGTCAGATGCGAAGAGGAGCGCCAGCGCCGTCAGCTGGAAGAGGCGGGTGAACTGGGCGCCGTTGACCATGGACTGCGGGTCGAAGGCTTGGGCGAGGCTGAACCCGCCAAAAAGGTCAATCAGGTTTCCCGCGGACTGCAGGGCGGCGAAAATAACGAGCACCAGGAATCCCAGCACGAATCCCACCCCCAGTTCCAGGATCAGTGCCGTGAAGTAGGCGGCCGTGCCGAGCGATGTGTAGCCCTCGCTGGCCACCGGTGCGACGGCAAGGGCGAGGCCGATGCCCAGCATGGCCTTTACCCGGGCGGGGAAGGCGTTGTAGGAAAAGGGCGGTGCCACCACCAGGAACGCGACCATTCGCGCGCCGGCCAGCATGACCGCCTCCAGCCACTCCTGGTTGACGCTGATGCCCATCAGCCGCCGCCCAGCAAGTGCGGAATTTTGGCGAACATTTCGTTGGTGAAGGAGACCATCTCGGAGATCATCCAGTGCCCGCACACGAGCAGGGCGATGCCGACGGCGATGGCCTTGGGCACGAAGGAGAGCGTGACTTCCTGGATTTGGGTAATGGACTGGATCAGGGACACCGCAAACCCCACGACGAGCGCCGTGATGAGCACCGGTGCCGACAGTTTCGCGGCGACCCACAGTCCCTGAAGCCCAATGTCCAGGACCGAATTGGTATCCATCAGGTACCGCCCTGATAACTGTTGATGAGGGATGTGATGATCAGTCCCCAACCGTCAACCAGGATGAAGAGCAGGATCTTGAACGGCAGCGAAATCATCACCGGCGGGAGCATCATCATGCCCATGGACATGAGGGCCGCGGACACAACCAGGTCAATGACCAGGAACGGAATGAAGATGACGAAACCGATGATGAAGGCTGCGCGCAGCTCGGAAATCATGAACGCGGGAATCAGCGTCAGCAGCGGAACGTCCTGCGGGCTCTCCGGGTTCTCACGGTTCGCCGCGCGGGTCATGAGCGCCACGTCTTCTTCTCTGGTGTGGGCCAGCATGAACTGCTGCAGGGGTCCGGAGCCGGTGTCCAGTGCACCGTCGAAGGTGAGGTCACCGTTGAGGAAGGGTTGCACGGCAAGCGTATTAATCTCCGCCAGGACCGGCCCCATGATGAACAGGGACAGGAACAGTGCCAGTCCGGTCAACACCTGGTTCGGCGGGATCGACGGCAGCGACAGGGCGTTGCGGGTCATGGCCAGCACCACGAAGATCTTCGTGAAGGACGTCATCATCAGCAGCAGTGCCGGGGCCACTGACAGCAGCGTGATCCCGATCAGTGTGACCACCGCGGTGGATGGTCCGCCGTCGGCACCGTTGATGTCGATGCTCAGGCCTTCGCCGTCGTCGGGCGCGGAAGGGTCGGTGGGGGCCGCTGGGTCCGCGGGCGGCAGCGGGTCGAACGTCACAGCGTGCGACGGCGCCGCAGCGGCCAGCGAAAGTGCCAGCAGGATGCCGAACACAAGCAGGGCGAGGGCAAGGAATCCGGCAAGCCGTGGACGGTGGAGTGCGGTCTTCACCCGTTCCTGCCCCGGCGGAGGGCAGCGGCGGTTTGCCGCCAGGTGGCGGGCGAAAGGACGGAACCGGCTAGGAGCGGATTCGCGGCGTCCGGCTGGCCGTTCAGGGCGTGGGCGGGCCCCTCGGCGCGGCGCCGCGGACCGGCGCTGCGCTGGCCCGGGTTGTGGACTGCCGCTTCAAGGTGCGCCTCGAAGCTGGCCTGCGGCAGGAGTTCCGCCTCGGAGGTGTGCAGGACGTTCACGGAAGCTTCAGTGACACCGAGCAGGAAGCGCTGCCCGCCGGTCTCCATCACCACTACCGATGCCTTGGGCGTGATGGCCTGCCGGGACACGACGCGGACCAGCGGCTCGGCGCCGGAGGCCCGCGCGCTGCGGGTCAGCCGCCGCTGAAACCACCAGACCAGGGCCAGGACCGCACCGAGCGAAACCACGACCCGGAGGATCAGGGCGAGTGTTTCCACCTAGCTGAGGCCTTCGGCAACGTCGAGGATCTTGGTGATGCGGACGGCGTAGTCCTGGTCAATGACCACCACCTCGCCGTTGGCGATCAGACGCCCGTTCAGGAGGATGTCGGCGGGTGCTCCGGCGGAACGGTCAAGCTCCACCACCCGTCCCGGTTCCAGGTTCAGGACGTCGCGGACGGCCATCCGGGTGTGGCCAATGGCCACGGTCAGAGCCATTTCGACGTTGTTGATGCGGCTGAGCTTGCCGGCCATGGCGGCGTCGTTGGCATTTCCGTGGGGAGTGTCGCGCAGCCGGATGGCAAACCATCCGGCTCGGCCATCGGGCCCGTGCAGTTCAAAAACCACGGTGGACGGGTGGCTGAAGAGCGCTGAGGCGTCATCAATATGGGTGTCGCCCAGGACTCCGACGCCGAGCGTTGAACCCGCGGCCTCCAGTGCCGGACGCAGGATGTCCGCTTCCGATAGGAACGGGGACGGGGAGCCGGCGATGTCGGCGAGGGGGGTGCTGCTGTCGAGCACCAGCGCCAGGTCCGCTGATTCGGACCCCACGAAGGACGCTGTGACGGCCTGGGCCACTTCCTCGAGCGGCATGCCGCTGCCGGGAAACGGCAGCGGCTCCAACACGATGGAAGTGGGCAGCAGACGGACAAGTGCCGATGCGGCGTCTGTGTGCAGGGATGTGGCGATGCTCATTTTTTACTCTCCTCGGTACTGACGATGACGCCGGCCAGGCGTGACCCGCTGGATCCTGCCGCGGCCTGGGCCAGGCGGTGGCCTCCGACCGTTACGTTCAGCGGGCGGTGACGGGGATGGCCAAGGTTCAGGACATCGCCGACGGCAAGGTTCAGGACCATTGCCGGTTTCACCGGGATGGAATCCAGCTGCAGCAGGACCTCCACCGGGACGTGGGCGAGTTGCCCGCGGATCAGTTCCGCCGGCGGCGCGGACGATCCGGCGCTTCCCACGGGGTCGAGCTGCGGCAGCAGGGCGCCGGCAGGAATGGCAACGGTGGCCGGGGCCACATTGTCGCCCACCACCATTTCGAAGGTCGCCACGATCATGGGGTCGGCCGATGCCGCCGCCTGGGCGAACTGGGAGTTGTACTGAATGGATGCCGGGGTCATCGGCGAGCGCAGCAGTGTTCCCAGGGAATAGTGCAGTCCGTCCAGGGCGTCATCCATGATGCGCCCAAGGAGCGCCTGTTCGATTTGCGTGAACTTCCGTTCCGGCGCCGCCATGGCTCCGGTGGCCCCGAGCATGTGCCCCACCCAGGACAGAGCGGCTGGGGTAGGGAACTGGATAACGGCCTTGGCCCCGATGTTGGGAACGTTGAACAGAACCATTCCGGTGACGGCCGGCAGCCCGGCGGCGTATTCGTCGTAGCTGAGGATCTCCACCCGTTCGCTGGTCACCTGGGACAGCACCCGGATCTTTGCGGTCAACTGGGTGCCCCATTGGCGGGCAAAGGTGTCGAAGGCCATCTCCAGCACCCGGGCGTGCTCCCGGGCCAGGGTGGTGGGACGGCGGAAATCGTAGGCCTCCGGAGAGGCGGCGTTTGCGGGCACGCCAAGGGCAGTTGTTTCATGATGGACCGTCACAAGTGCCACTATCGGCAGCGGGTCCGGAGGCGTAAGCCGTTCGCACCCGCTTTCGGGTGCCCCGCCCGGCTAGTGCTGCCCGCCGGCCGGCTGGACAGCGGGTTGAGTAGCCGGCGGGGTAGCGGACGGCTGCGGGGCCGCAGGCTGTCCGGCCGGCCCACCCGAGACGATTCCCGGGATCAACTGCCGAACCTCCTCGGTCTGTCCCGACAGCACCACAATGTCCACCCGGCGGTTTTGAGCCAGTTCAGCCGATGAAGTACCCGGCGTCAACGGGCGGGACTCTCCGAAGCCGACAGCCTTGACGCGGCTAAAATCCACGCCTGATTCCTCCACCAGATAGCGCAGCACCTTGACGGCGCGGGATGAGGAGAGCTCCCAGTCCAGGGCATCATCGGTGATCTGACGCACCTGTGCGGTGTGACCCTCCACGGAGGCGTGGTAGGAGGTGGGGGCGACAATGGGGCCGATCGTCTCCAGAACCGTAACGGCCTGATCGGTGAGATCGGCGGCGTCAGGGGCGAAGAACATCTCTGAACTCACAAGCCGGATGGTCAGGCCGCGGTCATCGATTTCGAACCGCACCGTGTCCTGCAGGCCCTTTTCCTGGAGCCCTGCCCTAATCTGTTCCTGGAGCTCGGTCAGGTCCTGCACCTCCGCGGCGGCAAGCGCTGCGGGATCGGCGGCGTCAGGAATTTCCAGTTCCGATTCCCCCGCCCCGGGCAGGCCGGCATCCGGCTCAACGATTTCCTTGTCGTCCACCTGCTCCGGCGATGCGATGATCCCGACGGCGGTGTCCACTGTGTTGGATTCGACCGCACCGAAACCGGTGGCCAGGGACTCCCTGAGCTGTTCGAATTTCTCCTGATCCACGGTGGACATGGCGAACAGGACAATGAACATGCACATGAGCACCGTCACCATGTCCATGTAGGACGCCATCCAGCGTTCGTCGGGGTGGTTCTCCTCATCCTCTTTGGGCCGACGGCGCCGTGGGGCGCTCATGCCGCCTCATTGGTGTCTTTGATCTTGGGTTCTTTCGGCTCCTTGGCGTCGGCCAGAGCGTGAGCCGGGACCATGGCCCGCAGCCGCTCGCCGAGCAGTCTCGGCTGGCTCCCGGCCTGAAGGGCCAGGACCCCCTCCATGAGCAGGACCATTTCATCGGCTTCCAGGTCAGCCAGCCGCTTCAAACGGGTACTGATCGGCAGCCACAGGAAGTTGGCGGAAAGCAGGCCCCATAGGGTGGCGACAAAAGCGGTGGCAATCATCGGCCCCAGCGTTGCCGGCGTGTCCAGGTTTTCCAGCACGTGGGTCAGCGATACCACGGTGCCGATGATGCCGATCGTCGGGGCGTACCCTCCGAGCGCGTTGTAGAACTTGACGGGCACCTTGTCGGTGGCTGTCTTTGTGGCGATCTCGTCTTCGAGCAGGACCCGCAATTCCTCGCCGTCGGTGCCGTCGGCAATGTTCTGGAGGGCAGTCCGCAGAAAGGGGTTTTCCGCTTCGCCGGCGTCCTTTTCCAAGGCCAGCAGGCCCTCGCTGCGTGCCTTTTCGGCCAGTGAGACCACCGAGGCTATGGTTACCCGAGGATCGGGTGTCTTGCCCGTGAAGGCTCGGGGCAGGGCCCTAATGGACAGGATGAAGTCCTTGAGTGTCCCGCCGGCCAACCCCACGGCAAGCGTCGCCCCGAACACCAGGATCATGGGTGCCGGAAGAAGGATGGCCGTGATGTGGGAGCCCTCTAGGGTGATCATCGCGTAAAGCGACCCAAAGGCCAGAACCAGCCCGATGATTGTTGCGGGATCCATTACATTTTCCTAGGACGAAGTGGCACGGTAACGCCTGCCGGCCGGCTCTCGCCGGAGCGTTCGGTGTCGGAGGCGGAGGGAACGAGACCCAGGGGCTGTCCGGGGCGGAAGTCGCCAGGCAGGATGTCCCGTGCCATGGAGATCACCCGGGCACGGTAGCCGGCGATCAGCTCGATGACTTCGGCGAGGCTTTCTGTGACGATGTACTTGGCGCCGTCGACCATCACCAGAGTGGTATCCGGGGTGGAGTGGATCCGCTCTATGAGGTCCGGATTGATGGCGAACCGGGCATCGTTCAGCCGTGTAAGAACAATCATGAGCCCGTCCCGATCGTAGAGCTGGCTTCAAGAGCCATCACTTCTACATTCGGCTTCCCGACGCTGTTCGTTAGGAAGAGAAAAGCCTCACCGGTCCACTGATGCGGATGGACCGGTGAGGCTTGTCACTTAGCGCTTGAGGTTTGTCAGTTCCTGCAGGACCTCATCGGAGGTGGTGATGATTCGTGCGTTGGCCTGGAAACCACGCTGGGCAACGATCAGGTTGGTGAACTCCTGGGAAAGGTCCACATTGGACATTTCCAGGGAGCCGGACGCCACGGCGCCGTTGCCGCCCACACCGGGACCGCCCACCACGGCTGCACCTGAGTTGGCAGTGGCGACATAGGATGAGCCGCCAACCTTCTCGAGCCCGCCCGGGTTGGTGAAGCCTGCGAGCACAATGCGTCCCAGCGCCTGCTTGGATCCGTTGGAGAAGGACCCAATGAGCGTGCCGTCGGCCGCCATGGCCCAGGAATCCAGGGTTCCAGCGCTGCGGCCGTTCTGGGACGCGACGGCAACCGTGTCGACGTCGGCGTAACCAGTGATCGCGGCGAGGTCCACTGTAACGGCCCCAATGGTGAGGACCGCACCTGCCGGAGCGTTGAGCTTACCGGCGGTGAAGGTCAGGGAGACCGGCGCTGCACCCTCTGCGGCGACGTCCCAGCCGCCGGCCGAGCGTGTGAAGGTTACCTGCACCGGTTCGGAGTTACCGTTGGCGTCGAAGACCTCCAGGTCCCGGACGAGCTTGGTACCAGTCGCGGCGTCTTCGGGCAGGTTTCCGGTAAGTGCCGCATTGGTGGTTGCGGTTGCCGGGGCAATGGCACCGGAGGGAATGGTGAGGTCGGTTAGCGCGCCGCCGGCTGCCACCACGCCGTTTTCCGCTCCCCAGCCCTGGACCAGGCTGCCGTCGGCGGTGACCAGGCGGCCGTTCGCGTCAACGTTGAAGGCGCCGGCACGGGTGTACTGGGTCTGTCCTCCCTGCCGGGTCACGAAGAAGCCGTCGCCGTCGATCATCATGTCGGTCCCTCGTCCGGTCGCCTGAGCCGACCCCTGCGCGAAGTTGGTGCTGATGCCGGCTACCTGCACGCCGAGCCCAACCTGTGCTGGATTGCCGCCACCGGCGTCCACAGCCGGTGCCGTGGCGCCCTGGGTGAGCTGGGACAGCGTGTCCTGGAACTGCACTGCGGTGGCCTTGTAGCCGGAGGTGTTGACGTTGGCGATGTTGTTGCCGGTGACGTCAAGCATGGTCTGGTGCGAACGAAGTCCGGATATGCCGGAGTACAGGGAACGGAGCATGGGAAACGCCTTTCAGCTATTGAGAACGGGAGGTAGGGAAGAACCGGGCGCTGCAGCGGGAGTTTCCCCGTCAGGATCCGGAGTTGGAGCCGGTGGTAGTTCAGGGGGTGGTTCCGCAGGCGGAACCACCGAGGAGTCGACGACGCCGGAGATCCAGTCAAGCTGGATTTCCTTGCCGCCCACGGTCACGGTCGGCACTGCGTTGACGAAGGAAACCGAAGTGGCAACCCCGGTCACTTCCACACCGTCGGGACCCGTGTAGCTAACGGTCCGGCCAATGAGCGCGGCCGCGGAGGTCCTCATCTGCAGGGAGAAGTTTTCCTCGTCCAGCCCGGCCATGGTGGTCAACTGCTCCATCATGGCCAGTTCCGTGGTCTGGGAGATCATCTGGTTGGTGTCCATGGGGGAGCTTGGGTCCTGGTTGCGCAGCTGGGTCACCAGAAGGTGCATAAAGACCTCGCTGTCCATGGTCTGTTTCGGGTTACGGGTAGCTTCAGCGGTTTGGACCCCGCTGGACGCTGACACTGCCTCAATGGGCACGGGCGTTTCTCCTCTTCGTGTTCATGCCATGACATCCAGGGCGGTCGTCGTGCCGGCTAACCCGGAACGTGGGGGTGAAGTTTCATGGCGGCCGGCCGGGACCGGTGCGTTCGCCTGTTCCTCAGCCGGAGCGGCGGGTGTCCTGCCGCTGCGCTCATCAGCCTGCGCCGCGCCGCCGCCGGGGCTGTTCCCCGGGAAGTTCTGGTCAGCAAGCGTCAGCGTTGCCGTTGCCCCGGGGCTGCCGCCGGCCAGATCCCGCCGAAGATCCACGAGAATATGCCGCAGTGCGTCCCGAGCCGTTTCCGTGGGGGCGAACATTTCCACGCGTACGCCATCGCTGCTGATCACGGCGCGGACCGTCACCGGCCCCAGGTTCTCCGGGGTCACGCTGAGCGTCATCACGTGTTCGCCGGCGCCGGCCGCGGCCAGCCGGACCAGCGGCTGGGAAACCTGGTTCAGCAGTTGCTGCGGAGGCGCGGCTGCAGGCGCGTTGGCAGCCGGGGCTGCGGCTGGGACGGCAGCTGGGGCCGACATGGGTGCAGGGGTAATCGGCGGCTGCACCACTGACGCATCCTTGGCTGAAACCTCGAGCCCGGCAAACCCGGATGCATCGGCAGCCGATCCCGGCGCCATGCGTGCGGTGCCGGCCGCAGCCTGAGGTGCGCCGCCGGACAGGACAGTCGCGCCGCCCGGAAGTGCAGTCTGGCCCGGCAGAGGTGATGCTGCCGGGGCCGCCATGGGAGCGGGGGCAACAGGCGGCTGCACCACTGCTGCGTCCTGGGCCGAAGCTTCGAGCCCGGCAAACCCGGATGCTGCGGCGGCCGATACCGGCGCCATGCGTGCGGTGCCGGCCGCAGCCTGAGGTGCGCCGCCGGGCGGGACAGGTGCGCCCGGAAGTGCTGTCTGGACCGGCGGGACAGACGCAGCAGGCGGTGTGGCTTCGCCCGGCAGCGCGGGTGCCGCGGGTGAGGTGGGTGCCGTAGCCTTCGCGGTCACCGCCGAATTGCCCGTAGGGGCGGACCCGGTCGCCGCCGGAAGGAGAACGTCTGGCAGCGCCGTGACCGACGGTGAAGCTGACGGCAAAGCTGACGGTGCACTTGACGGCACCGTTGTGGCTGCTGCGGCGGCCTGCGGGTGGGGCGGAGCGGGAAGAAGGGGTGCGGCCGTATTCGGGGTCGAATCCGTGGTGTTTACTGCGGCCCCTGCCCCGGCCGGGGCGAGGGGACGGTCTTGGCCTGCGGATGCGGGAGCAAGCGCAGCTTCGGAGGCTTCGGCAGCTGTGGGAAGGACAATGGACGGGTTTGAAAGAGCCGGTTCCTCGCCGGCAACGGTCAACGCGGAACCTGCCGCACCGGATGCTGCAGCAACGGGCTCAGGGCCGGAGCCCGGAGCGGGAGGTGCTCCCGGCAGTCCGGTCTCACCCTCCAACATCTGCATCGGCGGCAGCGGCTCGCGGAAGTACCAGCCGATCAGCGACCGGGCCGGGTTGACCAAGGACCCGTCCCAGTTTTCCGTGGCAGGTTTGGCCCCCATTACATCAGCGGATTCCGGCTGAGATGACGCAGCCTCGGGAGAGGCAGATACGGATGCAGAGGTGAAGGCAGTCTCGGATGCAGGTGCAGCGTGTTCCCCCGGTGCCCCAGCTCCTGCCCCGGCACCGGATACGGCTCCGGCAGCCAGTTCCTCTGCAACAGCGGCAAAGGCCGCCGCGGAGGCAGCTGTTCGACCCGAAGGTGCCGAACTGCCTGAATCAGCGCGGGGCGGTACCCCGGCAGCGGCCATGAATCCTGTGGTCAGGCTCATGAGAATGCTCCTGTCAGTGAGGCTTGGGCCGCGCGTGCAGCTGCCACGACGTCGGATACTCCTGCGGGGGCAGCGGAAACCGGCGCCTCGGTCGGCAGGATCCGCCGGATGGTTGTCAGGTTGGCGTCGGTTTCCCATGCATCACGGATTTGGATGGTCTGCCCCGGCTGGGGAGCATCAACAACCTTGCCGTTACCCAGGTAGATCGCCACGTGGCCGCCGTCATGGCTGATCAGCAGGTCGCCCGGCTGGGCCTGGGCCATGGAATCAACCTTGGTGCCGGAGTTCATCTGGTCCCAGGTGACTCGGGGCAGCGAATAGCCCAGGTCCTTGTAGACGTTCTGGACGAACGATGAGCAGTCCAGCCCCACGGCCGGATCATTTCCGCCCCAGACGTACGGCAGTCCCAGGTACTTCTGCACAGCATCCAAGACCTCGCCGGCGGCAGCCGAACCGTTCCCGGATACGGCACCGGTTGCTGAGGCAGCTGTGGCACCTTGGGCGCCCGATGTGCCGGCGGTCAGGGCAGCCAGTGTTGCTGCGAAATCCCCGCTGTTTCCACCGGCGGGCGCCGTCGTCAGATTCACCGGGGCGGCCGGCGCCGATACTGTGGCGGCGGGCACGGCGGAGAGCTGCTGCAGCGTGCTGCGGATTTCCGCTACGCGTCCTATCGCGTCGGTCATGCTCATGACATGGCTTCCTTCTGCCGGCGCTGCCAGGCGGTTCCCGCCAACTCGTCCAGAACGGTTTGTTCCGTCCGTTGATCTTCTGCAGCGACAAAGCCTGCGTGCCGTGCTTCCAGTTTTTCCAGTCCGACGGATTCGGCACGCGCAGCCGAATAAACGTTCTGTGCCGCTCCCGCGTCGGTTTCCAGCCGGGATCCCAATGCGGCGAAATCCGCCAACATGGCCCGGGATGAGGCCCGGGCTGCTGCGACGGCATGCAGCGTGGCACTGTCGGTGGCCATCAAAGGGCTCTCCGTCAGTGACAGGTAGGCTTCTGCCCGCTCTTCAGCGGTCTCCCGGACACGGGTGTTGGCAGCCGCCAGCTTTGCGGCCGCCGCCTCTTCCTGGAGCCGCCGCAGCCTCAGCAGCCCGGCCAGGGGAAAGACGCGGCTCATCGCGGGCTCTCCAGCATCCGGACCAGTTGATGAAGCTGGACCCATGCAGCGTCAGCAGGGGTCTGCTCATCCATGCCCTGCTGAAGGAAGGTGTTGATGGCATCCTGATGGTCCACCGCGGCATCAACCAGCGGGTTGGAGCCGCGCTGATAGGCACCCACATCCAGCAGATCCTGTGCTGCGCGGCGGGCGGCAAGGACCTTTCGAAGTGTTCCGGCCGCCTGCCTGTTCTCCCGGGCGGCAACGCGTGATGCAACACGGGAGATGGAGCCCAGCGCGTCAACGGAGGGAAAGTGGCCGGACACGGCCAGCTTCCGGTCCAGCACCACGTGGCCGTCGAGGATCGATCGGGCGGCGTCGGCGATCGGCTCGTTGTGGTCATCGCCGTCCACCAGGACGGTGTAGATTCCCGTGACTGATCCGTGTTCGCCGGTGCCCGCCCGTTCCAGCAGCTGGGCCAGGAGGGAAAAGGTGGAGGGCGGGTAGCCCCGGGTAGCCGGGGGCTCGCCCGCGGACAGGCCGATCTCGCGCTGCGCCATGGCGACGCGGGTCAAGGAGTCCATCATCAGGACGACGTCGGAACCGCCGTCGCGAAACGACTCAGCAATGCGGGTGGCCAGGAACGCAGCCCGCAGCCGCACCACGGCTGGCTCATCGGAAGTGGATACGACGACGACGGACCGGGCCAGGCCCTCCGCGCCGAGGTCGTCTTCGAGGAACTCACGGACTTCACGGCCGCGCTCCCCCACGAGTGCAATCACGGAAACCTCGCCATCCGTGCCCCGGGCGATCATGGACAGGAGAGACGACTTGCCGACTCCGGAGCCGGCGAACAGCCCCATGCGCTGTCCCTTTCCGACGGTCGTCAAGGTGTCCATGACGCGCACACCCAGCTGCAGGGGGGTGGTGATCCTCGCCCGCTGCATGGCATGCGGACTTTCGTTGTCGAGCGGAACCCGTGGTCCGCTGATCAGCGGCCCCTTACCGTCAATGGGATTACCGAGTCCGTCGATGACGCGGCCCAGCAGGCCGCTCCCGGTCGGAACCAGCAGCGGCCGGCCGAGGGACCGGGCCGGAGTACCCGCGGACAACCCAACAACCCGCCCATACGGCATGCAGCGGATGCCGTCTCGGCTTGCCGCAACGACCTCGGCATGAATGGCCGTGGTTCCCTCACCGACAGTCACAATGTCACCGACACCGGCGTCGAGCCCCGTAATATCCAGGCCAAGCCCCAGGACGGAGGCGACCGAACCCACGCGGGTGGGAGCGGCAGCACGCAGCGCCTCGGCGAAACGCGGCGAGTGGCGGTAGGCAGTGTGAATCATGACGTGCCGCCTGCGAGTGCGGACCGTGCCCGGGCAACGGCGGAGGCCAGTGTGGCGTCCAGGTAGCCATGGGTGAAATCAGTGATGGCGTCCCCGGGGTTCAGTGAGGGGTCCGCCTTTAGCCGGACGTCGGCGGCGGAGATCGTTTCCAGGTCCAGGGCGGCAAGATCGCTCGGATGCAGGCGCACGGCGCGGACCTCGGTGCGGGGCACGTTGACCAGGGCACGTGCCAGAGCGGCCCGGGCCGATGTCTCGGAGTCATCCAGTTCCTGGCCGAGCAGGGCTTCGGCCAGTTCAATTGCCGCTGCTTCCAGATCCTCCTGGATTGTTGCGGCCGCCGGAAGGACGGACTGTTCCAGGCTGCGCACCGCCCGGTTTAGCGCGTCAACGGCACGGCGGATCTCGTCCCGCCCGGCGGCCAGCGCAGCTTCGTGGTCGGCAACCAGCCGGGCACGCAGGAGCTCCGTTTCGGCGGCGGCGGCACGGAGTCCCGCGGCATACCCCGAGGCGTGCCCGCGGGCCTGTTCCTGAGCATTGCCCCGGGGAACGCTCAGGTCCTCCAGCGCGGGGTACGTCATACGGGAATAGGCCGGAGCCGGTTCAACTAACATATTCTTCCTCATCCGCGTGGCGCACGGTAATGATGCCCTGGGCCTCAAGGTCACGGATAACGCGCACAATGGTGGCGCGCGCCTCCTCCACCTGAGACAGCCGGGCCGGGCCCGAGGCGTTGATCTCGTCGTCGAGCATCTCCCGGTTGCGTTCGGAAACGTTGTTGCGGATGCTGTCGGTGACGTTGTCGGGGGCACCCTTCATGGCAAGCGCCAGAATGGTGACATCGATGCCCCGCAGCACGAGCTGGACGTCGCGGCGTTCCAGCTTGACCAGGTCCGCAAAGGTCAGCATCCGTGAACGCACTTCCTCTGCCAGTTCAGGGTCGCGGGTCTCGAGGGCCTCCAGGAGTGCACGCTCTGTCACTGCGTCCGCGCGGTTGATGATGTCCACCAGCGGCTGAATGCCGCCAACGGCATTGGCGGTGTCGCGTGCCGCGCCAACGGCGGCGGCGCGCTCGCGTAGCGTGTCTGCGACGATGCGGACGGCTTCGGGGGTTGCACGGGACATCGTGGCGATGGCCTGGGCAACGTCGGTCCGCAGCGCGCTTCCCAGGCCCGCGAGGATGGCTGATGCATGCTGCGGACGCAGATGTGCCAGAACGAGGGCCACGGTTTGGGCCAGCTCCCCCTCCAGAAGGGAAACGATCTGTGCCGGTTCTGCCCGCTCCAGGAAATCGAAGGAAGCCCCGGCCAGGGACGACGCGAGCCGGTCCATCACGCCGGAGGCACGTTCGCTGCCAAAGGACGCTTCCAGGATCCCCATGGCGACATCCCGTCCTCCGTGCGCCAGATGCTTTCCTTCGGCCGTAAGTTCGTGGAAGTCCAGCAGGATCCGTTCTGCGACGTCCGGAGACACCCGCTTCATCCGCACGATTTCTGCGGCAATCTCCTGGGCCTCGGCTTCGGTGAACTGCTTCATCACACCGGCTGCGCGGCCGGTATCCATCTGCATGAGCACGATGGCAGCCCTGCGGGCCCCGGTCATGGCAGCCACGGCTGCGGCTGCGGGGTCGATGGCGGCATCCGGTCCCGGCACCTGCGCGACGGAGGTGGTTATCGGTTCGGCGGTTGTCGTATTGTTCATGCGGGCTGTCCTTCATCCATGAACGTGCGCAGGTACTCGGCGGTGCGGGCGGGGTCCTGTCCGGCGAGGGCATCGACCTCCGCGCGCTTGCGTTCCGTAGAATCCCTGGTGATGGGCAGGATGGGAATGCCCGCCGTGTCCGTGGACACGCTGATTGCCGTGGTGGCCGGTTCGCTCTGGCCGATCATGGCCAGCTTGGTGGCAGGCGCCAGTGGATCGAGCTCCGGCAGTTCGCCAATGTCGATGGTTTCCCGATTTTGGCGGCGGGAACGCACCGCGTAGAAAACCATGAGCAGCAGCACGGCCAGAACAATTCCGGCGGCTTGGATGATGTTATTCACCAGCTGCGCCTGGCGTTCCGCCTCCGCGGCTTCAGCTGCGGCAGTCAGCGCATCCTGGGCGGCCTGGGCTCCCCCGGTGTTGAAGGCCACCATTTCCACTGTCAGCTGGTCTCCGCGCTCAGCGTTAATGCCTGCAGCCGTAGCCACCAGGGCTTCAACGTTGCCCAGGTTCAGGCCGGCGGCCGCCTCCGCGTTCAAGGCAACTGACACGGTCTGGCGATTAAGGGCACCCGCTGGGATTTCACGGGTTTCGGTGACCTTGTTGACCGCATTGTTGCGGGTGCTGGTCTCTGAATTGAAGGTTCCGTCGCCGTTGCCATCGTTGGGGACGGCGATGTTGTCCGGGCCCAGGACGCCGGCGGCGCCGCCTGCCGCCCCACCGGTGTAAGCCTCAGTGGTGGTGGCTTCATTCAGGGCGGGGGCGCTCTCCGGGCTGACGAAGGACTCCTCCACGCGGTTGGCGGACTCGTAGCTCATGTCCGCGGCGACAGCCACGGTGGCGTTTCCGGGACCCACCACGCGGTCCAGCATGGTCTGCACCGATGCCGAGACGCGTTCCTCGTAGTCCGAGGACTGTTTGTCCGCCGACCCGGTGGCGCCCACGCCGACGGCGGAAAGGACGGTTCCGGCCGAATCGATCACTGCCACGTTGGTGGCGTCCATGCCGTCGATCGATGCGGAGGTCAGGTGGACAATGGCCTGGATCTGGTCAGCGCCAAGTGTCACGCCGTTCTCGGTCTCCACGAACACCGAAGCGGTCGGATCCGCCTTTTCGGAGACAAAGACGGTGTCTTCCGGAATCGCAAGCTGGACTGTCGCCGCTTTCACGCCGTCGAGCGCTCCCACTGTTTTGGCCAGCTCGCCCTCGAGCGCCCGCTTGTAGGTGACGGACTGCTGGAATTCGGAGGACGTGACGCCCATGTCGTCCAGCAGCGAGTAGCCGCCGGTCGACGACGCCGGGAGGCCGGCGCCGGCGGCTTTCAGCCGCTGGTCATAGACGTTGGCTTCGGGCACCATCACTGTGCCGCCGCCGTTGGCGATCTCGTAGGGGACGCCGTCGGTCTTGAGCTGTTCCACAATGGTGTTCGCGTCGGCTGCCGACAGGCCGGAAAAGAGCGGAGTGTAAGCCGGTTTGGTGAGCCAGCTGGTCAGCAGGGCGATCCCCAGGGCCAGTACGGCAACACCGATGATGGTGATCGTTTTCTGCGCCAGGGAAAAGCTGCGCACCGTATCGCCGATCCGTCCGAACGCGGCGTTCATGGTGCGTGCCATCAGGCCTGCATCCGCATGATCTCGTTGAACGCGTCAACGGCCTTGTTGCGTACTCCGGCCACCAGCTCCAGCGTTACCTGGGCGCGCGTGGACGCAATGGTGGCGCTGTGAATATCGTCAAGGTCACCGGTCACGGCCTGCACTGCGAGGCTCTTCGAGGTCGCCTGCAGCTGAGAGATGTTGTCCACGGCGCCGGTCAGCGACGCGGCGAAGGCCGATCCATCCGTGGACGCCGTCGCCGGTACCGCGTCAAGATAGCTGGTGGGGGTTACACCGGAGATGGCCGGAATGGGGGGAACGGGCATCAGGAGCGTCCAATCTGGAGAGCAGCTTCATACGTGGATTTGGCGCGGTCCACCACGGCGGCATTTGCTTCGTAGCCGCGCTGCGCCAGGATGAGGTTGCTCATCTGTTCGGACATGTCGATGTCCGGGTAGCGGACATAACCGTCAGCGTCCGCAAGAGCATGGTCGGGCTGGTAGACCATCCGGCCCTCGGCGTCTCCGTACTCAACACCTGAGACGTAGACTCCGCTGACGCCCTGGCCTTCCTGTGCCACTACGTAGCGGGCTTGGAAAGCGGATCCGTCGGTACGGGAGACATTGTTGGCGTTGGCCAGGTTGTCCGAAACGGCGTCGAGCCACTTGCGATGAGTCGTCAGCCCGGTGGCGGCAATGCCGATGGCGTCGAAGGTCATGAGGAGGTCCTCAGCGCGGTCCGGAGGGAGTTCGCTTCTCCGCCGACCGCCTGGGAGGCGAATTGGTACCGCAGCACGGTGTCGATGTTGGAGAGGGTCTCGGTGTCGAGGTTGACGTTGCTGCCGTCCAGCCGCGTCGGTTCCATCGAGCGTTCCGTGGTGGCCTTTGCGACGCCGGAACCGGCGCGGACGGAGCTGGCCAGGGCGTCTTCAAAACTTACTCGCTGGGCGTGATAGCCCGGGGTGTTCACATTTGCAATGTTGTTTGCAATGGTGCGCTGACGCAGAGCCAACCCGTCAAGGGCGCTTTGCAGCGCAATTGAGGACACGGAATCGAACACGGAAAACCCGCTTCTCGCTGAGGGACAGTGCGGCCGATCCGTGGCCTGGAAATGAGCATTCCTTGCTCGATAGTTGTTATCGGCCTGCCCGACAGGTATGTAAGTAGTTTTTCCGAGTAATTAAGCTACGGCTGCAGGTAGTTTTAGTTTTGCTTCCGAGTACTTAGCGGATGCCCGGATTAACCCGCCACATCCAAATAAACAGCGGCCGCCGAAGGACCTGGAACGCTGCGGATTAATTCGGACTGCCGCCGGTTTGTCCGAGCCTCGCCACGGAGCTGGATGTAGGCCCTTTCCTGGGCCTTGGCCAGAAGGCGTGCACGCGGCATCAGCTCTGCGGGCAGCGGCCCCAGATTCAGTGCAGGCTGCCATGTCAGTGCCAGTTCACGTGCCTGGAAAGAGACCATTTCGGTCGGCTCCCGGAAGACCTCCAGATTGTCTTCAAGTTCGGTGAGCACCCGCTCCCACAGGGCCAGGTTTTCGGCGGCTTCGTCGGAGAGGTCCGGGCCGATCGCTTCAGCCGACACCGAGGGTGCCTCCGGCGTTCAGTGGCGCTGAGGTTTGTGCCGGCACCTGTGCCGCGGCTTCGTGCCATGCCAGGCGCAGCGGTTCCAGCAGGTCGATGCACTCGCGGGTCCGCTCGGGGCTGCGGTGGATGTTGGCGTCCATCATGGTGGTCAGGCTGTAGGCGTAGAGGGCCTTGAGGTTTTCGGCCCCGTCCCAGATGTCAGTCTTCAGCGTGCCCGTGAGCTCCGAGACGATGGCCTGCGCATGCACCAGGTTCTCCGATGCCACCGCCCAGTCGCCGGAGAGCTGGGCCGCTTCGGCGCGGCTCAGATCCAGCAGGAGGCGGTCGTAGAGCATGGTCAGCAACCGTGCGGGTGTTGCGGACATGACGGCGTTGCGGGCGTATTCGGCGCGCTTGGCGGCCATTCCGTAGGTCAGGTTCATTTCTTGCTTCCTGAAGTGAAGTTCAGCGAATCGATCTGGGATGTCAGCCATTCCTGCTGTGACTGCAGCTGGCCCAGCTTTACTTCCAAGTTGGACCACACGCTCTGCAGAGTGGACTGGCGGGATGCGAGTCGGCGGTCCCAGTCCTCGATCTGAGTGGTGAGGGACCGGACTTCGGATTCCTGGCCCTTGATCCGCTGGGTGATCGTGCCGTCGTATTTATCCGATGCCGTTTTGCCGGCCGCTTCCACCCGGCCGGCAATGGTTTGCAGAGTCGCCTGGGTCTTGCCCGGATCGGCGGCCAGGGCTGCGGCGAACTTCTCGGCGTCGAACTCCACCGTGCCGTCCTTGGTGATCACAATGCCGATCTCCGACGGCGACCGGCCGTCCACCGGAGACGTCGCGGCGGTCATCATGCTCTGCTTGATGTCGCGGACGCCGGAGTCGCCCGTGAAGAGGCCGCCGGTGGCCTTTGTGGTGCCCGACGACGTGGAGGTGGTGACGGCAGCATTGCGGTTGATGTAGGAAAAGATATCCACGAGGCCGGCCACCAGTTTGGAGGCGACGTCGGTGACGGCCTTGTCATCGCGGACCACGGTCAGCGTGACGGGCGTTTCCGAGGCGGATGTGACCGTCACGTCGACGCCCGGCATGAGGCCGGTGAAAGTATTGGTCGCGGAGGAAATGGTGGTTTCAGCACCGGGAACGCCGGCCCACAGGGTGACTTCGGCGTTGCGGGCGGCCTTCAGCACCATTCCGCCGCCGGCGGTGCTGAACGGGTCGGCGCCGTTGGCTGTGACGCTGAACCCGGCGTCGGCGCCGGTGGCGGTGGAAGTGAGCTGGATGCGGTACTGGGCGGTCCCGGCGGCGTCTACTCCGGCCGCGATCTTGACGGCGCTGACGCCCTTGTTGGCTTTGTTGACCTCGGAGACCACTTCGTCGAGGGACTTACCGCCCACGTTGAGGGTGGTGGAGGTTCCGGCCGCGTTGATGGTGATTTCGGTGGCGTCCGTGGGCCAGGAAGTCAGGGCGGCGGAGAGGCTGACCTGCGCGGACGCGGTCTGTTTGACCACCATGTCGAGCGATCCCGCGGCTGCGCCGGCTGTGACAGCGGCGGTGACTTTGTCCGAGCTGCTGGCGGCGGAGTAGAGGTCGGTTCCGGCCGGCTTGGCGGTTTTTCCGGCAGCCTCGGCCATGGCGGCCATCTTGGTGTTCAACTGCTGCAGGGCGCTGACGAAGGTCTGGCTGGCGGCCACCTTGGTCTTCAGGATGTTCTGCGGGCGCGCTTCGATCTGCATGAGACTGGCGATCATCTCACTGGTCTTCAGGCCGCTGATCAGGCCGTCGATTCCTGCCATGTGTGCTGATCTCCTAGGACGGATACGGATGAGGCAGGCGAAAAGCCGGCGGCGAAGAGTGTGAGGTCCAAGTCAGTTTCTCCGCCGCCGGCGGTCATTCACCTGCCGGTGCTGCTGGTGGTGCTGTTACTGCTACTGCAGGAGCTGCATCACGCCGGAGTTCATCTGGTTGGCCTGGGACAGCATTGCGGTGCCGGCCTGGGACAGGATCTGCGAACGGGTGAAGTTGGCCATTTCCGAAGCCATGTCAGTGTCACGGATACGGGATCCGGCGGCGGACAGGTTCTCGATGGACACATTCAGGCTCTTGATCGTGGATTCCAGGCGGTTCTGGGATGCACCGAGATCGGAGCGTGCGGTGGAGATGGCCTTGATGTCGTCGTCGAGGCCCTTGATCGTTTCCAGGGCAGCTTCGGACGAGCCGAAACCAGTCAGATCAGCATCTGCGGCTGCGGCAAAGTTCGAGACGGTAGTACCAATGGCGGTAATGTCCACCAGCTTGATATTGATCTGGTCGTTGGCGCCCGTGCCACCGGCACCGATCTGGAAGGTGAGACCGCCGGTGGTGGGATCTGCAGCTGCTGCAGTCAGCAGATCGATGCCATTGAAGTTCGTGGACGTACCAATGCGGGTAAGCTCTGCGCCCAGAGCAGCAACTTCGGTCTTAATGGCTGCGCGAGAATCAGGGTTGTTCGAGTCGTTACCGGACTGGACAGCCAGGTCGCGGACGCGGTTCAGGATGGAGTGGACCTCGGTCAGGGCGCCTTCAGCGGTCTGGATGACGCTGATGCCGTCCTGGGCGTTGCGCGCTGCAACGGTCATGCCGGAAACCTGGTTCTTCAGGCCTTCGGAGATCGCCAGACCGGCTGCATCGTCAGCTGCACGGTTGATGCGCAGGCCGCTGGACAGCTTCTCCAGGGACTTGGACTGTGCATTCTGGTTCAGCGTCAGGTTGCGGTACGCGTTGTTTGAAGCGGTGTTGGTGTTGATTGTGAAACCCATGATGTATTCCTCCGTGAGTGGGCTGTACTAACCAGCCCATCCGTGGGCCGGCAACCATAGCTATCGGCGGAGGATCATCAGGTGTTAGGAGTTCTGCGAAGTTGTTTTTGCTCCGCTGCCCAAGGCCTACGCAGGCATGCGGCCGGAATCGGCAAGCGGAGCGCGCGGCGGAAAATGCTCGCGGGTGATGCCGCCGATGGTCCGGTCCGCCATGGTGGACAGATAGGCGGCCCGGCGTGCCGGCGCAATACGGGACTGCACTGGAGCAACGACGTCGTCATCCGTGTAATGGGCGCCCAGACCGTCGCGGAGGAGGCGGACAGCCTCGGCGCGCTGCTGGGAAACCGCGGAATGGGTGGCACCCAGTTCCGCCGCCAAATCCTTGACGCTGCGGTCATGAAAGTAGACTTGTTCCACGATGTACCGCATTTTGGGCGGCAGCGCGGAGACGGCGGCCTGCAGATATTTCAGCCGCTCCGCCGCCAGGAGGGATCCCTCGGGTGACGGGAGCGTTGTCGCCAGGAAATCGGTGGTGGACGCATCGAGGCTGGATACGGTGCGTGATGCGTCCGCCAGAGCGTCCTGCGCCACCGAAGGCTCCACGCCAAGGGCTGATGCAATTTCGCCGACCGCGGGGATGCGGCCCAGGGCGGCAGTGAGGGTCTCCTTGACGGCCAGGGTTTCCTTGATGCGGCGACGTGCGGTTCTGGTGGCCCAGTCCACCGAACGCATTTCATCGGCAAAAGCGCCAATGATGCGGCGGCGCGCATAGGCACCGAAAGGAACACCCAATTCGGGATTAAAGGAGTCGGCGCACATGATGAGCGCCACCGATCCTGCCGAGGCAAGATCATCCCGTGAGAGATGAGTTGCTTTTGCGCATGTTTCAGAGACCAGATAACCAACTAAGGGAAGATTTTCCACCACTAGCCGGTTGCGTTCGAGACGGTTCAATTTTTGCGGACCCCCAAGCCCTTGTGACAGACATATTTGTACCTGGCACATGGCTTAGGGCTGAGACCCACTAAAAACCCCACGCGCGAGCGTATACCGTGAAAGATACCACTAACATTGCAGACAAAGTTGCCGATAGTGACGGACAACGGATGAATCGTTATGTTTCGCCGGAAATTTTGGACATTAGAAGATCAATTTAAGGAGGTGAGTGGAGATGGGTACCCAGAAATTGTCTGCACTTCTCTGGGAAGAACGCGAGTTGCTGGAGCTGCTCGTATTCAAGCTTGAAGAAGAACAGCTTCTGCTCACCTCCGGCAAAAGCCGTTGGCTGCAGCACGCCACCCGTGAAGTCGAGCAGGTGCTGGAGCGCCTGCGGGCGGCGGCTCTCGGCCGGACAGTGGCAGTGGCAGCGCTGGCTCAGGACTGGGGGACAGCTGAGGACGCCACTCTGCGGGAGCTGGTGGCCGCGGCTCCCCCCGGGCCGTGGACCGAGATCTTCGCCGGACACCTGCAGGCCATGACGGACCTAACCATCAAGATCCGCGAGCTAAGGGACACCAACGAGCAGTTCCTGCGGGCCGCGGCACGGTCCGCCCAGGAAACGCTCGCCGGCCTGAACGCCGAAAACGGCACCTACACGGCGTCGGGTTCCGCCGCCGTGCCCACCGCCGGTGCCCGCCTCGTTGACCAGCAACTTTAACCCCGAAGGACCCTACTCCCGATGAGCACATTCAGCGGCCTGAATACCGCATATACGGCATTGACGGCTGCCCGCAGAGGGCTGGACGTCATCGGGCAGAATGTTGCCAACGCCAACACGCCCGGGTACACCCGGCAGCGGCTGGAAACATCAGCCACGGCGCCGCTGTCATCCACCGGGTTCAGCACCGGCCCCCGGGTGGGGCAGGGCGTCACAGTGGACGGCATTGCCCGGCTCGGGAGCATGCAGCTGGACGCCCGCGTACGCGCCACCACCGCAGTTTCGGGCTTCTCAGCGGTCCGCGCTAACGCGCTTTCCGCCCTGGAGGTCAGCCTCAACGAGCCCGGCGACAACGGCATCTCGGCGTCCCTGGACGATTTTTGGTCCGCGTGGCAGGGCGTATCGAACAAACCGGGCGACCCCGCCGCAGCGGAAGTCCTCCTCAATGAAGCCGCGACCGTGGCCAGCCGCATCTCCTCCGGGTATCTCTCCGTGGCCAACCAGTTCAAGGACGTACGCTCAGACCTGACCTCCATGGCGGATGAGCTGAACACCGCCGGAGCACAGCTTGCCGGACTCAACGGAGCGATTCGTTCCGCGTTGTCCAACGGCGGCTCCGTTAACGAACTCCTGGACCAGCGGAATGCCCTGGCCTCTACGGTGGCCGCCTTGGCCGGCGGAACCGTCCGCGAGGGCGCCGACGGGATGGTGGACATCCTCGTGGATGGCAATGCCTTTGTCACCGGCGAGGTCTTCCGTCCGGTTGAAGTTGCCGGCGGAACGGCATTGGGCGGCGACCCGGTCCGGGTGGTGTGGAGCCACCGGCCCGGTGACTCCGTGGCACTGTCCAGCGGGGAAATGGCCGGAGCCCTGAGCCTGTTGGCACCGGGCGCCGACCTGGACAAGGCCGCGGCCTCCTACAACTTGCTGGCCGAGAAACTGGCCTCGACGGTCAACGCCGTGCACCGCACCGGAACCGCTCCCGGCGACGGAACACCGGGCAGCACCACCGGGCTGGACTTCTTTGGCCTCGACGCCGGGCAGCCGGCGCTGAGCCTGCACATCATTCCCACCAGCGCGTCCGGGATTGCCGCCGGAAACGGCACCGGCGGGTTCGACGGGTCCATTGCGGACAAGATCTCCCAGCTGGGAACCTCCGCCGACTCCCCCGACAAAATGTGGTCAGCCTTCGTCTCGGGCACCGGCGCCGCAGCCCGCAGCGAACTGCAGCAGGCCAAGCTCGCCGGCGTTGCCGCATCATCCGCCGTCGGGCTGCAGCTGGCCAATTCCTCGGTGGACCTGGACGAGGAAAACATGAACCTGCTGGCATACCAGCATGCTTATCAGGGCGCCGCCCGCGTCATGAGCGCCATTGACGAAATGCTTGACACCCTGATTAACCGCACCGGAATTGTTGGAAGGTAACCCGTGATCACCCGCACCACCAACCAGACCCTGGCCCGCAACGCCCAGCAGAACCTGCAGGCCAACATGTCCCGCATGGCCAAGCTCCAGGAACAGGTTTCTTCCTCCACCGCCATCACCCGGCCGTCGGACAACCCGGCCGGAACGGCGGATGCCCTGAAGGTCCGGGCCGAAATCCGGGCCAATGCCCAGTACAGTTCCAACATCAACGACGCCGACGGGTGGCTCACCACTGTGGATTCCGCACTGGACAACACCACGGACCTGATGCGTCGCATTAAGGACCTGGCACTGCGGGGCGCCAGCGCCGGGTTGTCTCCCGCGAACAAGGACGCCGTGGCCACTGAGCTTGAGGGCCTGAAGCAGGATCTGCTCAAGGAAGCCAACACCACGTTTGCCGGGCGGAGTGTCTTCGCCGGAAACTCGAATGCCAAGGGTGCTTTCACTGAGGTAAACGGTGAATTCGTCCACAGCGGTTCGGGTGCGGGAGTGATGCGCCGGGTGGACGGCGGCGCGCCGGTTCGGGTCGACGCCGACGGCTCGGCCGTTTTCGGCTCCGGTGCCGGTTCCGTCTTCGCACTGGTCGACAGCCTCGCGGCTGACCTGCGCTCCGGAGCGGATGTGACGGGGCATCTTGCGTCGATAGATGCCCGTGCCAACACGATCCTTTCGCGCCATACCGAAGTGGGAGTGCGGCATGCGGCCGTCCTGAAGGCCCGGGACACCAATCTGGAGCAGACCGTGAGCCTGGAGGCACGGCGCTCGGGCATCGAGGACCTGGACACCGCCAAGGTGATCCTGGACCTGAAGCTGCAGGAGCTTTCCTACCAGACGGCCCTCTCGGTCACCGCACGGGCGCTGCAGCCCACCCTCATGGACTTCCTGCGATGAGCGTGCGCACAACGTTCCTAGCTCCGCCGCCGGGCTTTGCCCCCGAGGTGGACTTTGTCCTCTCGGCCGTGGACGGCGCGGAGGGGCTGTACTCGCTGAAGTCGGAACGGAGCGGCGACGCCGAGGGCCTCCGGCTTTTCGTGCTGGACGCCGCTGTATACCTGCCCGGATATCAGCCGGAAATCAGCGAAGATCAGCGGCATCAGCTCGACCTTGCCGACGCCGGCGAAGCCCGGGTCCTCGTCGTCGCAAACTCCACGGAGGCGGGCACCACGGTCAATCTGCTGGCACCCATCGTGCTGAACACCAGGACGCAGCACTGCGCGCAGGTCATCCTCGACGGGCAGAACTGGCCGGTGCGGGTCCCCTTGGAGGAAGCCGCAGCGGCCTAAGGGATCCCGGACTCCGCAAACAAACGCAGCCAATAAAGGCAGCAAAAAAGGGGCGCAACACCCGGTTGGGTGTTGCGCCCCTTTTGGTGCGCCCGGTGTTAGGCGAAGTCGGCCGTGGCCGGATCAGCGCCGTAGCGGGTGCCGTTATCCAGGGCGTTGATGGCCTCGATGTCCTCAGCCGAGAGCTTCACGTTCAAGGCCTCCCAGTTTTCCTTGATCCGGGATTCCGTAACGGACTTGGGGATCACGATGTTATCCAGCGCCAGGTGCCAGGCGATGACCACCTGGGCCGGGGTGGCGCCGTCGTACTTCGCGGCAATCTCCGCCAGCTTGGGATCTTCCAGCAGACCCTTGCCCGATCCCAGCGGGGACCATGACTCGTGCAGGATGTTGTGCTTGGCCTCGAAGGCGCGCAGCTCGGACTGGTTCAGGTACGGGTGGGTTTCCACCTGGTTCAGGACCGGGACGACGCCGGTGGCGTCAATGATTTCCTGCAGTGCCTCAACGGTGAAGTTGCAGACACCAATGGACTTCACGCGCCCCTGCTTCTGCAGCTCGATCAGGGCCTTCCAGGTGTCCACGTACTTGTTCTGCTTGGGCTGCAGCCAGTGGATCAGGTACAGGTCCAGCGTTTCCAGGCCCAGGCGCTCCATCGAGGCGTCAAAAGCCTTCAGCGTCTCTTCGTAGCCCTGGTCCGCGTTCCACACCTTAGTGGTGATGAACATGTCCTCGCGAGGCACGGAGGTGGCGGCAATGGCGCGGCCGACGCCGGCCTCGTTGCCGTAGATCTTGGCGGTATCGATGTGCCGGTAGCCGGCGTCGAAGGCCTGGCCCACAACCTTTTCGGCCACCGAGTCCTCAACCTGCCACACACCGTAGCCGAGCTGGGGAATGGTATTGCCGTCATTGAATGTCACAAGAGGAGATGTAGTCATTCGCCTATCCTCGCAAATGACGTGCAGTAATGCGCAGTGAATGGCGCCTCTATGCTGGACGCGAAAAAAGCACCGGCCCTATTCCCATTTCCCGGAATTATTTTCAGGAACCCGCAGGCCCGCTGACGGCGGCCTTCAGCGCGCGTTCGGCCTCCAAAATATCTTCAGCCACGAGCTGCGCGCGACGGTGGACGTTTTCCAGACCCGCGGAAGCGTACCCCCAGCGTTCCCCTTCGAGGCGGGACATGGCCGCTGCCTCGGCCGTGGCCGCCAGGGAGTTACCGCTGCGGGACAGCGCCCGGTGCACCGCAATCAGCGCGCCGGGAATATTCTGCCCGTCGCTGGGCAGGCGGCGCTGCGCACTCATGCACACCTCCCGCACCCGCGGCAGCAGCTCAGCCAATCCGTTGGCCACCGTCACCAGCTCGTTGTAGACGGCGTCATCTTCGACCCCCTCCAACATCTGGTGGTAGCGGTCCAGGCCTCGGGTAAAGCGGTCGTGGGCCCTGCGCCACACGCCCTTTCCAAGCTGAGTGTCATCCTTCCGCCCCTGGCGGGCGGCTGCAAATAGTGCCATTGGTCCTACAGATACTGCCCGGGACCGGTGTGCGGTTCGGGATGGGTGGAGGCCGGACGCCCCTGAACGGCGGCATCGGCACGGCGCGGCTCGCCGTTCTCGCCGATGATGACACCGGGAGCCAGGACGGTGCCCGGAGGCAGCTGGCGCAGCTGCAGGCGTGAGGCCATCTGCTGGGCGGCGGTCTGCTGTGCCGCGATGGCAGTCTGAATACCCCGGAACAGCCCTTCCAGCCAGCCGACCAGCTGGGCCTGGGCTATTCGGAGCTCGGCGTCCGTCGGAACGGAGTCATCAACGAACGGCAGGTTGATGCGGTGCAGTTCCTCCACCAGTTCCGGGGCCAGTCCGTCTTCCAGTTCATGCAGGGACCGTCCATGGATTTCGGCCAAGCGGTTGCGGGCTGCATCGTCCAGCGGCGCGTTGCGGACTTCTTCCAGAAGCTGCTTGATCATGGTGCCGATCCGCATCACCTTGGCAGGCTGGTCAACCAGTTCCTGCAGTTTGGCCGGTCCAGAAGCGCTCTCTCCGGTGCCGGCGGCGCTTCCGGGCCCGCTGGGATCTCCCCCGGCACCCGACGAGGTCTTGTTGGGGGCGGCGGTTCCGGGCGCCGGCGACCTCCTCTGGGAGGTATCGCCCACCGGCGGGTTGCTGGACGGTGTTTCAGGGCCGCTGCCGATGGTTCCGGCGTGTGATGAATCGTCGGAACCGGGCGCGGGCGCCGTATCCGGCCGGTCGGCGGATCCGTTCTCTTCAGTCATGCGTTAATGCTCTCATGGTTGAGCCCCGTTGCCGGGGGGAGGGTCAGCTTTCGAGCTCTTCCGCGCGCTTTTTGCTGTACTCGCCGTCCGGGCTCAGCCCTGGCACCCGTTGACCTGCGTTCAGCTGACCGGCAGTGTAGTGCCGTTCATCAAATTCCGGTCCCACGCTTTCACCGCGGGGCAGGTTGACGTCGTCCGCCAAGTGCTCGTCCTCGTTATCCGTCTCCCGGAAAGGGAGGCTGATGTCTTCGCGCAGGTGCTTGTCCTGCGGGAGGTCCTCGTTATTCCGGTGATGTCCCATGCTTCACGGTAAGCCGGGCCCCGGCGGCTGCTCAAGGCCGGGAAACAAAGCGACATACGCCAAAGCATCTGGCTCCAGCGGTGAGGGCCCGACGGCGACACCCAAACAGGTGCCGCCGTCGGCTTACGCATCTCTCAGCACTGCAGAAGCACAACTCGTGTTAACAGCAGCGGCCCTCGGGGTTAGAGTCCTGGCGGTCCATTTTGTCTTTCCAGAACTCGCGCTCCGTCAGCATCGGTCCCGTGCACCCGGACGACTGATGGAAGGAAACATACTTGCGGTAGGCGTCCTCCCCCATGACGTCCCGGAAGAACCGGACAAAACCACGCAGCCCGTCCTTCACCGATCCAGTGCTCATGAGTGTGCCTTTCGGACAACCTTCCGGTCTGTGGGCAGGGCATCCCACTGCGCCTGGATTTCCTTCTCCGCTTCAGTGGCGAGGAAGCCCGCCGGAGCGAACATCCGTGAGGGTACCGCCGGATCCTCGGCACTGGGCGCGCCGCCGGTCCGATAAGAGCGGATGCTTGCGATGACTGCGGTGATGATGACAATGATGGCCAGTGTCACGAACACAATGGAAAGGGTGCCCTGGATGAAGGTGTTCCGAACCACCGCGTCCATGGCCTCCACGGTCTTTGCCGTTCCGAAGCTTGTCTCCCCGCGTTCCAGTGCCCCCTTGAAGGCATTGTGCTGTGCCCAGTAACCGACGGCCGGAACCGGGCTGAAGATCTTGTACATGGACGCGGTAATGGTCACCACGGACGCGAACGCCAGCGGTAGCGCCACAATCCAGATGTACTTGAACACGTTCTTCTTTGCCAGGATGGCCAGGCAGATTGCCAGGGCGATCGCCGCGAGCAGCTGGTTCGCGATGCCGAAGAGTGGGAACAGGGTGTTGATGCCGCCCAACGGGTCCGTGACCCCCATGATCAGGATCGAGCCCCAACCTCCCACCATGACGGCCGTACAGATCCACGCGCCGGTGCGCCAGGATGTGTCACGGAATTTGGGAATGAAGTTGCCGATGGAGTCCTGCAGCATGAAGCGCGCCACGCGGGTTCCGGCGTCCACAGCAGTAAGGATGAACAAGGCCTCGAACATGATGGCGAAGTGGTACCAGAACGCCATCATCGAGGAGCCGCCAATGAGGCTTTGCATGATCTGGGCCAGTCCCACGGCCAGCGTGGGAGCGCCGCCGGTGCGCGAGACGATGGATTCCTCGCCCACGTTCGCAGCCATGTTGCTGAGCATGTCCGGGGTCAGGTTCACTCCCGCCAGGCCCAGGCTGTTGACGAACGCGACGGCGCCTTCCACCGTGCCGCCGGTGGCTGCGGCCGAGGAGTTCATCGCGAAGTAGATGCCGCGGTCAATGGAGATGGCCGCAACCAGGGCCATGATGGCCACGAAGGATTCCATCAGCATGCCGCCGTACCCGATGAAGCGGGTCTGGCGTTCCTTCTCGATCATCTTCGGGGTGGTGCCGGAGGCGATCAACGCGTGGAAGCCGGAGAGGGCACCGCAGGCGATGGTGACGAAGAGGAAGGGGAACAGCGGGCCGGCAACCACCGGACCGTTGTCAGCCGACGCGAATTCGCTGATCGCCGGCACGGTGATTTCCGGCCGCACGATAATAATGGCCACGGCCAGCATCACGATGGTGCCCACCTTCATGAAGGTGGACAGGTAGTCGCGCGGGGCCAGCAGCAGCCAGACTGGAAGCACTGCGGCGATGAAGCCGTAGATGATGATGCCCCAGGCGATGACGGTCTTGTCCAGGGTCAGGAAATCACCCAGGGCGGTGTCGGCGATGACGCCGCCGCCGATGATGGCCAGCAGCAGCAGGACAAAACCGATGATGGACACCTCGGTGACCTTGCCCGGGCGCAGGAACCGCAGGTAGACACCCATGAACAGGGCAATCGGAATGGTCATGCCCACTGAGAAGACACCCCAGGGGCTCTCCGCCAGAGCGTTGACCACTACCAGTGCCAGGATGGCCACGATGATGATCATGATGGCGAGCGTGGCGATCAGGGCAGCGGTGCCGCCCACGCGGCCCAGCTCTTCGCGGGCCATCTGGCCCAGCGAACGGCCGCCGCGGCGCATGGAGAAGAACATGACCAGGTAATCCTGGACGGCGCCGGCGAGGACGACGCCGATGATGATCCAGATGGTGCCCGGCAGGTAGCCCATCTGGGCGGCGAGGACGGGCCCGACCAGGGGCCCGGCACCGGCGATGGCAGCGAAGTGGTGGCCGTACAGGACGCGCCGGTCCGTTGCTGCGTAGTCCTTTCCATCCGCCTTGTATTCAGCAGGAGTCGCCCTGCGGTCGTTGGGCTGCAGGAGCTTGCGCTCAATGAACTTGGAATAGAAGCGGTAGGCGATGAAGTACGTGCAGACTGCTGCGAACACAAACCAAATGGCGTTCACAGTTTCTCCGCGGACCAGCGCCAGCATGTACCAGCTCACACCGCCCAACAGGGCAATTGCCGACCAGACGGCAATCTTCAGCGGCGTCCACTGGCGGTCGTCAGCTTCTGCTGCTTCGGGATCCAGCGCCACCGGCGGAAGATCCGGATCCTGTACCAGGACGTCGTTGTCCTCAGGATTTCCGGGAGCGGCCCGGCGCCGGTGATTCTCACTCATGGAGGGTCCCTTTGCATGCGGTAATGACGGGGTGGAAGCCGGCAGTGAAACCGGCCCGGAGACGGAAGATTCCGCGCTCTTGCCCCCGAGGGTAGCAGTGCACAGTGACACCGCACACAAGACAGGCCGGTGACTGTTCGGAACAGTCACCGGCCTGGCCGGGATGCAGGTAAGGCGGATACCTGCGGGCCGTTTCCGCTGGTACCCGCCGCTGGCTGCCTTAGGCCGTCAGCAGGATTTTTCCTATGTGGACGCCCGAATCGAAATACTCGTGCGCCGCGGCGGCTTCAGCGAGCGGGAACGTCTTATCCACCAGCGGCCGGATCTTGCCGGATTCAATCAGCGGCCAGACATACTTCTTGACCGCCTGCATGATCGCCGCCTTTTCTTCTGCCGGGCGGGCACGCAGCGTGGTTCCGATGACAGCCAGGCGCTTGAGCATCAGCAGGTTCAGATCGATATCCGCCTTTGCACCGCCCTGCAGTCCGATAATGACGAGGCGTCCTGATACCGCCAGCGCCTCGAGGTTGCGCTGCAGGTATTTCGCCCCGACGACGTCCAGGATGACATCCGCACCCCGGCCGCCGGTGACTTCATGCACCCGCGCCACAAAGTCCTCAGCCTTGTAGTTGATCAGAATTTCCGCGCCCAGCGAGCGTGCCAGTTCAAGCTTCTCGTCCGAGCCCGCCGTCACCATGGGCACTGCACCAAAGGCTGCCACCATTTGGATGGCCATGGTGCCAATACCGCCGGCTCCACCGTGGATCAGGACGTGGTCACCCTCAGTGACTCCGGCGGCCATGAAGAGGTTGGAAAAAACTGTGGCCGCGGTTTCAGGCAGGGACGCGGCAGTCACCAGGTCAATTCCCGCCGGTACGGGCAGGACCTGCCCCGCCGGTACGTTCACCTGGTCGGCGTAGCCGCCGCCCGTCAGCAGGGCGACGACGTCGGCTCCCACCGAGAGCCCTTCCACCCCGGTTCCGACGGCCGCGACCCGGCCGGACACCTCAAGTCCCGGGTATTCAGACGCTCCGGCCGGCACTGGATAGTGGCCCTGGCGCTGCAGCACATCAGCCCGGTTGAGGCCGGCGGCCGCTACATCGATCAGGACTTCCCCGGGTCCGGGCACCGGTGCGGGGACGTCCTGCATCTGCAGGGCTTCCGGGCCACCGGGCGTATTAATGACAATTGCTCTCATTCTGTCCTCCACGGAGCTTGATCGAATTTTGGTGAAATGCACCTGTCTGACAGACTACTAGGGGGAAGGTTGTCCGAGCGGCCGATGGAGCTGGTCTTGAAAACCAGTGTGCGGTAACCCCGTACCAAGGGTTCGAATCCCTTACCTTCCGCGCAGAACAAAAAGCGGGCCCCTCAGGGGCCCGCTTTTTTGCTGCCGTGAGTCCCTCACGAGGCGCAGGCGGGGCGGCGCGAAGCGATCATGCCCGCAACGAGCACCAAAAAACTTCAAAACACCCGCCGAAAAGCCTTTCTGCATTTCATCAACGATGACCTAATTCGAAAATCCAGCTCGGTTTTCCTAGGATGATCGGGAGGTTTCCGGCCGCCATGGGGGTGCACCGCCACAGAATCACACTCGCTTGAGGAGTTATCCATGAATTCTCCAAAGGCCGTGCACCTTCGTGGTCTCGTTTGTTTCGTTTTGCTGACCGGCCTGCTTGCCGGCTGTTCAACCTCATCGGCGGAGGCAGAGGAAGTGCCGGATTCATCCGCGCCGGCGTCCTCTTCTCCGGACTCTGCAGAATCCGCTGACGATGCCTCGGAGCCATCCGACGCCCGAAAGGCGGACCCCTCCGACACACCCAGCCCCAAGCCGTCCGTGCCGCCCCGCGAGATGGAATCCTGGTAGCTCCAAGTGGGAGACTGCTTCTCGGAGCACGCCGGCGGAGAGGAAGATGTCATCGAGACAGTGGAAGTTGTGCCGTGCGAATAGCCGCACATCAGCGAGGTCTACGCCTCCTTTGAGCTGCCTGCGGGCGAGTTCCCGGGAGACGGCATTGACACAACGGCCGGGTCCTTCTGCGAAGAGGAATTCGAGCAGTTTGTAGGGCGGCCTTTCTCCAAGTCCCAATTGCAGGCCACCTTTATTGTTCCCACTGAAGAAACCTGGACCATGACGGATGACTGCGAAGTCCTGTGCGCCGTTATGGGCCCGTTCGAAATGGAAGAAGAAGGATCCTTCAAGGATTCCAAGCGCTAATATTTGCCGTAATTGGTTGACCAGTTATGGCGCTGCCGTCCGAAAGGACGGCAGCGCCATTGTTTTTATCTACGGGTTCCTGGTGCCGGAGCGGGCCGGTCCTACCCGGCCGGCCCCGGCAGCCGGAAGGACCGTAAACAGGACTGGCTCCCGGAATCCCCGGCTCCGGAAGGCTTTCAGCACGGCGGTGCGGACCTGTTCTTCATCTGCGCAGCGGATCAGGGCAATGGCCGAACCGCCGAATCCGCCGCCGGTCATCCGAGAGCCGAGGGCACCGGCGGTGAGTGCCGTGTCCACGGCCAGGTCCAGCTCCGCACAGGACACATCGAAGTCATCTCGCAGTGAGGCGTGTGAAGCTGTCAGCAGGTGTCCGAGCGCATCCATCCGGCCGGCATGGAGCTCCGCGGCCGTTTGCCGTACCCGCTGGTTTTCGCCCACTACATGCTGCACCCGGCGCCGGGTTTCCTCGTCAAGGCCGGACATGTCAGCGCCGGCGGGCACGTCCCGCAGCGATTCCGCCCCCAGCACGGCAGCACCGCGTTCGCAGGAGGCGCGGCGGGCGCTGTAACCGCCGTCGGAATGGCTGTGCGCTACGCGGGTGTCCATCACCAGAACTGCCAGCCCGTGTTCGGCCAGCGGAAGCGGCACCGTCTCCGCTTCCAAATTGCGGCAGTCCAGGGACAGCGCACTGCCTTCGCGCCCCATCAGAGACGCCGATTGATCCATGATGCCGGTAGGCGCACCCACAAAACGGTTCTCTGCGTACTGCGTTAGGCGGGCCATCTCCGCACGCTCCAGTTCCAGGCCAAGCAGATCATTCAGCGCCACAATTACTGCCACCTCCACCGCGTGCGAGGAGGACAGCCCGGCACCCACTGGAACGGTGGAATCCAGCAGCAGGTCGAACGCAGGCACCGGGTAACCGGCGGTCTGGAGGGCATACACCACGCCCGCCGGATAAGCGGCCCAGCCGTCGGCGGAACCCGGCGCCAGCCCGCGGATGCGGAACCGCGCCCGGGACAGGCGGCGGGCCTTCGGCGCGTAGGTGGAGGCAAGGCGGACGACGCCGTCCGGCACCTTTGGGTCGCCGCCCGGCCGGCGCAGCCGCACGGCTACCAGGGCGCTGCGGTCGATCGCAAACGGCAGCACAAAACCATTGTTGTAATCGGTGTGCTCGCCGATCAGGTTAACGCGGCCGGGAGCCCGCCACACGCCGTCGGGCTCCGAACCGTAAATTTCGGCGAACCGGCGGGCCAGAGTCTCCGCGCGGTAATGGACCGCCTGGACAGCAGTACTCACAGGCAGACAGCCCGAAGCGCGGCGGCGGTCCGCTCCGCGGTGGTGTCGTTGATAAAAGCGCCCATGGCGGCCTCGGAACCGGCCAGGAACTTCAGTTTGTCCGCCGCCCGGCGCGGACTGGTGAGCTGCAGGTGCAGCCAGCCCGCTTCCCGGTCCGCCGGAGCCACCGGAGTCTGGTGCCACGCGGAAATGTAGGGGGTGGGTGTGTCATACAGCCCGTCCACGCGCTGCAGCAGCTCCAAGTACAGAGCGGCAAGTTCGTCGCGCTCGACCCCGTTCAGCGCGGCCAGGTCCGGAACCTGGCGGTGCGGGACCAAGTGGAGTTCCAGCGGCCAGCGGGCGGCATAGGGTACGTAGGCGGAAAAGTGCTCCCCCTGCAGCACCATTCGGTCCCCTGCCTGTAACTCGTCCTCCAGCAGCTCGCCCATCAACGGCCGGCCATGTGCGGCAAGATGCCGGCGCGAGCGTTCTGCAAGCCGAGCCGCGTGCGGGGCGGCGTAAGGGTAGGCATAGATCTGTCCATGCGGATGGTGCAGAGTGACGCCAATGTCCTGGCCCCGGTTCTCGAACGGAAAGACGTGCGCGATGCCCGGCATCGCGGAGATCTCCTGCGTGCGCTGAGCCCAGGCCTCCACCACGGTGCGCGCCCGTTCGTAGGGCAGCGAGGCAAAGGAGGCCTGGTGCTCAGGCGTGAAAACCACTACCTCGCAGCGCCCGAACGCCGGCGAGGGGCTGCCCCACAGCTGCCGGCCGTCGTCGTCCGGCAGCGTACCCAGCGCCGGGCCGAGGGAGGGAAAACGGTTCTCGAAGACCACCACATCAAAGTCCCCGGCCGGGATTTCCGACAGCCGCTCCGCTGCGCCCGGGCACAGCGGGCACTGATCCGCTGGCGGCAGATAGGTCCGGGCCTGCCGGTGGGCGGCAACCGCCACCCATTCCCCGCTCAAGCGGTCAAAGCGCACCTCGCCGTTGCCCGGCAGGTCCTCCAGCGGTCGCGTGTCGGTTCCCGGCTGCGCCGGACGCCCGCCCCGGTCCGTGAAGAACAGGGCCTCTCGGCCGTCGGCCAGCGAGTGGCGGTGCGGCGCAATGCGTGCCGGGCCCGCCGGCGCCGGCGGAGAGAAAGTTCGCTGGGACACTTACTGGCCTCCCATTCCGGAGGTGGCGAATCCGCGGATGATGTGCCGCTGGAAGAGCATAAAGACGATCAGGAGCGGCAGTGCTCCGATCATCGCGCTCGCCATTTCGGAGGCGTACTGCACGCCGTAGGCGTTTTTCACTGTGCCGAGTCCCACCGGGATGGTCATGATTTCGGGTGAATTGGTCACGATGAACGGCCAGAGGAAATTGTTCCAGGCACTGATGAAGACAAAGATCGAGACCGCGGTGAGGATAGACCGGGACAGCGGCAGCACCACCGAATAGAAGACCCGGAAGTCGCTGGCCCCGTCCAGCCGAGCGGCTTCTTCCAGCTCGACCGGAATCTGGTCGAAGAAGTTCTTCATCACAATGACCATCAGCGGCATCACCACCTGCGGCAGGGCCACGCCCAGCAGGGTGTCGGAAAGCCGCAGGGCGATCATCTGGTCGAACAGCGGCACAATGAGGATCTGCGGCGGGACCATCAACGCGGCCACGGTCAGTACGAACAGCCAGCGTCGGCCGCGGAACTTCTGCCGGGAAAAGGCATAGGCCGCCAACGCGGAGATGGTAACAGTGATGACGGTGACCAGCGTGGAGACCAGCACCGAGTTCCAGATCCACAGCGGAATGTCACCGGCGGCGAAGACGTTGCGGTAAGCCTCCGCAGTCCAGCCGTTGTCCGGCCAGAATTTCAGCGGCGCAGCGGAAACATCAGCCTCCGTCTTGAACGAGGAGAGGACAGCCCACGCCATGGGCAGAGCCCACAATGCGGCCAGGACAGCCACCACGGCGTAGGCCGCGGTTCTGCCTTTGCGGCCCGGGCCAAGGGTCAGAGTGCGCAGGTGTTCGGCTTCCCGCTTTTTCTGTGCTCGGACGCGTGCCCGGTCGCCGACGGCAGTTCCGCCGGCGGACGGGGCCGTTGAGGCAGTGTCAGCTGCCGGCGCGGTTGTGGTGGCCATGTCAGGAGTCCTTCCGCTTCGCAAAGTACATCTGGACCAGGGAGACCAGAACAATCAGCGCGAAGAAAATGTAGGAGGTCGCGGACGCGTAACCGAGCCGGTATCCGGTGAACCCGGCGTCGTAGATGTACTGCAGGATGGAGCGGGTGGCTCCGTTTGGTCCGCCAGCGGTAAGCAGGAAAATCTGGTCGAATACCTTCAGCGATGCCAGGGCCTGCAGCAGGATGATCAGGCCGGTGGTGCTTTTCATCATGGGCAGGGTAATGGAAAACAGCCGCCGCCAGGAGCCGGCGCCGTCCAGCTGCGCCGCCTCGTAGAGGTGGTCCGGAATATTCTGCAGCGCCGAGAGGTACAGCAGGAAGTTGAAGCCCACGGTCCACCAGAGCGTGACCAGCGCAATGGACCACATTGCCACCTGCTCGTCACTGAGCCAGCCCACCTGGCTGAACCCGAACCGCTCCAGCAGTCCGTTCACCAGGCCAAAGTCATTGGTAAAGAGGAACGCCCAGATTGCGGTCACCACGGAGACCGGCAGCAGGAACGGAGCAAAAAACGTCAGCCGCCAAAGCCACTGCCCCTTCAGCCCCGTGTAAACCAGGTACGCCATGGCAAAGGACACCACGATCAGGGGCACGGAGGAGATGACCGTGAAGAACAGCGTGTTGCCCAGGGAGGACCACATCTGCGGGTCGGTGAGCGCCTCGGTGTAGTTCGAGAGTCCGGTGAATGAGGAATCATCGGTGACCAATGATCTGTTGGTCAGGCTCATCCACAGGCCGTAAATAATCGGCCACACCAGGAAAACCGCAAAAAAGAGCAGATACGGTGCCAGGAACCAATAGCCGGTCCGGGGCAGCGCCTGCCTCGTGCCGGTCCGCCGGGGCGGAACGTCGGTGCCGGCAGCGGCGGGCGGACGGGGAGTGCTGGCGGGGCTGTTGGTGGTGGTGGTCATGGCTGGCTCCTCACGCAGTGGGGTTCGGGGCGGCCAGGAAACGGTCCATGCCCGAGAGCATGCCGCCAACGGCGTCCATCGGCTTCTTCAGCCCGCGGAAGGCATCCGAAAGAGTTTGGGACATCTGGTTCTGGAATTCGGTCCCGGCTCCGGCAAACCACGCCGGCGGATCAAACACCACGTTGTCGCCGGCCGCCGCATAGTCGGTCTGGGGGTGAAGTCCCTGATAGGCGGAGGTTTCCTGGGCCGGAAGATAGGCTGGAATGTGGCCCGCTGTCCCCCACTGCGGGCCGCCCTGGCGGATCACCGAGGTGACGAATTCGTAGACCGAACGGCGGTGTTCGTCGGTCATAGACCGCTGCCGGGGCAGAACATAGCTGTGCGAGTCGGCGTAGGCCGCGGGCTTGCCGAACATTGCGGGCATCGGCATGCCTCCCAGTGCCGGTACGGCAGCCTTGAGGCCCGCCACTTCCCAGACACCAGACAGGATCATGCCGGCCCGGCCTCCATTGAAGGCAGCCAGCCCGCCCTCGTAATCCAGGCTGTCCGCGACGGCCTTACTGCCCATCCAAGACGCCACGGAGCCGATGACTTCTGCGGCCTTGACCTCGTCAAGGGCTGCCTTTTGACCTGTCTCAAGGGACCAATCCCCGCCGGTCTGCCGGTAGAGGCCCCAGAAGAGACGCCAGGCCTGGGCGGTGTCCATGACGTAGCCAAAGCTGATGCCGTAACTGCCGGACACTTCGGCAAGCTTGATTCCCACTTCCTGGAGCTGGTCTGCTGAGGAAATGTCCATGGTGCCGTCACTTGACAGCACGCCGGCGCGCTCGGCCAGGTCCTGGTTGAAGAAGGTGATGAAGGGGTGGGTATCCAGCGGAAGGGAGAACAGCTTGCCGTCATATTGGCAGGATTCCCACACCGCAGGGGCAAAGTCCGCCTCGGTGACGCCCAGCTCCGCCAGTAGGGCCGTGTCCCAGGGTTCCAGCAGGCCGCCGGGGGCAAAACCGGGCATCCGGGAGAGGTGCATGATGGCGGTGTCCGGCGGCTGCTGCGACGCGGAGCTCATGGCCAATTTGGTGTAGTACGGCGATCCCCAGGACAGCGTGGTCGGTTGCACGGCCAGACCGGTCCGGTCCGAGACATCGCTGATGATGCCGCGCATGTTGGCCCCGTCGGATCCCTGAAAGGGATCCCAGACGGTCACTGCTTCCCGGGCGCCGCCCGCCGGGTTGCCGCATCCGGCCAACGCACCCACGCTGCCAGCGGTCACCGCAGCGGCCAGCGCTCCCTGCAGGAACTGCCTGCGGTCCGGATATTTGATGTTCATCCTGCTCCATTCCCTGGCCCTGAACTCCGGCTCGTCATTGAGGACAGACTCCTTGGTGAGCTGAACCACATGGCGAGGATTCTAACGTTAGTAATCACCAACCGTCTACTCTTAGTTTCTTAGCACCTACACATACCCGGCCGGACCGTCGGGACTCTCCAGCGGAAGGAAGCCGGCCAGTGAAGCGAGTGGGCATCAAGGAAGTCGCCGAGCGGGCGGGGGTGTCCTGGAAGACGGTTTCCAATGTTATGAACAACCGCCCGGTGGTGCATCCGGAGACTCGGGCCCGCGTCCTGCAGGCTGTGGAGGAGCTGGGATACACCCCCAATCTGATCGGCCGCCAGCTGCGCCAGGGGTCCACCCGCGCCATTGCCCTGGTGGTGCCGGACCTGCACAACCCCTACTTCGGTGTATTGGCCCAGACCCTGGAAAACGCCGCAAAGCGCCGAGGCTACACCATCTCCATTGAGATATCCGGCGGCACGGTGGACGTGGAACAGCACTACCTTCACGGGTGGCATGGCCGACTCTTTGACGGACTGATCTTCTCGCCGTCGGCGGTAACGGCGGAGGCCATCGCCAAACGGACGGATCCCACCCCGCTGGTTCTACTGGGCGAGCGGATCGTCAGCACTGATGTGCCGCACGTCGCGATCGACAATGCCGCCTCCAGCGTTGACGTAGTGCGGCATCTGGTGGAGGGCGGACGACGCCGGATCGCATTCCTGGGCGCCGACAGCACCGGCGGTATTTCCACCGGAAGCCAGCGGTTCGAGGGGTACAAGGCAGCGCTGCGATTTGCCGGCCTGCCCTTCGACGGCTCGCTGGTGGCGTCCACCAATTCCTGGTTCCGGCAAGACGGTTATGCGCTGGCCCGCGGCATCCTTGCCGCCCCGGACGTGGACGCAATCGTCTGCGCCAATGACCTGCTTGCCGTCGGTGCGTTAGCGGCCGCTCGGGAGATGGGCCGGAATGTTCCTTCCGACCTGGCCCTGGTGGGCTGGGACAACATCGACGAGGTGGGCTACACGTCGCCCGGACTCACGTCGGTGGCGCCGGATCTGGGGGCCCTGGCGGAGGCAGCGCTGGATTCTGTGCTCGGCCAGCTCGAGGGTGAGGTGGTGATTCCCCACCGCCTGGTGGAACGGGAATCATCCGCCCCGGCGGCCCGCTCCTAGCCCACAGCAGAGCTGCCCGGACCGTATTGGCCCGGGCATTGGAGACCCCGCTCCTTTCACCGCTCCTCATTTCACCGAATTTCAGCCGATAATTCTAACGTTGCAATTCGACGCGGCCTGAGGTTGACTGGGATCACAATTTTTCTCCCGCCCGAAGGATGTTCCATGACCCTCCCCGCGTTTGACCCGCCCGTAGCCGCCACGGACATTCCCCGTCCCGAGCATCCCCGGCCCCAGTTTGTGCGCGAGCACTGGGTCAACCTCAACGGCACCTGGGACTTTGAAGTTGACCGCAGCGATTCGGGCCTGGACCGGGGGCTGCTGGAACGCCCGCTGCGCGCGGTCATCACGGTACCCTTTGCCCCCGAATCCGAACTGTCCGGTGTCGGTGAGACAGACTTCCTGGACGCCGTCTGGTACCGGCGGACCGTCAGCGTCCCGGCCGACTGGACCGGGCTGCGGCCGATCCTGCACTTTGGCGCGGTCGACTATGACGCGACGGTCTGGGCCAACGGCACCGAGGTGGCCAGACACCGCGGCGGTTTCACGCCGTTCGACGCCGACCTCTCCGGCGTGGCCGGGCCCGGCGACGACGTCGTCATCACCGTGCGCGCCCGGGACCTGCACGGCGAAGTGCAGGCCCGCGGAAAGCAGGCCACCTGGTTTGCCAACACGCACTGCCAGTACACCCGGACCACCGGGATCTGGCAGACGGTCTGGCTCGAAGGCGTGCCGGCCACTGCGGTAACCCGCATCCAGGTGACGCCGAACCTCGCCGCCCGCACCTTCTCCGTCACCGCACCGCTGACCGGCAACCTCCCCGACGGCACGCTCACAGTGGGCCTTACGGACCATGACGGACGCACGGTGGCAGAGGCCTCCGTGAGCACCGCGTTCGATCTGGCACCCACGCTGCTCCTCTCAGTGCCGGCCGAAGACGTCCGCCTCTGGGATGTGGGAGATCCGCAGCTTTACGGACTCGAGATCTCGCTGCGCAACGGCGGCACCGAAGTGGACCGGATCCGCAGCTACACCGCACTGCGCTCGGTGGGCATTGACGGCAATTCCTTCCGACTCAACGGCCGGCGCGTCTTCCAGCGGCTGGTGCTGGACCAGGGGTACTGGCCCGAGTCCCTGATGACGGCGCCGTCGGACCAGGCGCTGATTGACGACATCGAATTGTCCGTCGCGGCTGGCTTCAACGGTGCCCGACTGCACCAAAAGGTCTTCGAAGAGCGCTTCCTTTTCCACGCGGACCTTCGCGGCTACCTGGTCTGGGGCGAATTCGGGGACTGGGGCGTCTCCGGCCAGGGGCCCATGGGCGCCAATCAAAAGCCGGACGCCTCTTTCATCTCCCAGTGGCTGGAAGCGGTCCAGCGGGACATCAACCATCCCTCGATTGTTGGCTGGTGCCCGCTGAACGAGACCCATCAGGTGCTCCATGACCGCATCACGGTGCTGGACGACGTCACCCGGGCCATGTTTCTGGCAACCAAGCTGGCCGATCCCTCCCGGCCTGTGATTGACGCCTCCGGCTACTCCCACCGGGTGCTGGAAACCGACGTCTATGACTCCCACTCCTACGAGCAGGATCCCGAAGCGTTCCGCGCCGAGCAGCAGGGCCTCGCCGACGGCCGCCCCTACCTGAACCGGCCGGCTACTCTGGGCGAGATTGGGCTGCCGCACGCGCAGACGGAGTATTCGCTGCCTTACGCGGGCCAGCCCTTCTTTGTCTCCGAGTACGGCGGCATCTGGTGGAACGAGGCGGAGGCCGACGCGGCGGAACAGGAGCGCACCGCCGTCGGCAGCGATCAGGCCGACTCCTGGGGATACGGAGACCGGGTGCGCTCCGAGGAGGAGTTCTACGCCCGGTTCGAGGGGCTGACGAACGTTCTGCTCGATGACCCGAACATGTTCGGCTACTGCTACACGCAGCTGACGGACGTCTTCCAGGAAAAGAACGGACTGTACGACTTCAAACGCGGGGAAAAGTTCGACGTCGACCGACTGCGGCGCATTCAGCAGCGGACCGCTGCCTATGAGCAGCGCACGGACTGACCCCTCCCGGTTCCTCCGCACACCAGCGAAGTGCTGTCGGCCCGCAGAGGGCCGGCAGCACTTTTTTGTGTTGCGAACCCGGATTCCCGAATCCGCTGCTGTTTCACTCAACCTCTGTTGCCCCGCCGGCCACCATGGGGTCACCTGTTCGTAACGTGGACCACATAGTATTACCTGCGTCACTCGCGTTACCCCCCTCGGCGCCGCTCGCGGCGGCCACTACCGTCCGCTGTCATCGCAGCTGACCAAGGAGCAAGAGGCATGAGCCCAACATTCTGGAAGGCCGCGCTGGGAACCACCCTCTCAGCCGGCCTGCTGGCAGCCCCCATCACGGCGCTGCCGGCCTACGCACAAGACAGCACTGCCGCTGCCACCCCCGGCATCATCATCAATGAGGCCTACCTGAGCGGCGGCAGCGCAAATGCGCCGTTCGCCAACAAGTTCGTGGAACTGTACAACCCCACTGCGGAGGATGTCAGCCTTGACGGCTGGTCGTTGCAGTACCGGTCGGCTGGCGCGACGACGGCGCCCACCGGCCCCGGCGCGCTGTCCGGTTCCATCCCCGCCGGCGGTTACTACCTGGTGTCCGGTGCCTCCAACGGCGCCAGCGGCGCTCCCCTGCCCGCGGCCGACGCGACCGTCGGAGCCAGCTTCAGCGGCGCGGGCGGCACCCTGATCCTGTCCAACCAGCCCACGCGCGTTGATCCCCTGCCCATCGGTTCGGACCCGGGCACCGCGGGCGTGGTAGACCTGCTCGGCTACGGAACCTCCAACACCTTCGAAACTTCGGCCGCCGCGGCGCCGGCGGGCAACGCCGACCCCAAGTCGTTGAACCGCACCGGCTTCATAGACACTGACAACAATGCTGCCGACTTCCTCCTCAGCGCCGAGGTGACACCCACGGGCACTGGCAGCACCGCTCCTCCCGAGCCATCACCAAGTCCCACACCAAGTCCCACACCAACCCCCACGCCCACCACACCCGCCGAGCCGCCGGCCGGCGCCGTTCCGATCGCGGAAATCCAGGACACCGGCGACGCCAGCCCGCTGGCCGGCCAAACCGTCACCACCCGCGGAAAAGTCACCGGGGTCTACCCCACCGGCGGCTTCAACGGCTATTACCTCCAGACCCCCGGAACCGGCGGCGCCCTGGACCCGGCAACCCACACCGCCTCGGACGGTATCTTCGTCTTCTCCGCAGACACCGTCGGCTCCGTCGCCGCCGGGGACTATGTTGAGGTCAGCGGCACCGTGGGCGAGTACTTCGGTCTCACCCAGCTCACCGTCGCTGCCGGCAACATGACAAAACTCGACGAACCTGCCGAGGAGGTCAAGCCCGCCACTGTCACCTGGCCCGCCACCGATGCAGAACGCGAAGTCCTCGAGGGCATGCTGCTGGCACCGCAGGGCAGCTATACGGTCACCGACAATTATTCCCTGAACCAGTACGCGGAAATCGGGCTTGCCGCCGGAGATACGCCCCTGGTCCAGCCCACCGCGGTATCCGCCGTGGGCACTCCCGAGCACAACGCCGTCGTCGCCGACAACGCCGCCCGGGCCGTGAAGCTCGACGACGGCGCCAGCACCAACTTCCTCAGCGCCGCCAACCAGGGCACCCCCCTGCCCTACCTGACCCTGGAGAATCCGGTGCGCATCGGGGCGGCCGCCGCCTTCACCACCGGCGTCATCCTGGACTACCGCAACAGTGCCTGGAAGTTTCAGCCGCTCACCGCCCTGACCGCAGCCAACGCCGCAGAGGTGGCCCCGGCGTCGTTCGAGGCCACCCGCACCGCCGCACCCCAAAGCGTGGGCGGCAACCTCAAGCTCGCCTCGTTCAACGTGCTGAACTACTTCAGCACCACGGGCGCTGACCTGGCCGGCTGCACCTACTACAACGACCGCTCCGGCGCGCCGCTGACCGTACGCGGCGGCTGCGATGCCCGCGGCGCCGCAAACGCAGAGAACCTCGAGCGCCAGCAGGCCAAGATTGTCGCCGCCATCAATACCCTGGGCGCCGACGTCGTATCCCTGATGGAGGTGGAAAACTCGGCCGTGTTCGGCAAGGACCGGGACGAAGCGCTGGCGAACCTGACCGCAGCCTTGAACGAGGCCGCGCCGGGAACCTGGGACTACGTTCGCTCCCCCGCAGCATTGCCGACCGCTGAAGACGTCATCCGCACCGCCTTCATTTTCCGCACTGCCGCCGCCGAGCCGGTGGGCGAATCCGTGATCCTCAACGATGAAACCGTGTTCTCCAACGCGCGTGAACCGCTGGCGCAGGCGTTCAAGCCGGCGGGCGGAGAGGACAGCTCCACTATCCTGGCCGTCAGCAACCACTTCAAGTCCAAGGGATCGGCCCCCGCAACCGGCGAAAATGCCGACACCGGGCAGGGCGGCTGGAACGCAGACCGCGTGCGGCAGGCGCAGGCACTGGCCACCTTCGCAGACAGTACGGCCAAGGCTGCCGGCACCGAGAGGATTTTCCTCCTCGGCGACTTCAACTCCTACGCCGCCGAAGATCCGATGAATGTCCTGGCCGAGGCCGGCTACGTGAACCTGGGCAAAGCCACCGGAAAGCACTCCTACGCCTTCAGCGGGATGGTCGGTTCCCTCGACCACATCCTGGCCTCTCCGGAGGCAGCGGAAGCCGTCACCGGAGCCGACATCTGGAACATCAACTCCGTAGAGTCGGTGGCCCTTGAATACAGCCGCTACAACACCAACGTCACCAACTACTACGCCCCGGATCCCTACCGGTCCTCGGACCACGATCCGATCCTTGTGGGCCTGGACCTGACTCCGGCTTCAGCAGGAACCGAAGAGCTGAACCTGCTGAACATCAACGACTTCCACGGCCGCATTGACGCCAACACCGTGAATTTCGCCGGAACCGTTGAACAGCTCAAGGCCGCCGCACCCGGGGGCAGCACACTGTTCCTCTCGGCAGGCGACAACATCGGGGCCTCGCTGTTTGCCTCCTCAGTGCAGCAGGATGCACCTACCCTTGACGTACTGAACGCACTGGGTCTTCGTGCCTCCGCCGTGGGCAACCACGAGTTCGACGCCGGTTACGCCGATCTCACGGACCGCGTTGATCCGGCCGCGGACTTCCCCTATCTGGGCGCGAACGTCTACCTCAAGGGCACCACCACTCCGGCTCTGGAGGAATACACCATCCTGGACGTCAACGGCGTCTCCGTGGCCGTCATCGGTGCCATCACCGAAGAGACACCGGCTCTGGTCACCCCCGGAGGAATTGCGGAGCTGGACTTCGGCGATCCGGTGGAGGCCGTGAACCGCGTGGCTGAACGTCTCCAGGCGGAAGGCCTGGCGGACGTTATCATCGCCGAATACCACGAGGGCGCCGGCAGCGGCACCCCCGACGGCGCTTCCCTGGAGGCAGAGCTGGCCGACGGCGGCGCGTTCGCCGAGATTGTCACCGGCACCAGCGCACTCGTGGATGCCATCTACACCGGCCATACGCACAAGCAGTACGCCTGGGATGCCCCTGTTCCCGGCGTCGACGGTAAAACCCGCCCGGTGCTGCAGACCGGCTCCTACGGCGAATTTATTGGCCAGATAAACCTGGACTACAACCCGGAAACGGATGAAGTCCTGTCCTACACGGCCACCAACGTTCCGCGGACCACGGCGAGCGCCGAGTCGCTCGTTGCCGCCTATCCCGCGGTGGCCGAGGTCAAGTCCATTGTGGATGCGGCGCTGGCCTACTCCGCCGAGATCGGCAACCAGCCGGTCGGTTCAGTCACCGCAGACATCACAACCGCCTTCAACGGTACGGTTCGGGATGACCGGAGCAAGGAGTCCACGCTGGGCAACGTCGTGGCGGACTCCCTGCTGAACACGCTGTCCTCCGCTGAACGCGGCGGCGCCGAAATCGGTGTTACCAACCCCGGCGGCCTGCGCGCGGAACTGTATTACGGCGACGACGGCGTGGTCACCTATGCGGAAGCCAACGCCGTGCTGCCGTTCGTGAACAACCTGTGGACCACCACCCTCACCGGTGCCCAGCTCAAAACGATGCTGGAGCAGCAGTGGCAGCCCGACGGAAGCTCGCGTGCCTTCCTGGCGCTGGGTCTCTCCGACAACATCACCTACACCTATGACCCGGACCAGCCGCGGGGCTCGCGGATCCAGACCGTCACCATCAACGGTGCCGCGATGGATCCGAACCGCGCTTACCGGGTGGGCACGTTCAGCTTCCTGGCCCAGGGCGGAGACAACTTCACCGTCTTCACCGAAGGCACCAATACCCGGGATACGGGCCTGGTGGACCGCGATGCGTGGATCAGCTACCTCGAGGCCAACAGCCCGCTCTCACCGGACTTCGCCCGCCAGGGCGTCATCGTGAAGGGTGCTCCGGCTGCTGCAAAGGCCGGAAGCGCTGTGACTTTCACGGTTTCCGACCTGGATCTGACCTCGCTGGGCAGCCCCGTCAACACCGGGCTGACCGCCAGCTGGGTCAACGCTGCCGGCACGGCCACCGCTCTGGGCACCACCGCGGTGGCCTCAGGAACCGCTACGGTGAACGTGACTCTTCCGGCGTCGGCCTCCGGAGCCGGCACCCTCGTGCTCACCGCCGACCCGTCCGCCACCTCGGTGACGCTTCCGGTCACGGTGGAGGCCGCTCCCACGGTTCCGCCGGCTCCGGTGTGCACTGCTCCGGTTCCGCCCCGGCACTGGTGGGATTTCCGGGGCTGGCTCCGGTATGCCGTTGAATGGGCCAAGTACCTGAACTGCCTGCGCGGCCGCGTCTAGGCCCTACAGCAGGAGCAGAACAAAAGGCGGTGCCGCCCGGGCTTTGAGCCGGGGCGGCACCGCTTCTATCTGCCGTTCCGTGCCCCAGCATTGGCTGAGCTCTGCTCACCGTTTGCAATCGACAGCGGCGAGAAGCTCCCTGCATCGGGCGAGCTAGACGCTGCTAGCGCGGATCTGGATCGTTGGGTTTTTCGCTGCCCATGTCCGCCGCTCCGAAGATCTTCACGGCGGGATTGTCCGTCTCCTCGTTGGGACGAGGTTTGAGCTCCGGATGATGCAGGTCCAGGGCGGGGCGCTCTGACCGGATGCGCGGCAGGGACGTGAAGTTGTGGCGCGGCGGCGGGCAGGATGTTGCCCATTCCAGGGAGCCACCGAATCCCCAGGGATCGTCCACCCCCACCTTCCGACCTCGTCGCCAGGTGATGTACACGTTCCAGAAGAACGGAATCATGGAGGCGCCCAGGAGCATGGAGGAGATAGTGGACAGCTGGTTCATTCCGGTGAAGTGGTCTTCCGGCAGGTAGTCCGCATACCGCCGCGGCATACCGCTCACGCCCAGCCAGTGCTGGATCATGAAGGTTCCGTGGAACCCGAGGAAGAGCATCCAGAAGTGGATCTTGCCCAGGCGTTCGTTGAGCATTTTGCCGGTGAATTTTGGCCACCAGAAATAGAAACCCGCAAACATGGCGAACACCACGGTTCCAAAGACCACGTAGTGGAAGTGCGCCACCACAAAATAGGTGTCTGACACCTGGTAATCCAGCGGGGGTGAGGACAGGATGACACCGGTCAGGCCGCCGAAGAGGAAGGTGATGAGGAAACCGATACTCCAGAGCATGGGGGTCTCAAAGGTGATGGACCCCCGCCACATGGTGCCTATCCAGTTGAAGAACTTCACGCCTGTGGGCACCGCAATCAGCATGGTCATGAAGGCGAAGAAGGACTGCATCACCGCACCGGTGACGTACATGTGGTGCGCCCAGACGGTAACGGACAGAGCGCCAATGGCAATGGTGGCAAAGACCAGGCCCTTGTAGCCGAAGATTGGTTTCCGGCTGAAGACCGGCAGGATTTCGGAGACGATGCCAAAGAACGGCAGCGCGATGATGTATACCTCCGGATGGCCGAAGAACCAGAACAGGTGCTGCCACAGGATGGAGCCCCCGCGGTCTACATCGTAGATATGCGCCCCGAACCTCCGGTCCGCGCCCAGCGCGAACAGTGCTGCCGCCAGGGGCGGGAAAGCCATGAGGACCAAGATGGCGGTGACCAGCGTGTTCCAGGTGAAAATCGGCATCCGCCACATGGTCATCCCGGGAGCGCGCAGGCAAACGATCGTGGTCACGAAGTTAACCGACCCAAGGATGGTTCCAAATCCGGACAGGGCCAGCCCGAACACCCACAGGTCACCGCCCACACCGGGCGAAAAGGTGGTGTCGGATAGGGGTGCATAGGCCGTCCAGCCGAACGACGCTGCGCCTTGGGGAGTGATGAATCCGCTGACTGCGATGGTGCTGCCAAACAGGAAGAACCAGAACGCAAGAGCGTTCAAGCGGGGGAAAGCAACGTCGGGGGCACCGATCTGCAGGGGCATGATGATGTTGGCAAAACCGGCGAACAGCGGCGTGGCGAACATCAGCAGCATGATTGTGCCGTGCATGGTGAACAGCTGGTTGTACTGCTCCTTGGACTGCAGGATCTGCATTCCGGGCTCGAACAGCTCGGCACGGATCACCAGCGCCATAACGCCGCCCAGGCAGAAGAAGGTGAATGAGGCGATCAGATACATATAGCCGATCGTCTTGTGGTCCGTGGAGGTGAGCCAGTTGACCACAATCCGGCCCTTGGATAGGGGCACGACGCGCGGCGGTACAAAGGTTCCCGATTCATCGGTTGAGTACTTGAGCGTCGACATGCAGTGCCATCCCTTGGGTGCCTGGACCGGAACATCGTGCTGCCAGCGATACCTGCGGAGTCCGCCGTGACTTGTATCGTAGGACTCCGCTTTCCTCCCCGTCCAGAGTCTGCAGGTACCCTCCGCGCCTCCGGACAAAAGGCTGTGCTGTCAAAACCCGGGAATGAAACTGCTGCGGGCCCGGTTGAAACCGGGACATGCCTCGAGACTTCAAGGAGAAACACATGACAACGCAGGTTGAGTCAGCAGCTCAGGTCCTTACGGATTGGATTCCTTCGAAGCAGTACATTGCAGGCCAGTGGCGCGACGGCACCTCCGACCGGGTCCTGACCGACACCAGCCCGTTCGACGGCACAGAGCTGCGAAGCATCCGTCAGGCTTCCCGGGAAGACCTGAACGAGGCCTATACCGCGGCCGCGAAAGCCCAGCAGGACTGGGCGGCACAGACGCCGTCGGCACGCCGCGCCGTCATGGAGCGCGCAGCTGAAATCTTCGACGAGCGCCGCGACGAGATCATCGCCTGGCTCGCCGCCGAATCCGGCAGCACCGTGATCAAGGCCAACATCGAAGTCGATTCAGCCAAGGCGATCACTAAGGAAGCAGCCACCTTCCCGCACCGCGTTTCGGGAAAGATCCTGGAATCCGATACCCCCGGCAAGGAATCCCGCGTCTACCGCGGACCGCTGGGCGTGGTCGGCGTCATCAGCCCGTGGAACTTCCCGCTGCACCTCTCCCAGCGCTCCGTGGCACCGGCGCTGGCACTGGGCAACGCCGTCGTCCTCAAGCCCGCCTCCGATACCCCGGTGACCGGCGGCCTGATGATTGCCCGCATCTTCGAGGAGGCCGGCCTTCCCGCAGGAGTCCTCAGCGTTGTGGTGGGTGCCGGATCCGAAATCGGCGACGCCTTTGTGGAGCACCCCGTCCCCTCCTTCATCTCCTTCACGGGTTCGACACCGGTGGGCAAGAACCTTGGCGCCCTGGCGTCCAGCGGCCCCACGCTGAAGCACGTGGCGCTGGAGCTTGGCGGCAACAGCCCGTTTGTGGTGCTCGCCGACGCCGACGTGGACCAGGCCGTCAAGGCCGCGATTATGGGCAAGTTCCTGCATCAGGGCCAGATCTGCATGGCGATCAACCGGATCATCGTCGAAGACGCCGTGTACGACGAGTTCGTGGAGAAGTTTGCCGCGCACGCCAAGACGCTCAAGTCCGGGGATCCCCGGGATCCGCAGAACACCGTGGGCCCGATTATCAATGCCAAGCAGCTCGAGGGCCTGCAGAAGAAGATCGAGCTGGCACAGGAGCAAGGTGCCCGCCTGGTCGTGGAGGGTGAAACCAACGGCCAGGTCCTTTCTCCTTACGTCTTCGCCGACGTCACGAAGGACATGGAACTCTTCCAGGAAGAGATCTTCGGCCCGATTGCAGGCATTATCCGCGCAGCCGACGCCGAGGACGCCCTCTCGCTGGCTAACGCCAGCGACCTCGGGCTGGCAAGTTCGATCTTCACCTCCAATCTGGACGCGGGTGTGCTGTTTGCCCGCCGCATCAAGGCCGGCATGACACACGTAAATGACATCCCGGTCCAGGACGAGGCCCATGTGGCTTTCGGCGGCGAGAAAAACTCCGGCCTCGGCCGCTTCAACGGCGAATGGGCGATCGAAGAGTTCACCACCGACCACACCGTCACGCTGCAGCGCGAACCCCGCCAGTACCCGTTCTAACCGGGTAGTCCGTTCCACCGGGCAACACCTGTTTCGGTCAGCGAGGAAAGCTGAAAGGGTGCCGTCCCGGCTCATTGCCGGGGCGGCACCCTTTTTGCCGGTAACCACGCAGGCGGAGGGATCTCGGATGCGGGCAAACAGGCAGTGGACGGTGGAGAACGACGGCGCCCGGCTGTCCGTTTTCGAGTACGGGCTGTCTTCGGGAGGACCTGGCACCCCCACAGTTTTCCTGGTCCACGGCTATCCCGATGACCACACAGTGTTCGGCAGCGTCATCGAGGACCTGGCTGCAGATCACCGGGTTATCGCCTACGACACGCGCAATGCCGGTGCTTCCCGGGTTCAGGCGCAGACAGCCAATCCGCTGGCGCCCTACCGGTTGCCCCTGCTCGTCTCCGACCTATACGCGGTGCTGGCTTCAGCGGAGGCGAGGTCCGTCCATCTGGTGGGCCACGACTGGGGGTCTGTCCAGGGCTGGGCCGCAGTCCGCGATGCCCGCGCCGGCGGCGTCTTCCTCAGCTTCACGAGTATTTCCGGGCCGGACCTTGGCCACCTGCGGAGGTGGTTTGCCGGTTGCCTGCGTTCTCCGCGCCGCTGGCTGCTGGGAGCAGGGCAGGCGCTCCGGAGTACGTATGTGGCCTTCTTCCAGCTACCCGTTCTGCCGGAACTCCTCTGGCGGCTGCTCGGGCCGCGTTATGCCGGGCGTGCCGGGACCGGCACCGACACGGCGACGGAGAACGGCATCCGCGGGCTGGCCCTGTACCGTGCCAATCTGCTGGACTCGGGGAGAGCCGGCCGGAGATTCCCGCCGTTCATCGACGTTCCGGTGCATGTGGTTGTTCCCCTCCATGATCCGTTCCTGTCCCCGCGGCTGACGGACGGGCTCCGTGATGAAGTGCAGGATCTGCGGACCAGCGCCGTCGACGGCGGACACTGGTGGCTTGCCGAGAACAGCGAAATGTTCTGCCGGCTGCTGCGTCAGACTACCGGTCCTCACCGCGAGGCGGACCGCTAACGCGAGGCGGGCTGCTAACGCGAGGCGGGCTGCCGACGCGCGGGCAGGACCGCAGCGAGCATCCGGTCAGGACGAGGCTCAGGGGAAAGCAGACGGCAGGGACTTCGAGTGTGGAGCTCGCGCCGGTTTGCCCCATCGAGTGTGGAGACGATCCGCGAATACTTCGCCGGAAGTGTCGCGTTCGCGACACTCGACTAGGGCTAAGTCAACCGGTTAGTGCAACACGGGGTTCAGGCTGCTGCGGGTTGCAGCAGCTCAGCAAGTTTCTGAGCCGGGGTCGCCATGCCCAGGG
>NZ_JBEPPM010000022.1:0-76006 GCF_040547315.1 Arthrobacter sp. UYP6
ATTAGCGATCCACCGGCCGCCAAGTCGGTTCCGGTGGCAACACCCCCCGGATCATGGATGACTGGGGGCAAAAACCATGCCGGAACCGACCGGCCAACACACCCATATCCTGCAACAGGAAAGGGCTACGAAAAAGGTAACGGGGGGGCTTGCCGCCCGGTCCACACCCTGGCGGCTGCGTACCGGCTAGCGGGAATGGTGGGAGGGCTGCAAGCCGTAAACGGGGGTGGGCAGCCCTTCCAGTCGGGCCTTGAGCTGCAGCGCCAGGAAGAGGGAGTAGTGCCGGCTTTGATGGAGGTTCCCGCCGTGGATCCAGAGGTTATCCACGTTGGTGGGTTTCCACATGTTGCGCAGTTCCCCTTCCCAGGGCCCAGGGTCCTTGGTGGTCCCGGAACCGAAGCCCCAGCATTTGCCCACCTGATCTGCGACTTCCGGTGAGATCAGGTCGGCCAGCCAATTGTTCATGGAGCCGTACCCGGTGGCGTAGATGATGACGTCGGCGTCGAGTTCGGTGCCGTCGTCGAGCACCACTCCGCTCCCGGTGAGCTTGGCAACCTGGCCCTGCTTCAGCTTCACCCGGCCGTCGATAATCAGCTGGGAAGCGCCTACGTCGATGTAATAGCCGGAACCGCGCCGCAGATACTTCAGGAACAGACCCGAGCCGTCCTCGCCGAAGTCCAGATCAAATCCGGCCGCACGCAGCTGGTCATAAAATTCGGCGTCGTGCTCTGCGATTTTTTCGTAGATCGGGATCTGCGCGTCCGGCAGGATCCGGTAGGGGAGGGAGGCGAAGAGCATGTCCGCTTTTTCGGTGGTGGTTCCCGCTGCCAGCGCGCGCTCCGAATACAGGTCGCCCAGGGCGAACTCCATCAGTGAGTCACTTCGGACAATATGGGTGGAGGAGCGCTGCAGCATAGTGACGTCGGCACCGTGCTCCCAGAGGTCAGCGGCGATGTCATGCGCGGAGTTGTTGGAGCCGATGATGAGCGCCTTCTTCCCGGTTTGATCACCGCCGCCGGGGTACTGCGAGGAATGGTACTGCTCGCCCAGGAACGCTTTGGCGCCGTCGAACTCCGGAATGTTGGGATATCCGGAAACTCCCAGCGCGAACACCAGCTGCTGCGGATGCAGAGTGAGATCCTCACCGCCGCGCCGGACTTTCAGCTCCCAGGCCCCCGCGTCGTCGTCGTACTGCGCCCCCAGGCACTCCGTGCCGGACCAGTAATCCAGCTCCATGAGGGCGGTGTAATGCTCCAGCCAGTCGCCGATCTTGTCTTTGGGCGCAAAGACCGGCCAGCTGTCGGGGAATTTAAGGTAGGGGAGGTGGTCATACCAGACCGGGTCATGCAGGGCGAGGGACTTGTAGCGCTTGCGCCAGGTGTCGCCGGCCTTCTCGTTCCGTTCAATCACGAGGGTGGGGACGTTCAGTTGGCGCAGCCGTGCGGCGAGCCCGATTCCGCCCTGGCCTCCGCCCACGATCACGGCATAGGGCTGTTCTTCGTAGCCGAGCCGGTCCTGGTGAGCCTGCTTTTCCTCGAGCCAGGATTTCCGGCCGCGTTCAATGGTGTGCTCCACTCCCTTGCGCCGGTTGGCGCCCTTTTGCTCCTCATGCCCTTTGAGTTCCTGCATGGTGGTCAGCAGGGTCCAGGCCTTTCCGTTGCGCAGCCGCAGGTGGCCCCAGCCGCGTGAGGCGGCGGTTTCGAACGTGATCCAGGCTTCGGCTGCCTCGGCGTCGCCGGTGGCAGGCTCCGCCAGCGTCCAGCCGGAGGGCTGCACGTTATCGAGGACGGCGTCCAGCATGTCGACGATCTGCTGCCGACCCTCGAGGGTCTTCAGGTTCCAGGTGAAGGAGACAAAATCCCGCCAGAGCCCGTCTTCCTCAAACAGTTCAGCCGCCGCTTCGGCATTGCGGCCGGCGAGCGCCGTTTCGAGGTTGGTCAGCCAGCCCTGAACTGATTGGTCCAGCTGTGCCTGTGAACTGTCGGTCATATCCACTCCCTTGTGGCTCCGGGGCGCAACCAAATCCTGAGTCGCGGAGCTCCAGTAAACACTTTCGGCTTTCAGAGCGGTAGGGAAGCCAGCAAACGGCCGCTCTGTTGCCCGCGGTGCTACGGGTCTATACGCTCCCGGATCATGGAAAACGAACTTGTGGCACTGGAAACCGAGGGCTGGCACGCCCTGTCCACCGGGCCGGCGGAAGCCACCGCGTTCTACGCGCGGGTACTGGCGCAGGAGCCGGTGATACTGCTGACCGGCGGCCTGCGGATCACCGACCGTCAGCAGATCATAGACTCCATGGGAGGTCCGGCATGGTCCGCCTTTGAAATCATTGAACCGCAGGAGTCCTATCCGGGGCCCGACGTCGGCCTCCTCACCTACAAGGTGAGGGCCGACCGGGCCGGCACCCCGTACACCGCATTGCTGAGCAGCGTTTATGCCAAGGAAAACGGTGAGTGGAAACTCGCCCTGCACCAGCACACACCGTACTGAGCGGTGCTGAACCGGCTGCCGACAGGCTAGGGGCCTCGGTGTTCAGTTCCGGCATCCATGAGTACACAACTGTAGCGCCCAGAAATGCTCCGGAAATCTCTATGCAAGGCCCTTGGTGCTATGTAACATTTCACATGTGATGTGACTGAGACCACATTCCGTGGTCCGGCTCCGAGCGCGCGCTGCCTCCCATTTGTCCATGCAGTGCGCCCAATGATGAAGGATCCCTATGGATACTCTCGTGGCGATAAGTGACAACATCTGGAATCCCATGGCCTACTTCGCCCTTGCCGTTGGCCTGTTTTTTACGATCCTAACCGGCGCAATACAGTTCCGCCGGTTGGCTGATACGTTCAGGGAAATCGCGCGTCCGAAGGATTCCGAGGATGGGATTTCACCCGTCCAGGCGCTCTTGCTGACTATCGCCAGCCGGGTTGGTGTAGGAAACATTGCCGGTGTCGGCACTGCCATTGCCGCCGGCGGCCCGGGGGCCTTGTTCTGGATGGTCCTCTGCGCACTGCTCGGTGCTGCAAGCTCTTATGCAGAAACCGTTCTTGCGCAGGTATTCAAGCGCAAGATCAACGGCGAGCACCGTGGTGGAATTCCTTTCTATATCCAATACGGACTCCGCATCAAGTGGCTGGCGGCGGCCGTGGCTGTCATCACCATGGTTGGGTATGGGCTGCTCTTCCCTGGCGTCCAGTCCAACAATATTGCCTCCAGTGCCGAGGGTGCCTTTGGTATTCCTTCCTGGATCACAGCAACCCTGCTGACGATCGTGCTGGGGTTTGTCATTGTCGGCGGCACGAAGCGCATCGTGGGTGCTGCACAGCTGCTGGTCCCTGTTATGGCTGTTGGGTATGTCGTTGCAGCGATGGTGATCATCGCCCTGAATTGGGAGAAGGTCGTTCCAACCTTCGAGCTCATCCTCTCCAGTGCATTCGGCACACATCAGATCTTCGGCGGCATTGCCGGAGCTGCGATCGCCTGGGGTGTTCGCCGTGCAGTCTTTTCCAATGTTGCCGGCGTTGGAGAAGGTACCTATGCTTCCGCCGCTGCAGCGGTTTCTCATCCGACAAAGCAGGGACTCGTTCAGGCTTTTTCCATCTTTATTGACACCGTGGTTGTCTGTTCGGCTACCGGGCTCATGATCGTCATGACTGGCTCCTACAATGTGACCGCCCCTGATGGCACCGTCCTGGTAAACAATGCCCCGAGTCTCTCTGCTGGCCCCGCCTACACTCAGGCGGCCATCGACACCATCATGCCTGGCGTAGGTGCAGGCTTCGTGGCCGTAGCTCTTTTCTTCTTCGCCTTCACCACGCTGATTGCCTTTTTCTACATTGCCAAGACCAACCTCGTTTATCTCACGGGTAAGGATGAGAATGTGGTGCTGGAGAGGGTGCTGAAGGCTGGGATGCTGGCCATTACCTTCTATGGGGCTGTGGAGTCTGCGGACGTTATGTGGACGATCGGCGACATCGGTTACGGTTCCTTGGGGTGGATCAATATGATCGTCCTCTTGTGCCTAGCCGGAGTCGTCCGGAAAGTAACCAAAGACTATGACTCGCAGCGCAAGTCCGGCATGAACCCCGACTTTGACCCCGAAGCGCTGGGCATTCGCGGCGCCGATTACTGGGTTGAGCGCAAGGCCGCCAAGCGGGAAACCGTCAATCTCGATTGAGTGTCTGACGGGTCTTCCAACAGTGCAATGTTACATGGTACTGTCGGGGGGCCTCGGGAGGACAACTTCCAAATGCACCCCCTGAAATCCCCTTCGAAAGGAAAATCGTGAGCGAGATCCGCAAGCCCTGGCATGGTGTCCTGGTTGCAACAGCACTGCCCTTCAACGAAGATCTGAGCGTCGATTATGACGCTTTTGCCGAACATGTTCGCTTTCTCGCTGACAACGGCTGCGACGGAGTTGCGCCCAACGGATCGCTTGGTGAATACCAGACCTTGAGCGAAGAAGAACGCGCCCGGGTTATTCGAACTGCCGTCGAAGCATCCCCAGAGGGATTCACGGTGATGGCCGGCGTGGGAGCTTACGGCGGACTGCAGTCCCAGAGGTGGGCCGAGCAGGCTTCTGAAGCGGGCGCGGCGGCTCTGATGCTCTTGCCCCCGAACGCTTACCGCGCCACCGACGACGAAGTTGTTGACCACTACCGGCTGGCCGCCAAGGCCGGACTGCCGATCGTGGCCTACAACAACCCAATCGACACAAAAGTGGACCTCACTCCCGCCCTGATAGCTCGGCTCCATCAGGAGGGCTTTATTGTCGGTGTCAAGGAATTCACGGGTGACGTCCGTCGAGCCTATGAGATCAAGGAGCTCGCCCCGGAGATGGACCTGCTGATTGGCACAGATGACACGGTTCTGGAAATGGGAGTGGCAGGCGCCGTTGGCTGGGTGGCGGGATACCCCAACGCCATCCCGCAGTCGACGGTGGAGCTCTACCGTCTCTCAACCTCCGGGAACCTTGACGATCTCGGTCGCGCCCGCGAGATTTACCGTGACTTGCATTCCCTACTCCGTTGGGATTCCAAGACTGAATTTGTCCAGTCCATCAAGCTCTCCATGGATATTGCCGGGCGCCGCGGTGGCGCCTGCCGTCCGCCGCGCGGGGCTCTCACAGGTGCCGTTCATGCTTCGGTAGTCCGGGACACGGAAGCAGCCCTCGCCAAGGGCTACAAGTAACCAACCACCCTTGGGGTAATGCCTGCCGGAGCTATCGGCTCCGGCAGGTATCGAACAGTAGGAGAGTAAAGCATGAGGACCAGTCGCATTTTTCACTCCGTCGATTCCCACACCGCGGGCATGCCTACTCGGGTGATTACGGGTGGTGTCGGAACAATTCCCGGCGCCACGATGGCCGAACGGCGGTTATGGTTCATGGAAAACAGCGACTGGATCAGGACACTCCTGATGACGGAACCCCGTGGCCATGCGTCGATGAGCGGGGCTATCCTCCAGCCGAGTACGCGCCAGGATGCGGACTTTGGAGTTCTATTCATTGAGGTGTCCGGTCTGCTGCCGATGTGTGGGCATGGCACAATCGGCGTCGCAACGGTCCTGGTTGAAACTGGAATGGTCGAAGTTCTTGAGCCTGTGACCCGGGTCCGCTTGGACACCCCCGCCGGTCTTGTCATCGCAGACGTTGCGGTCAAGGACGGACGTGCGGAGGCGGTGACCATCAGAAATGTCCCCTCATATGTTGACAAACTAGACGCATTTGTTGAGGTGCCCGGATTTGGGCGCGTGGATTATGACCTGGCATTTGGTGGCAACTTCTATGCGATCGTCGAGCTTGAACAGCTAGGCCTTCCATTTGAACGGGCGCGGAAGGACGATCTCCTTGACGCGGGACTTCACATCATGGAGGCCATCAATGCGGTCGGCGAACCGGTCCACCGGGAACGCGATGACATCCGGGGATGCCACCACGTTTATCTGAAGGCTCCCGGATCAACTGCGTTGCACTCGCAACACGCGATGGCCATCCATCCGGGATGGTTCGACCGGTCCCCGTGCGGAACGGGCACGAGCGCCAGAATGGCCCAACTTCATGCCCGGGGACAGCTTGCGCTGAACACCGACTTTATTAATGAGTCGTACATTGGTTCGCAGTTCACCGGCCGCTTGGTGGAGGAGACCACCATCGGCGGTCAGCTGGCAGTTATTCCGACAGTTACCGGAAGCGCCTGGATAACCGGAACTGCCCAGTATTTCTTAGACCCATCCGACCCCTTTCCGGAAGGATTTTTGCTGTGAGCCTGATGCGCTGCGACGCCAAGACGGTCCGTCGTTCCCTGCCTTGGGCAACGGCTATATCCTCCCTAGAAGAGGCGCTCAGCTCAACAGTTGATCCTGAGGACGATTCACCGCGCCTGTTCAGCCCGGCCCCAGCCGGAGAATTTCTCATCATGCCCGCAACTGGGAATGCCTACAGCGGGGTGAAGGTGCTGACGGTGGCTCCTGGAAACCCGGAGCGGGGGCTTGAGAAAATTCAGGGGTTGTATCTGGTGTTTGACTCAGTCACGTCAACTCCTTTGGCAGTACTGGACGGCACTGAGCTGACCTCCGTTCGGACAGCAGCCGTCACGCTCCTCGCTGTCAAACATGCGGCACTTGCGGCGCCGGCATCGGACCGTCTTCCAGTCAATCCCACAATTGTGGTTTTCGGGGCTGGCATTCAGGCTCGAAACCATATAAGTGCTGCAGCTTCCTTGTTTCCCGGAGCGTCGGTTTTCATTGTGGGCCGAAATCCTGATCGGACCCGATCTCTCGTCACGGAATGTCAAGCCATCGGAATCACGGCTGCGGCTGGATCTCCGGACCACGTCACCACTGCTGACATCATTCTGTGTACTACGACGTCCCCGGTCCCTCTGTTCTCGGGGGCAGCGGTCAAGCCCGGTTGCATAGTCGCAGCAGTTGGATCTCACGGCGCTGATGCCCGGGAAGTGGACGCGGATCTTGTCTTGAGAAGCGATGTCGTCGTCGAAGGCCGCGCATCAGCCATGCGAGAAAACGGCAACCTGCTTTCCGCCCGCAGTGAAGCAGAATGGGGGCTGATCAGGCCGCTCAACCTACAGGAAGTTGTCCTCGGAACACTCGTGCGCCAGCCGGGCAGACCCTGCCTCTACACCGGCGTGGGCATGGCCTGGGAAGACTTGGTGCTGGCGGGTGTGGTGTATGAAGAGGAAGGTGCCTTAAGGCATGACCTTATCCAGAACTAGGAGAGATACTCCATGATGACTCCCGCCGAAAAACTCCCCATCTCCCCTCTCCGGCAGCAGCCTAGCCTCCGTGAAGGCGTAACGGAATCGCTGCGCACGGCAATCGTGGCTGGTGACTTGGTGGAAGGGGAGATCTACTCAGCTCCGGTCCTAGGAACGGCGCTGGGCGTTTCCGCCACTCCTGTGCGGGAAGCCATGATGGATCTGGCACGTGAAGGACTTGTGGAGGCCGTGAAGAATAAAGGCTTCAGAATAACCAGCATGTCAGATCGTGAGCTGGACGAAATCACGGAGATTAGACTCCTGATAGAACCACCGGTCATTTGCCAACTGGTTGGGCACCTGCCCCAAAATGGGTTTACCGAACTGCGGATCCACGCGGACAGGATTGTGCAGGCAGCTGCCGACCGGGACTTGGCCGGATACCTCGCAGCGGATCGGGACTTCCACGCACGCCTGTTGTCCTTCCAAGGGAACCGCCAGCTGGTCGAGCTGGCCACCAGCCTACGGACTCGCACGCGTATGTACGGGCTCAAATCCCTGAACGAGACCGACCAGTTGGCCGGATCCGCCATGGAACACCACGAACTCCTCGATCTCATGGAACGCGGTGACGAAGGAGGCAGCTACGAGCTGATGCGCCGGCACATCGGACATGCTCGGGGATTGTGGGCAGAAGGCAACCAGCTCAGCACGGTCAGACCTTCGGAAGGAAGCTCACAATGACTCGAACGGCGGACGTCATCGTCATGGGCGCCGGTATCGTCGGCGCCGCGACGGCGTACTTCTGTGCGGCCAAGGGTTTGAAGGTCACGGTGCTTGAACAGGGGATCCCCGGCAGTGGGACTTCGTCTGCCTGCGAGGGCAACATTCTCGTCTCCGACAAAGAGCTGGGCCCCGAGCTCGCACTAACGCGATACTCGCTGGAAACCTGGCACAATGACCTCGGGGAGTTCAGGGATCTGTGGGAGTTCGAAGCCAAGGGTGGCATTATTGTCGCCTCCCGGGAGAGCAGTTTGGTTTCTTTGCAGCGTGTTATGGCCGCCCAAGCTGGTTTCGGGGTTGCTGTGGATCCTCTGGACGCCGATCAGCTCCGCCATCTCGAGCCGAACATCTCCCCGGATGCGTTGGGAGCAGCGAGCTATCCGGAGGACTGTCAGGTCCAGCCCATGTTGGCAACGGCGCACCTGTTGCGCCTCGCAGTCGCGCTGGGAGCTGCTGTTATCCCGTTCACCAAAGTGACGGATTTTCTCCGCCGAGGTCAGACGGTCATTGGTGTTCGCACTAACCGGGGAGATTTCTCCGCCCCGGACGTCGTGAACTGCACCGGGATCTGGGCAGGTGAAGTGGCTGCCCTTGCCGGAGTAAGCGTCCCCGTCCTGCCCCGTCGCGGCTTCGTCATGGTCACCGAGCCGCTACCTCCCATGATCCACCATAAGGTTTATGCGGCTGAGTACATTGACAACGTCGGCAGCTCCGATGCTGGGCTGCAATCCTCACCGGTGGTGGAGGGAACCCCAAGCGGAACGGTACTTATCGGATCTTCCCGTGAACGGGTCGGATTTGACCGCTCGGTCAGCCTGCCAGCGCTCCGGCAGATGGCTGTGAATGCTGCTGCGCTGTTCCCTTTCCTCAGCGACGTTTCAGTGATTCGCCATTACCATGGTTTCCGCCCTTACTGCCCTGATCACCTGCCGGTGTTGGGGCACGACGACCGCGCCCCTGGCCTCTGGCACGCTGCGGGCCATGAAGGCGCGGGAATAGGCCTCTCGGCCGGCAGCGGGAAGCTGCTTGCACAAGCTCTGGCAGGCGAAGCAACCGGAATGTCTCTGGGCCCTTTTGCCCCGGCAAGATTTGGTTACCCCAGGACGGGTACCGTAGCCGGCCATACCAACATATCCGTTGCAGGGACCCAGGAGGCCCGATCATGAATACCCAGCGTTCCGGCAACACCTCGGGCCAACAGGATCCCGCTGCTGTTTTCAACGGCAGGCAGATTCCTTTTGCTCCAGGCCAAACCGTTGGCGCCGCGTTGGTCGCCAACGGCATCCAATCCTGGCGCGAAACCAGACATGAGGGACGCCCACGCGGACTGTTCTGCGGCATTGGGGTGTGTTTCGACTGTCTCGTAAGCGTGGACGGAATGCCCAACCAGCGTGCTTGCCTAGTAGAAGCGGCGGACGGCATGCAGGTCAGCAGCTCCACAGGGAATCGGAACCGGGCATGAGTAGCTTTCAGGCAGAAATCTGCGTTGTGGGTGCCGGACCGGCCGGATTGGCTGCAGCCGTCGCCGCGGCCGAACTCGGAGCGAGCGTCGCCGTAGTGGATACCGCAGCGCAGCCCGGCGGCCAGTATTGGCGCCATGGTGCTGAGACGGCCCGTACCGTTCCTGATGGCCGCGGTCATCACGGCTGGAATCACTACACCGGGCTCCGTCGCCGCTTTGATGCCTTGATCGATTCCGGGGCGATCAGGTATCTGCCCGGGCAACAGGTTTGGGCGGCAGAAAAGATCGATGGCGGTTTCCGGCTGCATGCTTCGGCATCCGCCGGATGCGGTCAGAGGCTCAGGATCAAGGCTTCACGGCTCATCCTGTGCACAGGTGCATATGACCGTCATCTGCCTGTTCCCGGCTGGGACCTTCCCGGCGTTATGGCTGCCGGCGGCATACAAGGGTTTATCAAAGGCAATGGAATTCTTCCGGGCAAACGGTTTGCCATTGCTGGAACAGGACCTTTCCTGTTGTCCGTGGCAGCGGGAGTTGCCCAAGCCGGTGGCACCGTCGCGGCCGTTTATGAGTCGTCGAATCTTCGCGGATGGGCACCACATTTGGCTGCAGCTGCGCGGGTACCGGAGAAAGCGGCGGAGGGAGCCGAATACGCGTTCACCTTTGCCAAGTACCGCGTCCCCTACCGTATCCGGACCGTAATTACGGAGGTTCTGGGCGATGGTCGCGTCGAGGCTGTCCGGACGGCACGGGTCAACACAGAGGGGCGGGTTCAGGCGGGCACTGAAAGGACCGTGGAAGTCGACTGCGTGGGTTTCGGCTGGGGTTTCACACCGCAGCTGGAGCTCCCCCTAGCCCTGGGGACGAAGACCCGTGTGGATATCGACGGCTCACTGATCTGCGTCGTGGATGACAAGCAGGAGTCAACGGTTCCGGGTCTTTACCTTGCCGGCGAAATCACCGGTGTGGGAGGTGCATCACTGGCAGTCCTTGAGGGAACCGTGGCGGGGACCTCAGCTGCCGACCAAGCATATGTGCCTACAGCATCCTCTCGGAGGAAGCGGCGAAACTACCGCCGGTTCGCTGAAGCAATGCATCTGGCACATCCGGTTCCGGAAGCCTGGGAAGGGTGGCTCAAGCCGGACACCACCATCTGCCGCTGTGAAGAAGTGCCTTTTGCATCGGTTAAGGAGGCCAGGGACACCCTTGGCGCCGAAGACGCCCGCAGCCTCAAAATGCTGACCCGCACCGGCATGGGCTGGTGTCAGGGGCGGGTCTGCGGATTTGCAGCCTCCTGCCTGACCGGCGCGAAGGGCAATGAGCCGGGCGCGGCCTCGCTGAGGTCCGTCGCAAAACGCCAGTTCGCTGCCCCCGTGACCGTCGGGGATCTAGCTGCGTTGGAATTTGAAGAGACCACACCCCCAAACAGAACGGAGCCGGCATGACAACGGAGACTCAAATTTCCGGGACAACCGCCCTGGAACTTGAAGAAATCCTTACTTCTGCTGCTGCAGCAGCAGCAGCGCTGGGATCCTACCTGCCCGCTGAACGTGCGTTGCTACTGGAAGCAGCCGCCAATGCTTTGGACAATGCAGCGTCAGAACTTATTCCTGTGGCCCAGCGGGAGTCCCGTTTGGCCGAGGGGCGGCTCAGCGGTGAGCTGAAGCGGACAACATTCCAGTTGCGTCTCTTTGCTGAGGTTTTGCGCGACGGCGGCTATCTGGATGTCCGCATCGATCATGCAGACCAAGCCTGGCCCATGGGGGCCCCGCGCCCGGACCTACGGCGCTGGATGGAACCGCTGGGGCCGGTGGTGGTGTTTGCCGCCAGTAACTTCCCTTTCGCATTTTCGGTTGCCGGTGGAGATACTGCTTCGGCACTTGCCGGGGGCAACCCGGTGGTCCTAAAGGTGCATTCGGGCCACCCCGAGCTTTCCACCCGTACGGCCCGGATTCTCAGCGCGGCCCTGCGGGATGCCGGAGCGCCGGAAGGGACATTTGCGGTCGTTTACGGAACGCAGGCTGGCGCCGACGCTCTGCGTGACCCACGAATCAAGGCCGGCGCTTTTACCGGCTCGATCCCCGGAGGACGTGCATTGTTCGACATAGCCTCCGCCCGTCCAGAACCGATCCCGTTCTTCGGGGAGTTGGGCAGCAACAACCCGGTCTTTGTCACTTCAGCTGCTGCAGCCGAACGCGGATCGGACATCGCCAGTGATTTTGTTGCCTCCTTCACTATGGGCTCCGGTCAGTTCTGCACAAAGCCGGGAACCCTGGTAGTGCCGAAGGGATCAGACATTGTGGAAGCCCTCCGCGGAACGGCACTGCCAGGTCCTTCGCCGCTACTGAATCCACGGATTCAAGCCGGTTATGTAGAAGTACTGCAGACGCTCAATGCCAACCCTGGAATTCAAGTCCTTGCACAGGGCACGGACCCGCTGGCGGACCCGCCCTCGCCGACACTACTGCTGACCACAGCGGCAGCAATGCTGAGCGATCCGCGGGCGCTTCAGGCGGAGTGTTTCGGCCCCTCGGCCGTGGTTGTTGAATATGATGACGAATCTCAGCTGGACGCACTCGCCGAGAGCTTTGAAGGCCAGTTGACGGCAACGATACATGGAACCGATGAGTGCGAGGTTGCTAGTCTGCTTCGGATCTTGGCCCGTAAGGCTGGCCGTGTCTTGTGGAATGAGTGGCCCACCGGAGTCTCCGTCACCTATGCCCAGCAGCATGGCGGTCCTTACCCGGCCACCACTGCATCCGGGAGCACATCAGTGGGCACGGCCGCCATCAACCGTTTCCTGCGCCCTGTGGCCTATCAGGGCTTCCCCGACCATCTGCTGCCGGTTGCACTTCAAGAATCCAATCCGCTGAGTGTGGCCCGGATGGTCGACGGCAAGCGCTGAGACGCTGGTGTTCGCCCGCAACAAGCGGGCGAACACCAGCATCACCCGATTCGCCACCGTCGACATCCGCCCCGGATACTTGAAGGCATGACATCACTGCACACTGACACCCTTCCGGCCACCGGGCCGGGAGCGGTGACGGTCTCCATCACCCGGCGGGTCGATCCCCTCCGCGTGTCCGAGGCCACCCACTGGGTCCAGGAAGGGGTAAATCTCGCCAATAGCTGGCCCGGTTTCCTTGGCTCCGGATGGGTCCGGGCCGCCGCCGACTCCGATGAATGGCACATGCTGTACCGCTTTGCCGACGAGGCGTCGCTGGACGCCTGGGAGCACTCCGAACCCCGCCAGACCTGGCTGGAACGGGGCCGCGACATGGTGGAGGACCGCCACGTCCTGCGCCGCACCGGCATTGAAGGTTGGTTTGACGCGCCGTCGGCCACCACTGATCTCGAAACGCCCGTCAAACCGCCGCGGTGGAAACAGGCCGTGGCGATCTGGCTGGGCTTCTTCCCGGTGAACCTGGTGTTCACCGCGCTCGTGGGCCTGCTGCTGCCGCAGTGGTGGGACTCGCTGCTGATGCCGCTGCGCGTGTTCATCACCACCGCAATCCTGACGCCGATCATGGCGTACTGGGTGCTGCCCTGGGTCACCGGCCTGCTCCAGCCCTGGCTTCAGCGCCGGCGTACCTGACCTCACCGCACGACGGCGCCGGCCCGGCTGCGCTGCCCCTCATGGCACGCGTTCCCAGTCTTTGGGGCTGGTGTTATCCATGTGGTCACAGCCGCCTCAGGCGTGCTCACAGAGTGGGAATCCGTGCGGGCTGGAGGCTGGGGCATCAGGCTGCGGGCTGCGGACGCGCACGGGGCCAACGGGCTCAGCCGCGTAGGAAATCCGTGACGTATCCCGCCAGACCGGCCCCGATCTGCTCCTGCGGGCGCTTGTTGCCGCGCACCTCGAACATGTGGTTGGCGCCCTCAACCCGTTCGACGACGGCGCCCCGCCCGATCCGCTCCGCCACCGGTTCCAGTTCGCCCGGCAGTGCGAAGGGATCCCGGGTGCCCTGCAGGAACAGCATCGGCAGGGCCAGCCCGTAGAGGTGCTCGTCGCGCAGCTTCTCGGGTTTGCCCGGCGGATGCAGCGGGTAGCCCAAAAACACCAGTCCCGCCGTTTGCATCCCCTCGGCCACGGCCATGGATGCCATCCGGCCGCCAAAGGACTTCCCGCACGCCCATACGGGTCCGCCGCCGGCACGCCCCTCCGCTGCGGACATCACCGCGCGCCACGTCTCGATGGCGGCGGGAGACCGGTCCGGGAATTTCTTGCCGGCCTCCCGGTAGGGGAAATTGAAGCGCAGCGTGGCCACGCCGCCGGCATTCAGGGCATCGGTGAACCCAGTGAGGAAGGGGTGCTCCATTCCGGACCCGGCGCCGTGCGCCACGACCATGGACGCCCACGGATCGGCGGGCTGTGCGTAGACGGCGCTGACTTGTCCCGAGCCAACCGCGATGGTGAGATCTTCAGACTGAACTGGCATGTGGTCCAATTTACGCGGCGCCCGCCACCCGCGGGGTCAGTCTCCGGGCCAGCCGCTGCACCGGAGCCTGCAGGAAGAGCAGCAGGAGGGACCAGAGGCCCACGTCCGGGGCCAGGACGGCAACCGCCCATGCCGCGAGCATCAGTGAAGCGGCTGCTGCCGGGCCGAGGATGGGCTTCCGGCTAAACCCCGGAGCCCGGATCGCTGGGGTGCGGTTAATGATCAGTTGCTGGACCATAGCGGAGGTGCTGGCCGCCACCATGGTCGCGATGTACAGGCCGTTGGTCACGGCGTCATGCTGGGTGTCGGCATCCAGCAGCTGGGTGGGAAAGGGGAGGAAGACCAGGCACAGCAGCCACACGAGGTTGGCCAGCACCAGCCCCGGCGTGTAGCCGGCAACCCCCAGATACATTCGGTGGTGGGCAAGCCAGAACCGGAAAATCACCACAAAACTCAGGACAAAGGCGAACAGGTCAAACGCGTTGCCCGCCAGTAGGTCTCCGGGGGATTGATCGCCGATTCCCGTGGCGTCGTTCACCAGCGGCAGGATCAACAGGGTCATGGCAATGGCCACCACGGCGTCAATGAAGCTGATCAGCCGGGAAATTCCCGCGGCTCCGGCCCCGGATTCCACTGGCTTCTGGGGCATGGCCCACCGTCTTCCGCAGTACCCGGGACATCGGTGCCGCCATCCTAGCCCCGGCCGACGTCGCGCCGAAAGAAGCCGGCTGGAGAACGGGCGAAGGAATCACCCTTACAGCCGGGAGCCCGCATTGCTACCGTTTTGGAAAGGGGGAAATCCGGCAGCAAAAACACCCGGTAGCGCAGGCAGATGCGTTTTCCGCGAGGAGGAACTATGCGTGCTCCAGTCGATTTCCACCATGCAGCCCGGGACGCCAGTGCGGTGATCGCCGGCATCCGGGACGATCAGCTGAGCTGGCCCACGCCGTCGCCCGAGTACACCGTGGGTGACCTCCTGGAGCATATTGATGGCTTGTCCCTGGAATTCCAGCTGTCCGCCCACAAGAGTGCGCTCCCGCCGGGAGCCGCGGAAGCGCCCCCGGCGGATGCCGGGAACCTGGCTGAGGGCTGGCGGGAGCGTATCCCCAATCAGCTCACGGCGCTGGCCGGTGCCTGGGCGGATCCAGCGGCGTGGGAGGGGGAGACTGTGGCAGGCCGGGTTCCGCTCGATGCGGTGGCTGCCGGCATGTTTGCCCTTGACGAAATTATTGTGCACGGCTGGGATCTGGCGCGCTCCACCGGACAGCGGTACAACCCTGACCTGCGGGCCGTGCAGGCCTGCGTGGAATTCCTGGGCGAACAGCCGCGGAGTCCGGAAATCTTTGGCCCGGTTGTTCCGGTGGATGACTCGGCCTCCCCGCTGGACCGGTTGGTGGGACTGACCGGCCGGGACCCGGCCTGGGTTCCCGCGATCTGAGCTACCAGCCCAGCCAGGCCAGTGCCTCCCGGGCAATGTGCAGCGGAACGGTGTGGCCGCCGTCGAACTCCCGATGGGTCACCGGGTACCCGTCGCGTTCCAGTGCCGGAGCAATCTTCCGTGCTGTCACGTGGAGGGGCAGGACATCGTCGCACGTGCCGTGGGAAATGAAGAAGGCCGGGGAACCCCGCCGCGGCCCGCCCGGAATGAACCCCGGGGAAAAGGCAATGATCCGGGTGAATAGGTCTCCGTTGGCCAGGCCCAGACCCAGGGCGTAGGACGCGCCGTCGGAGAACCCTGCGACGCTGATCCGCCCGGGATCGATGCGCACGGCGGCAAAGGTCTCCTCAAGGGCGGTATTGATGTGGAGCACATCCGCCTCGTACCCGCCGCGGATGGCATCCCAGGTTCCTGAGCGGGAGGACGGCGCCAGGAGCACCACGCCGTATTCATCCGCAAGCGGCGCCAGCAGGGACATTCCCCCGGCGGCGTCCGAGCCGTCGCCGTGCAGGACCACCAGCAGCGGTAGGCGCCCGGATGGTTCCGGGGACCCCTGAGTAAATGCGGGGATGCGGAACAGAGCCTCCCCATCGAGCGCCGGGGTTGACGCCGGCCTTGCGGAAGTGCGGGTGCGGAGGGAAATATCCGGACGGGCGGAACTATCCGGACGGGCGGAGAGAAGGGCGGCACGCGTTCCGCCGTCAGTGGGGCGGAGCGGGCGACATCCCGGGATGAAGGCTCCGGCAACCAGCAGGAGCAGCGCCGAGACCAATCTTCGCGGAGACATCCCTGTCACGTTTCCTCCTGCGGGCACAGCTCCCTGGCAGCGCAAAGAGCATGCGCCGCTTCTCCCGAGTTAACCGCCGGATCCGCAGGGTGTAAAGAACCCGCGGCAAGAGCAGCCAGCCAAACTTGCAGTCCCGGCAAACTTGCAGGAACTGCATATAGGGTTCGGAAAATGACACCACACGTACTCAGTGCGCATAACCTGACGAAATCGTATGGGCAGGGAGAAAACCGGTTTGATGCCCTCAAAGGCGTCAGCCTGTCCGTGGAAAGCGGTGAATCCCTGGCGATTGTCGGCAAGAGCGGTTCGGGTAAGTCCACCCTCATGCACGTGCTCGCCCTGCTGGACAGCCCGGATGAGGGAATCATTTCCCTCAAGGGCCAGGATGCCCGCTCGCTGGGCAAGAACGAGCTGAACGAACTGCGCAACCGGGACTTTGGCTTCGTGTTCCAGCAGTTCTTCCTTACTCCGAACTCCTCCGTGCTGGACAACGTGGTTCTGCCGCTGATGATTGCCGGCGTGCGCCCGGCCGAACGCCGCAAGCGCGGCATGGAGGCTCTGGAGCGGCTGGAGATGGCGGACAAAGCCAAGAACAAGGCCACCGACCTGTCCGGCGGACAGAAGCAGCGCGTGGTCATCGCCCGTGCCCTGGTCAATAATCCGTCGGTAATTTTCGCCGACGAGCCCACAGGCAACCTGGACACTGCCACCGGCGCTGTCGTGGAGGACATCTTGTTCGCGCTGAACAAGGAACAGGGCATCACCCTGATTGCCGTCACGCACGACACCGATCTGGCGGCCCGATGCAGCCGCCAGTTCTACATCAAGGACGGACGCGAAGTGTCCGCCGCTGAACTCACCTCGACCACCATCACCACAGGGGCTTCCGCATGACCGCCGGCGATATTCTCCGCTCAGCAGTATCCAACACGTTCCGCAGCAAGGTCCGCACGGCACTGACCGTCGTCGCGATCTTAATCGGCGCCTTCACCCTGACCCTCACCAGTGCCATCGGCGCCGGCGTCTCGGATTACATCGACAAGCAGATCGGTGCCATCGGCGGCGAGGACCTGCTCACCGTCTCTCCCGCCGCGGAGTCCGGATCGGCCGATGACGGTCCCAAGGAATACGATCCGGACGGCGCCGCCATGCAGGGCAACTTCACGCTGCTCTCTGATGCGGACGTAGAGGCCATCCGCGCCACGGATGGCATCGACAAGGTGGAGCCGGCCGCCATGCTGGCACCGGATTTCATCCAGTACGACGGCGGCGGCAGGTTTGAGCTGAGCGTCAACCCGATGGTCGGGCTGGCGGACGCAGACCTGGCTGCCGGGCGCCAGCTGGAAGATGGCGGATCACCGGAACTACTCCTCCCGTCCTCGTATCTGGAGCCGATGGGCCTTGCCGACGCACAGGCAGCCCTGGAGCAGACGGTCTCGATTGCGGTCACCGACTACGCCGGAACCCAGCACACGGTGAATGCCGTGGTGGCCGGCGTGCAGAATGACTCCCTCTTCGGTGACGGCGCCGGCTTCAACGAAGAACTGCGGACGCAGATGGATGCCCTGCAGAAAACCGGCATGCCCGCCGGCGTTCCCAGCGGCTACATCACCTCCGTGGCCTATCTGTCCACGGACATTGGTGCGGAACAGCTTGCCGACATCAAATCCGATCTGGCCAGTCAGAGCTTCACCGCGCTGACTGTGGCGGACCAGATTGGCGCCATCCAGACCGTCATCAACGGCATCATCGGCGTCCTGAACGCGTTTGCGGCCATCGCCCTGATTGCCGCCGGCTTCGGTATCGTCAACACGCTGCTGATGAGCGTGCAGGAACGCACGCGCGAGATCGGCCTCATGAAGGCGATGGGCATGGGCGGCGGCAAGATCTTTGCCCTGTTCAGCTTCGAAGCGATCTTCATTGGCTTCCTCGGATCCGCGCTGGGCGCCGGCGTGGCCATCGGCCTGGGCACAGCAATCAGTTCCGTCCTGTCCAACACGGTGCTGGCGTCCCTTCCGGGCCTGCACATTATGCTGTTCACACCGGCCTCCGTGACCACCATCATCGGCGTCGTCATGCTGATTGCCTTCCTGGCCGGCACACTGCCGGCCCGTCGGGCGGCCCGGCAGAACCCGATCGACGCCCTGCGGTACGAGTAGGCGCGCAGGAGCAAAAGGAAAACGGACGACGGCGGTGGAAGGGGGGCGTGATGGAGTCCGGTGCTGAATCGACCGGTGGACTGCGGGCCCGCAAGCGCGCAGCAGCCCGGTCGGAGATCGAAAAAACGGCCATAACGCTGGTGCTCGAACGGGGCTACGACAACGTCACAGTGGAGATGATCTGCACGGCATGCATGGTGTCGCAGCGGACGTTCTTCAACTATTTCAGGTCCAAGGAAGGCGTCTTCCTGGGGCCGCCGCCCGCCGAGATGAGGGAGGCCGTGGCCCGGGAGTTCCTTCCCGACCATGGCACCCCCGCTGTCCTGAGCCTTGCTGCCGCTGTGGTTTCGGCCCTGGTTGCCGGCCAGCCCGACCCGGAGCTGGCCGGCCGGAGGATGAAGGCTGTCATGGCCTCGCCTGAACTGTTCTCCAGGCAGAACGAATGGATGGCGGACCATGAAATCCAGTTCGCGGACCTGGTGATGGAACGGTACACAGCGGCGGGGCGCCGGGAACCGGAACCCGATCTTGTCGCTGAGGCCCGCATGGTGGTGGGGCTGGCGCTGGGCGTGGTCCGGGTGGTGCTGCAGCAAAACCACGCAGAGCACGACGACGTCTGGCCGGACACCGGCATCATGGAACGCGCCGGGGTGCTCCTGGACCGGATTTTCGGTGGTCCGGGAACCGGGCGGGCACCTGGTTCCTACTCTGCATCTGGTTCCTAGCGCTGGTTTCTAGCGTTTGTCGGGGCCGTCCGCGCTGAACCCGTTATCGCCGTCGGTCGCTTTGGGAAGGGCGCCGAAACTGCGCTGAACTCCGGTGCCCTTGCCCAGTTCCTCAGGGTTGGGGCGGGCCGTGATGATCAGGAGCAGGAAGATCAGCAGACATACGATGAATGTGGCACACGCGGTGGCAAGTCCCAGCTCCCACCGGAATTGGCGCTCGGTTCCGCCGGTGGAAAATACGGCCACGGCCACGCCGGCCACACCTGCCAGGACGGCGGAAATGATCACCGGCACGTTCCCGTAATTAACGTGTGCTCCCGGGGTTCCGGGCGTTGAAGATGAGCCGTCAGCCATGGTGTTTCCTCCTGCGGAAGGGTGAACCGGCACGGCCATCGTAAGTCCGCCGCCGGCCCCCCGGAAGAGTTCCCGGCCATAGTCCTCCGGAAGGTTCTCCGTTGGCCTTCACCGGTACCCTTTTCTGCGCACGACGGCCGGGGTACCGTCACGGGGAACGCGTGAATCCGGCGGCAGGCACAGAAGACCTGCAGCGGTGGGCGAATACCGGCGGGAGAATCACAATGCGCAAGGTTACGGCGGCACTGTTCAGCTCCATCGACGGCGTGGTGGAGAATCCCGGTGAGTGGCAGTTTGACCACTTTGACAAGGACATGGGCCCGCTGATGGAAACGGCCCTGTCCACTCAGGACACCGTGCTGCTGGGCCGGGTGACCTATCAGCAGTGGGCGGACTACTGGCCGGAAAACACCGAGGACGGGTTCGGGGACTTCATTAACCCGGTCCAAAAGTACGTTGCCTCCCGGACGCTTAGCGATGAGGATCTGAGCTGGAACAACTCTGCGCTGATGGACGATGAGCTGGAGGGCTTTGTCCGGCGGCTCAAGGAACGCGACGGCGGGGACATTGCCGTAAACGGGAGTATTTCACTGGTGCGCCAGCTCCTGTTTGCCGGCCTGTTGGATGCCCTGACGCTCATGGTGCATCCGGTGGTGGCCGGCTCCGGGCAGCGGTTGTTTCAACCGGGGGACCCGCTGACCCGGTTGAAGCTCATGGATTCGCAGATCACTGCCTCAGGCAACGCGATCCTGACCTACGGACCGCGTTCCTGAAGCTTCCGGAACCGGTCCAAGTGCGCGGATATCAAAGAACGGCAGCGTCCGGTTGACCAGGGGCCCCACGAGGAGGGCAAAGGCAACCGTTCCCAGGCCCACGGTCCCGCCCAGCGCCCAGCCAAGAGCGAGCACCACTACCTCGATGCCTGTGCGCACCGCCCAGATAGGCCAGCCAAAGCGGCGATGCATTCCGGTCATCAGACCGTCACGTGGCCCCGGTCCCAGCCGGGCGCCAAGGTAAAGCCCCGTGGCCGCGGCCAGCAGCACCAGTCCGCCGGCGAAAAGCAGCACCTTTGCCCAGAGCTGATCCGGTGCGGGCACCAGGGCCAGACAGACTTCGGCACTGGGCCCAATGAGTAGGACATTCAGGACGGTGCCGATGCCCGGTTTCTGCCGAAGCGGGATCCACAGCAGCAGCACCAGTGCGCCAATCAGGGTGGTGACCACGCCAAAAGTGATGCCCGAGGAACGCGCTGCACCCTGTCCCAGTACATCCCACGGGGAGACGCCCAGGTTTGCCCGGATCATCATGCCGATCGCAAAGCCGTAGCAAAAAAGCCCGAACAGCAGCTGGACTGCACGGCGCAGGGTGATCCAAGTCATGGACTAAGACAAGCCGGTTGCCCGCCGGACTTCAAGCCGGCGTCGGGCGTGACGGGAAGAAGCGGTGCGGAGCTGAAAATACTCCGGAAGCGGGCTAAGCTAGTCGGTCAACCGAAGGGCGGTTGACCGTTGAGCTGGAGGAAGAATGTTCAGGCCAGGCGCACCTGTAGATGAAGTCGAACAGGACGTTGAAGACATGATCATCGAGCTGGTCCATAAACTGGGCCGGCTCGCCGAAGCGGATCCGGAGCCGTTAGGGGCCTCGGACCGCGCCTACATCAAGGCATTTTCCGACGCCGAGTCCAACAGCGACACCGATCAGGGAGCGCTGCTGGCCACCGCCGTCGGGCGTCCCAACCTCGCTGAGTCCCTGATCTACCTGAACCGGCGGCTGGACCAGGACAACCTGGATCCCCGGCAGCCTACAGGGGTTATCGGCGTGATTATCCGCCTAGCCATGGACGGGCTGTGGGTTAGCGACATCCTGGATTCCACGCGCTTTGAGAGCCGGGAACGTGCCCGGGTTACGAGCCTGCTCACTGCCCTGACCCGGGTGACCGACGACCAGCTGGAATCCATGCTCGGAACGCTGGAAAAGCAGCCGGCGGCTCCGCGGCATCAGTCCGAGGGCTGAAGCGGCCGGACCGGCTGCCGAAGCACAGTGCGGAGCTTTTCCGCGGCCGTCCGCCGCGGGTCGCTGAGGTAAATCTCATGGTGGTCGCCGTTGAAGGTAAGCCCGTGGGCCGGCATCCAGTGGTGGTGCAGGCGTTCGAGGACGGGACCTTCGGCGTTGTAGGCGCCGATGTAAAGGATCTGCGCGCAGGTGCCTTCTTCAAGCGCCAGCAGGTGCACGCGGTCCAGGCCCGGAGGGTTCCTCTTCCGGCGTACGGAGTCGAGCGCGGCCCGGAGAAGATCCTCCGTAATCCAGGGCGGCTGGGCCACCAGCATGGTCCAGTCCCAGGAGCCCTTGTCTCCGCGGGTGAAGGCTTCCATGTCCGCGGCCCGCCACTGGCCTTCCAACGGTCCCACGGTGAAATCCCTGTCCATGTCCTTTTTTGACGCAAACTTCACAGCATAGGCGGCGGGATATAGGCATTCCAGAGCGTCCGTATACTCCGCAGACGTGTTGGGATCCCCATGGCCGTTGTAAGCGAGGTACTGCAGAACGGGGACTTCCACCAACGTAAAGTCCCCGGACTTTGGAGCGTAAAGCTGGGGATAGGACTTCTTAATGTCGAACTTTTCCATACCGGGCTCCGCCTTTCCCTCGGTTTTCAGGGTAGGTCCGGCCGGGTTCCCGCGGCTACCGTCAGTCCAAACCGCTAGCATCCATAGGGGATGCAAGCTTTGACTTACAACGCCTCCTGCGTCCCCTGACGAACGGAATCCCCTATGCTCCACGGCACGGCCGCCACAGTGGTGTTGTTGCGTGACGCTCCCGACGGGCTGCAGGTCCTGTTGCTGGAACGGCCCCGCAACAGGGGCTCCTTTGCCGGCGCCTGGGTGTTCCCGGGGGGAGTGGTGGACCCCGAGGATTACGGTCAGCCAGGGGAGGACGACGACGGCGAACTCGCCGCTGCCCGGCTGGCGGGGGTACGGGAAACAGCCGAGGAAACCGGGCTGCACCTGCAGCCCCACCACTTGGAGCAGCTGTCCTGCTGGGTCCCGCCGCCCGAAGCACCGCGCCGGTACAAGACCTGGTTTTTCCTGGCCCCAGCGCCTGCGGGGGAGATCCTGCTTAGCCCGCAGGAGCATGTTGACGCCGTCTGGCTCACTCCGGCCGAGGCCTTTCGCCGGCACCGCGGAGGGACGATGGATCTCTTCCCGCCCACGTGGGTGACGCTGTACGGGCTTCTGGGGTGGGAGACGGTCGCCGCGGCACTCGCCGGAGCTGCCGCCGCCGAGCCGGAGACCTATGCGACCCGCCGGCTGCCCGGACGGGTGCCTCCGGCGATGATGTGGCATGGCGACGCCGAATACCCTCACAGCCCCGAATATCCGGCCAGCCCCGACCGCCCGGACACGCCGGAGCACGCGAAGGTGGGAGCCGATTCCTCCCGCAGGCACCGGTTGTTGATGGATGCAAACGGGTGGACGTATGAACGGACCAACTAGCTGCTGACAGTTCCGAGCCGCACACAGACGTGCAGTTAGACTGGCCGCATGAACACCCCCTATCTGATCAGCCGCGAGCGTCTCGTCTCCGCTCCGCCGGAATCCGTCTTTGACCTGCTGGCCCGTCCGTCCATGCACAGCGTCATTGACGGGTCCGGAACGGTCCGCGATGCACAGCCCAACGGTCCCGCCCGGCTGGCACCCGGAGCCAGATTCGGCATGGACATGAAGATGGGGGTGCCCTACAAGATCCTCAACACCGTCACCGAGTTCGACGAGGGACACCGGATTGCCTGGCGCCATGCCGGCGGGCACGTGTGGCGCTACATCCTTGAACCGAGGGACGGCGGGACGCTGGTGACTGAGCAGTGGGACGCCCGGAAGGTTCGCCATCGCGTCATGTACCGGATTATGGGTGTCACCCGCCGGCATCCGGCCAACCTCGAACAGACGCTGGAGAAGCTGGCGGACCACTTTACGGTCAACTAGGCCTCAGCTTTTCGACCAGATCGCTGTGCCGCCCCTGTACTGAACCGCATGCCAAGACCCAAGCGGGCTAGAATGGACGCCGGAAACACGGCACCACTAACACCTCGGGAGCGGCGTGGACATCTTTGATCCGGAGGCCGTGTTCAGGGTCGTCGATCTGGCCGGAGTGCTGGCGAACGGAGTGCTCGGCGGGGCGGTTGCCCGGCAGCTGCGCATGGACCCTGTGGGTTTTGTGGTGCTGGCACTTACCTCGGCCCTTGGCGGCGGTGTCCTGCGCGACACCCTGCTGCAGGCCGGAACCCCGGTGGCCCTGACGGACCCCGCGTATCTGTTGGCAGCCATCGCCGGCGCATTCATTGCCTACCTGATTGAGCTCAAGGGCAAATGGGCCAACCGGTTCCTGATCATCATCGATGCCCTTGCCCTAGGATGCTGGGCCGCCACCGGAACGTCTAAGGCTTTGACCGTAGGCCTGGAGTGGCTGCCGGCCATCCTGATCGGCGTGGCCACCGCGGTGGGCGGCGGCATGATCCGCGACATTGTGGTGGGACGGGTGCCGGCGATCTTTGGCGGCAACACCCTCTATGCCACCGGCGCACTGGTTGCCGCCATTGAAATGGCCATCTTGTATCACCTGGGGCTGCAGAACCTGGGCATGGCCGTGGCTATTGTCTCCGCCGCCGTCATCTGCACGGTAGCCCGCCGGCGTGGATGGCGCCTGCCCGGCCCGGGGGAGCTGAGCGTACGGCTGCCGCGCCGGCCGCGCAGCAAAACCGCCGGTGGCGGGTCATCGGGGACCGGCACCCGTAAAAAGGAGCAGGGCTGGCCGCGCCCCCGCTTCGGCAGGATCCCAGGCCTCCGTTCGCGCCGCGGAAAACCGCCGGTGGGTTGAGCCGGGAGCGAACCGCTGTGGCACCTGCCAAGGCCGCCGGTAACGTGAGGGAAATGACTGCTTACAAAACTGTGAACCCTGCCACTGGTGAAACGCTGAAGGAATTTGCCGAAGCCACCGACGCCCAGATTACCGAAGCAATCAGTGCCGCCCACGGCGCGTTTGCCTCCTGGCGCAGCCAGCCGGTTGAAGCCCGAAGCAAAATCATCTCCCGGGTTGCCGAGCTGTACCGCGAACGCAGCGACGAGCTGGCCGCTCTCATCGCCACCGAAATGGGCAAGCCCCTGCGCGAGGCCAAGGGCGAAGTGGCCCTGTCGGCAAATATCTACGACTACTACGCCACCGAGGGCCCCGGCTTCATGGCCGATGAAGAGCTGAGCGTCAAGGGCGGCGGCGGCGCCACCGTGCGGACCGAGCCGATCGGCGCAATCCTGGGCATCATGCCGTGGAACTACCCGTACTACCAGGTTGCCCGCTTCGCCGGCCCCAACCTGATGCTGGGCAACACCATCCTGCTCAAGCACGCCAACAACTGCCCGCAGTCCGCGCTGGCCATGGAACAGATCTTCGCCGACGCCGGCCTGCCCCAGGACGCGTACATCAACCTCTTCGCCACCAACGACCAAGCAGCGGACATCATCGCCGACGCCCGGATCCAGGGCGTCTCCCTCACGGGCAGCGAGCGTGCCGGCTCCGCCGTCGCCGAGGTGGCCGGCCGGAACCTGAAGAAGTACGTGCTGGAACTGGGCGGCAGCGATCCGTTCATCGTCCTGGACTCTGAGGACTTGGACGCCACGGTCAAGGCGGCCGTGGCAGGGCGGATGGGCAACGGAGGCCAGGCCTGCAACGCGGCCAAGCGCTTCATTGTCATGGAGGACCTCTATGCAGACTTCGTGGAAAAGTTCACCGCCAAGATGCAAAAGATCCAGCCCGGCGATCCCCTGGACGAAGGCACCCGCTTTGGGCCGCTCTCGTCCCAGGCTGCTGCTGACGGCCTGATCGAGCAGATCCAGGATGCTGTGGACAAGGGAGCCACGCTGAACACCGGCGGCGCCCTGGTGGACGGTCCCGGCGCGTACGTCCAGCCCACGGTACTCACCGGAGTTACCGAGGATATGCGCGCCTTCTCGGAGGAGCTCTTTGGTCCGGCGGCAGTGATCTACAAGGTCTCCAGCGCCGATGAGGCCGTGGAACTGGCCAACAGCTCGCCCTACGGCCTGGGCGGCGCCGTCTTCAGCGCCGACGTGGACAAGGCTCTGGACGTTGCCGACCGCCTGGAGTCGGGCATGGTCTGGATCAACGGCGTTTCCGGCACCCAGGAAGACCTGCCGTTCGGCGGCGTCAAGCGCTCCGGTGTGGGCCGCGAACTGGGGCGCTTCGGCATGGATGAGTTCGTCAACAAGAAGCTCATCCGCACGCCGCGCTCGGGAAAATAGTCCGGAACTAGCGCTGCGGGAACTTCTCACCCGTACGACGACGGCGGCGCACCTCCCGCAGGGGGGGGGGCGCCGCCGTCGTCGTACTTGCGCGCGGAGAGCGAAGGGCTAAACGTTCTGTTTCAGCGCCGTCCGTGCAGTCCGTTCCTCTTCGGTGGTGAAAACGACGTACCGGTACGCGAAGTACCGGAAAATATTGCCGGCGGCCACACCCACCACGTTGCCGGATATGTTGTCAGCGAACTGGCTGGTGAAGCCCAGCAGGTAGTGCGAGACATAGAGGCAGCCGGTGGCAATGAGCAGGCCCACCAGATTGGTCAGGGCAAAAAGCAGGGTTTCGCTGCGGACGCTGCGGCCCCGCGTGCTGCGGAACGTAAGATAGCGGCTGCCGAGCCAGGACACCGTGGTGGCGATGGTGACCGAGATGACCTTGGCGGTAATCGGGTGGGTGTCGAGGACAGTCGACGCGAGCACATTGAAGATTGTGACGTCCACAATGAAAGCCGCCGTACCGACGAGGGAGAAGGATCCCAGCCGACGGAGTATTTTTCGGACGGAGACGGTGCCAGTCTTGGCCATTACGGAGTTCCCCTGCTGAATCTGCCCGGTAGGGTGCCGGGATCTGAAGAGATATTTTCACAGCCGGGGGCGGGGCACAAAATCGACTCAGGCATCGGCATCGGCATGGGCAAGCGGCAGCGTGACGGTGAAGACAGTTCCCCTTCCGGCTTCACTGCGCAGGGTGATGGTGCCGCGGTGCTCTTCGATGATTTTTCGGCTGATCACCAGGCCCAGGCCGACGCCGGGAATGGCCGCCTTGCGCGCGGTGCCGGAGCGGAAAAACTTGGTGAACACCTCGGCCTGCTCAGCTGCTGTCATACCGATGCCGGAATCAGCGACCTCAATGCATGTCTGCGTCTCACTGCGCCAGGCACGCACCGTGACCCAGCCGCCTTCCGGCGAGTATTTGACGGCATTGGAGAGCAAATTGTCCAGCACCTGGCCAATCCGCTGGGCGTCCACCGTGTCCGGAAGGGAAGCGGGGAGGTCGGTGACAAAGTGGACACCGTTGATTTCTGCCCTCAGAGCTGCCGAGATGACCGCTGACTGGATCAGTTCCGTCAGATCCGCCGGCGCCAGCGACACGGTGCTGCCGCCGGTGGCAGCAGTGAGTAGGTCCGAGACCAGGGCCAGCAGTTTTTCGGAGTTGCGCAGAGCAACCTTGAGCGAGGTGGTGACGTGGGCCGGGAGGTCATCCGCGTCTTCCATCGCCAAGTCCAGATACCCCATGATCGAGGTCAGCGGGGTGCGCAGTTCGTGCGATACATTGGCGACGAAGTCCTCCTTCGCCCGGACCGCGTCCACGAGGCCGGTGACATCGCTGAAGGCAATGACGGAACCGCGGAAGGCCCCTTCGCCGCGGACGGAGCGGGCGGAGACACTCAGGCCCTGCTGCTGGTCCCCCGAACCGAACCACACCAGTTGGTCGGAAAAGGACTCACCCAGAACCGCGCGCCGGATCGGCCGCAGGTCCGGCGGAAGCGGCGTGACGCGGTCCGGGCCAAAGATCAGCAGCTCACACTCGTCCGCGTCACGGACTCCGGGCGGAACGGCGCGCCTCCAATTGTGCTTCTGCCTGCTGTTGGTGAGGATGTTGTTGCCCGCTTCATCGACCACCACCACCCCCACCTCCACGGTGTTCAGGATGGTCTCCAGCAGGGATTCCTTACGCCGGCTTTCCGCCAGGCTTTCCTGCAGGATCTGGTCTTTCTGCCGGAGGGCCTCCTGCTGGGCTGCCACCGACGCTTCCGCGCTGGCGCGTGCCGCCTCAGCTTCATCCGTCTTGCGCAGCGTGCTGACCAGCTCCTGCTCGTAGAGGCGGCGCTCGTGGGCGTTGAAGACAATGATCCGGTCCAGCGACGGCTGGCCCTCCTCCGCGGCGGCAAAGCGACGGGCTGAAAGCAGGGACGGCATCCGGGAGCCGTCTTCCATGATCAGGTCAACTGCCAGTTCAGCGAAGGCGCCGGAGACCCCCATCTGCGGCGAGGCATGTGTGGCATAGAGGATACGGTCCCCGATGGGCAGCAGCTTCAGGAAACTCGTCCCCACCAGATCACCGCGTGTTCGCCCTAGCCACCCCAGCAGTGTGCGGTTGGCTTCCAGGATTATCCCGTTCTCCTGGGTGACCACATAGCCGGCTGGGGCGTCCTGGAAGAGGGCCTCATAGTCCAGGGAAGGGGGCGAAAGAGGGACGGCATCCATGGAGCAGGGGGTTAGGCGGCGCGGTTGAGGTAACCGATGATGGTGTCCGCAGTTTCCTCCGGGGCGCTCACATGAGGCAGGTGCCCGGTAGCCTTAAGGACGGCCAGAGTCGCATTGGGAAGGTGGCGCTGCGTGTACTCGCCGACGTGCACGGGGGCCAGCAGATCATCGGTGCACTGCATGACCAGAGCGGGGACGCTGACGTCCTTTAGCAGATGCCGCACATCGGAGAGGAAGGCCACCTTGGCAAATTCCCGTGCCACGCTAGGGTTGATGCGGCAGAAACTTCCCTCCAGCTCGGTGTGCAGCTGGGGGGACTCCGGGTTGCCCATGATGACCGGAGCCATAGCTGCTGCCCAGACCATGTAGTTGCTGTCCAGCGAGGCAAGCAGTTCGCGGATGTCCTCCTGAGAGGTACCGCCAACGTAGCCGTCTTCCGGGTAGTCCATGTAGCTGGGGGAGGACGCCAGGAAGACCAGGGCTTTGAACCGGGCAGGATCGGCTGCTGCGGCGGCCACTCCCATCATGCCGCCAACACTGTGGCCCACGAAGGTTACGTCGCGCAGGTCGAGTTCGGCCATGATGTCCTGCACATCGGCGGTGTAACCGTCCAGGGAGGCGTACTTGGCAGATACATAGGCGTCCGGATCAGAGTTGCCCGCGCCTACGTGGTCAAACAGAACCACGCGGTAGTCCGGCGTGAAGCGGGCGAGGAGGCGCTGCCACATGCCCTGGTCGCAGCCGAAGCCGTGCGCAAACATGATGACCGGGCCCTGGGGATTACCCAGGATTCGAACGTTGTTGCGTGCACTGATATCTGTCCCCATGAGATGACCTTGAACTTTCCTGAGACTGGCGGAGGGTGTGCAGGCAGGCGGGGCAGGGCCACCGAAGGGCGTGCACGGAACAAACTCTACAGTGAACCCTGTGGTCGTCCGGGCAGGATCAGGCAGGGGAGGTTTAGCCCTTATCGAAGGGAAAAGCGGAGCTCGGCAGCGCCGCCGTTGAACGACGTCGTGCCTGCCAGCCGCATGGGACCAATGGGGGCCGTCACGGGAAGCAGCCTGCGCCCGCTTCCGAGCGCCACCGGCATGTAAGTCACCCACAGCTCGTCCAGTACTCCGGCCTCCGCAAACTGCGCTGCCACCTTGCCGCCGCCCACTACCCAGACGTTCCGCTCACCGGCGTCCGCCACAGCGTCCGCACAGATGCGGCGGATGTCGCCGGAGGAGAATCGCACGCCGCTGTCCGGCGGGGCCTGAAGGTCTCTGCTGGTCAGCACTTGGCAGGGCAATGTTCCGTAGTCCCAGGAACCCGGGTCCTGCGAGCGGATGTAGTCGTACGTGGCTGAACCCATCACCAGCGAACCGACACCGGCCATGAATTGGTCGAAATGACTCTGGAAGGGCTCGAATCCGAAAGCCATCAGCCAGTCCAGATTGTGGTCTTCGGTGGCTATGTAGCCATCCAGTGACGATGCGACGTAATAGATGACCTTACCCATACTCCCGAGCATAGCGGCGTCCCGGACACCGCACAGCGCCGGACGTGTATTTCCCACCCGCAGGATGGAAGAGTAGGCGAAACCAAGCACGCTGATCATTAATCGGAGGATTGCAATGGGCGGCAGAGAACCACAGGAGAACCCGGAACTGGTGGCGGACCTGGTGGTCCGGCGGCTGCAGGCCTGGGGTGTGGGACGAATTTTCGGCTACAGCGGAGACGGCATCAACCCGGTGATGGGGGCACTGCGCCGGGCCGGCGGGCCGGAGTTTATCCAGGCACGGCACGAGGAGAACGCGGCGTTCATGGCGGTGGGGCATGCCAAGTACACGGGGGAAGTGGGTGTGGTGACCTCCACCCAGGGCCCAGGCGCCATCCACCTGCTCAACGGGTTGTACGACGCCCGGATGGATTCGGTGCCGGTGGTGGCCATCATCGGACAGCAGTCCCTGAGCGTCCTGGGATCGGCGTACATGCAGGAAGTGGACCTGATGCATTTATTTCGCGATGTCGCTTCCGGGTTCCGGCAGCAGGTGTCCAGCCCTGAACAGGCGCCCCTGGTCATTGACCGGGCCTTCAAGGAGGCTCTGGCCACGCGAACTCCGTCCGTGGTGATTCTGCCGCACGACGTCCAGCAGGCGCCGGCCCCGGAACTGGACCAGGAGCACGGCGTACTCAGTACCGCCCCGGTGTGGCGTCCGGCCCGTATCCTGCCTCGCGACGAGGATGTCCAGGCGGCGGCTGACCTGCTCAACAGCGGGCAGAAGGTAGCCCTGCTGGTGGGCCAGGGTGCTAAGGATGCGCAAAAACAGGTGGTGGCACTGGCTGAGAAGCTGGGCGCTGCCATCACCACAAGCCTGCTCGGCAAACCGTATGTTGATGAATCACTGCCCCTGGCTGCCGGCGTCATGGGTCATCTGGGCACCTCGGCCAGCGGTTTTGTGCTGGCCAACTGCGACACGCTGCTGATCATCGGCTCCAATGACCCGTGGACCGAGTTTTATCCGCCGCCCGGAGCGGCCAGGGCGGTGCAGATTGACATCGATTCGGCGGCGATCGGGAACCGCTATCCGGTGGAGGTGGCTGTAGCCGGAGAAGCGGCCGCCAGCCTGGATGCGCTGCTGCCGCTCCTGACGGAACGCGGTGGATCAGCCTGGCGGAACGACGTCGAACAGGCAGTCAGTACCTGGCACGGGCTCGCCCGTGAGCGGGCCTTCACCCCGGCTCGTCCGGTAAATCCGGAGCGGGCGGTTTACGAGCTGAGCCGGCGGCTGCCGGCGGACGCGCAGGTGGCCGTGGACGTGGGCAGCAGCGTGTACTGGTATGCGCGGCAGCTGCGGCTGCCCGCCGGGGTGCCGGCTCATCTCTCCAGCACCTTGGCGAGTATGGGCTGTGCCGTTCCCTACGGGATAGCGGCGAAGCTGGCCCATCCGGACCGGCCGCTCATCGCCCTGTCCGGTGACGGAGCCATGCAGATGGCCGGGATCACCGAACTCATCACGGTCAGCAGACTTTGGACGGAATGGGCGGACCCGCGCTTCATCATTTGCGTCCTGAACAACCGCGAACTGGCGGAAGTCACCTGGGAGCAGCGGGAGATGGAGACGGAACCCCGTTTCCCGGACAGCCAGGCGCTGCCGGACTTCAACTACGCGGGCTACGCGGAGCTGCTGGGCTTCAAGGGCATCAGGGTGGAGGATCCGGAGCTGCTGGGCGATGCCTGGGAGGAGGCGCTCGCCGCGGACCGGCCCTGCATTATTGAGGTGATCTCGGATCCTGACATTCCGCTCCTGCCGCCCTTCCCCGGTGGAAAGGCCCAGGCTGCGTCCATGATGGAAGCGATGGAAAAGGAAGGGCCGCAGACGCAGCACGCCCGGGACCTCCTTTCCATCTACCTCCGCCAGGAGCAGGCCCTGGCAGCGGAGGGCTGATCCGGGCGGAGGCCGGCGTAGGGCCGGCGCAACCAGTCCTACGGCCGGGCCCCCAGATCCACGGGCTCCTCATCATTCAGATACGCGGATTCTGCGTGGGCGGCCAGATCGATGCCCTGCAGCTCGCTCTCCTCGGGGATGCGCAGGCCGATGGTCAGGGCCAGCACCTTGGCAATAATCCAGGTGACCACGAAGGAGTAGATGAGTACCGCGACGGACGCCACCGCCTGGATGCCCAGCAGCTCAAAACCGCCGCCGTAGAACAGTCCGCTGACACCGTTGGGTGCCGCATCGGTGGCGAACAGACCGATCAGCAGGGTGCCGAGCAGGCCGCCGACGGCGTGCACACCCACAACGTCCAATGAATCGTCGTAGCCCAGCCGGTACTTCCACTCGATGGCCAGGGAGCAGACGAGTCCTGCCAGCAGGCCAATGGCGATGGCCCCCAACGGGCTGACGGCGCCGCACGCGGGGGTGATGGCCACGAGCGCGGAGATCAGCCCGGACGCGGCACCGAGGGAGGATGAGGTTCCCAGTCGCAGCCGGTCCATGAGCATCCAGCCGAGCAGGCCTGCCGCGGCAGCCACCGCGGTGTTCAGAAAGACGACGGCGGCGGAGTTTCCGGCGCTCAGGGCTGAACCGGCATTGAATCCGTACCAGCCTACCCAGAGCAGTCCGGCGCCGAGCAGTACCAGCGGACGGCTGTGCGGTTTGCCCTGGGCCTGCGGCCAGCCCTTGCTGCGGCCCAGCACCAGCGCCAGGGCCAGGGCCGCGACGCCGGCGTTCATGTGGACGGCGGTGCCGCCGGCAAAGTCGATCGCGCCGAGCTGATTGGCGATCCAGCCGCCGGTGACCGAGCCGTCTTCGCTGGTGAAGGCGAAGACCCAATGGGCCACGGGGAAGTAGACCAAGGTGGCCCAGAGGCCGGCAAACAGCATCCAGGCGCCGAATTTCATCCGTCCGGCGGCTGCTCCGGCCACCAGCGCGGTGGTGACGCAGGCGAACATCAGTTGGAAGGCGGCGAAAAGCGCCACCGGGATGGAACTGGACGGGTCCTCGGTGAGCAGTTGGGAGAGACCAAGGAATTCAAACGGGTTGCCCAGCAGCCCGGCGCCGGTCAGGGAATTGCCGAAGGCGGTTGAGTAGCCGTAAAGCACCCAGAGTACTGCGACGAGGCTTGCGCTGCCGAAGCACATCAACATCATGTTCAGAATCCTGCGCGAGCCCACCATTCCTCCGTAAAAGAAGGCGATGCCGGGAATCATGAGACAGACCAATGCGGAACTGGCCAGCAGCCAGGCGGTGTTTCCAGAGTCCATGGAGCTACTCCATTCGGGGGTGGCCGGCCCCGCGGGGGCCGGAGCGGCGGGTGGAAACCGTGCTCCTCCCAGCGTGGGCGCCCCGTATTGCATCTATGTTTCCCGGCAGGTTATCGCTGTGTTAACAGCTGCTGGATGGTTGCTGGGGAGTTGCTGGATGCGTAGGCGCAGCTCCCGCCTAGGCATCCAGCGGCATGCCCCGGCCAAAGGCGAAGGCCCGCACCAGGCCCACGATGCCCAGCACCACTAGGAAGATCCCGCCGAAAATCACCAGGGCTGCCAGCGAACCCACCGGCAGGAACAGCACCACTACCCCGGCGATGATGCTGATGATCCCGTAGATGATGGCGTACCACCGTGAGCCGCCGCTCTCCAGCTCGGTCAGGGACATGATGCCCTCCACAATCCAGGCAATCCCGATCATCAGCCCCAGAACGGCAAGCGATGCCAGCGGATTGCGGATTGCCGCCACGCCCACAATGAAGAGCACCACGCCCATGATGATGTTGAGGACCCGGAGGCCGCCGGAGAGCGGCGTGAGGAGTCCGATCACCACCCGCACAGCGCCTGAGACCAGGAAATAGAAGCCGAACAGGAAAGCAACCACGTCCAGGGTGGCCTCGGGCCAGAACAGTACCAGGGCCCCCAGAACAATGGAGAGCAGTCCGGTGAGTGCCATACCGCCGCGGATTTTCCGCACCGTTTGCCGCGTGAGTTCGCTGATGTCCAGATTTAATCCGCCCAGCCCAAAAATGCTTCCTGACATGGACATGTGGAACCTCCAGCAGAGTCGAAAAACAGCGCATTTACTGCCTGAATTATCCGCCGGGAGGCGTTTGGAACTCTAGGGCATGCGCCCCGCGGCGCCCTCTGATGAGGCAAAACGTACCTGCGCTGCCGGTAGACGCTGCGGGTGAATACAGCCGGTGAAGCAGCGGCTCCCGCTAGTCGCCGGTGGTCCCGTCCAGCAGCTCGCGCAGGATATCCAGATGGCCGCAGTGCCGGCCGGTTTCTTCGATCATGTGCACCAGGATCCACCGCACGTTCTGTCCGCGGTCCCCGGCGCGGCAGCGGTCCTCCAGATCGTAGCGGGCCAGCACCTCGCAGGACTCCCGGCAGGCGGCCTGGTAATCCGCGATGATCTCCGCCAGGCTCTCGCCGTCGTCCACCCGGAACTCCGCGTCGGGATCCTCTGCGGTCCACCGGGCGGGGACCCCCTGCTGCCCGTCCAGCCGGTCCCGAAACCAAAACCGCTCAACGTCCGCCAGATGCCGGATGAGTCCGGACACTGTGGTGAGCGAGGGCAGCAGCCGCTTGGCGCCGTCGGCGTCGCTGAGCCCGGCGGCCTTCATCACCACCGTGTCCCGGAAGTAGTCCAGGAATCCGGTCAGCGTTTCCCGTTCGCCCGCCGCTTCGGGTGGCTCGGTCCTAGTGTCAATGTCCATTCGCCTAATCTAATCCAGCGGCCCGATTCATCGGCTCATCCGGCGTCCCGGCCGGCCAATCGATTCAGGTGGTTTCGGATCATGTCCGTGACGGCTTCATGGCCGGCCTGGTTGGGATGGAAAGGCAACGGCCCGCCCTCGGTGGGAATGAAGGCACCTACGGTCCACGGATCCTCCGACCCCGCGTAATGGTCCAGGCTGGCTTTGGCCACCCGGACCACCGAGCATCCGGTGGCGCTGGCTCCCGCTTCGGTAGCCAGCGCCAGATGCACTGCCAGTTCCCGGCCGGCGGCGGCCTGGGCAGGTTTCATGCCGGCCACCCGGACGTGCGGGTCCGGCGGCAGCACGGTCAGGTATTGAACAAACAGCACCACGGCGCCGGGGGAGCGACGCCGGATGAGTTGACCCACGGACGCCATGTCAGCCGGCAGGAGCGAAAGCCTGCGGTTGAGGACGGACGGGGCAAGGGACCTGAGCATCTCCAGCGAGGGCCGGTGCTTGAGGTACGCCGTGGGCGGCAGGCCGGCCATTTCCAGCGATGCTGCGTAGCCGATGTCGTTGCCGCCAATGGTGACGGTGACCAGATCCGTGTCCGCGGTGAGGGCGTCAGCCTGGGGCGGCTGCCCATACTGGGAACGCCACAGGACGTCCGCGGTGGTTGCTCCGGAGCTGGTGGCATCAGTGAGCGTCAGGTGCAGCTGCCCGGCCAATAGATGGGCATAGTTGGCTTCCGTCCGGCGGGCCTGAGGGGGACTGCCTGGAACCGGCGTGCCCAGTCCAGGAGCTGACGCGTAGGAACTGCCCAGCGCCACATAGCGCGCTCCGGACCAGTTGCGGATGCCGCTGTTCTCACCGGTTGATGTGCTCATGGGTTCCTACCTTTGATGGAGGGATCCGTTCCGCTGGAAGCGGTTCGGCCGTAATCAGGGAATGTTCAGGAGCTGCAGGATTTCGGCGTCGGTGGTCTGCTCAAAGTTCTCGTAGGCCTGGCCCACGGCGGACAGGCCGATGCCCTGCCAGGGGATGACGACGTCGTCGGCCAGATCCGCCGCGAGTTCCGCGCCCGGGCCACAACTCACGGGAGCCGCTGCCACCAGCCTGGCCGGGTGCTGCTCGCGGAGCCCCAGCAGCGCTGCCCGCATGGTCGAACCGGTCGCCAGCCCGTCGTCCACCACCACCACGGTGCGTCCTTCGACATCGAGCGGATCGCGCCGCATCCGGTAGAGCGTGTCGCGGCGGATTAGTTCGAGCAGCTGGGCCGATGCGGCATCAGCGAACGCCTGGTCTGCGGTCTGGGGGTCCGTTTCCCGGGGATGCGCCGTGCGGGAGGAACCAAGGGAGCGCTGCCACTGCGCCAGCACGGCATCGTTGCGCACAGTGGTGACGGTTCCGGCGACCCACGCCAGTGCCCCGGCGGCCAATTCCGGCTCCCGGGGAAGGCCCACTTTCCGCACCGCCACAACATCCAGCGGTGCGCGCAGAATCCGGCACACCACGGCTGCCACCGGGACGCCGCCACGCGGAAGCCCCAACACCAACAGCTGCGGTGTGCCGAAATACTGCGTGAGTTCGGCGCCGAGTTTCCGTCCGGCGTCCATCCTGTTCCGATACCGCGCCGCTGGTGCCATGGCTCCTCCTTGACGGGGGCCGGTTTCTTGCCACGTTAGGTGCGCCGGGGATTGGTGGCAAGGTGCAGGCCGCGATCCCACGCTCCGCAGTGCGAAAGCCTCCGGGCCATAGCGGGGCGGGCGTGGCATGGTGGACCCATGACTCCCACAGCTTTGATTACCGGTGCAACGTCAGGCATCGGCGCCGAATTTGCCCGTCAGCTCGCCAACCGGGGCTACAACCTGGTCCTCACAGCCCGAAACGAGGAGCGGCTGAAGGAATCGGCTGCGCTCCTGGCCCGTGAATACGCGGTCCAGACTGAATACATTGCAGCGGATTTGGCGGATCCCGAGGGCGTGGAGCGGGTGAGCCGCCGGCTGGAAAAACCCGATGTGACCATGCTGGTGAACAACGCCGGCTACGGGCTGAAAAACAGCTTTGAACGCAATGACCTCTCCGTGGAAATGGACCACCTCAACGTCCTGGTGGCGGCTCCGCTGCAGCTGAGCCACACCGCCCTGAACACGATGCTGTCGCGGATGGAAGAGCCCGGCGGGCATATCATCAACGTTGCTTCGGTGGCCGGGTTCATTCCCCGCGGCACCTACAGCGCCGCCAAATCGTGGGTGATCACCTTCAGCCGGTGGGCGAACATCCACTACAGCGGCCGCGGCGTGCATGTGACGGCGTTGTGCCCCGGTTTTGTCCATACCGAATTCCATCAGCGCATGGACATGGACAAGACCGTATATCCCGGCTGGATGTGGCTGGATGCCGAACGCGTGGTCCGCGAAGGCCTCGCTGATGCCTTTGCGGGCAAGGGTGTGTCCATTCCCAGCAGGCGGTACAAGGTCCTGGCCTGGATCGGAGCCCGCGGACCGCAGGCCCTGGTGGCGCGGATCGCGGGCCGCGGCCGGTAGCGGGCAGCGGAACACCGCGTCATGAACTGGCTCCGCTGGTATTGCGCCCCTAGTGTGGGGGCCCATGACGCACCTCACAGTTCCAAGTTCCGCCTATCTCAACCAGCTCGACGCCGAAACGGGGCGCCGTATGCAAACGGCGCAGACTCCGGTTTCTCCGTTTGCCGGAGCTCCTGCGGAGCTTGCCGCCGCGGTTGAAGCGCAGGTGAACGCGCTGGCGGCGGACCTCAACGACGTGGTGCACACCCTGCACCAGGACCCCGAAACGGCCTATGAGGAGCACCGCAGCGCAGCGTTTCTGGTGGACCTGCTGCGCCGCCGCGGCATCAAGGCCGAGCTGGGTGTCCACGGCCTGCCCACCGCCGTCAGGGCCGAAATCGGTGCGGCCGGCCCGGAGGAAGAGGCCGGGGCTGAACGCCCTCCGGCCATCGCCATCCTCAGCGAATATGATGCTCTCCCGGAGGTGGGCCATGCCTGCGGGCACAACGTCATTGCAGCTACCGGAGTCGGAGCGTTCATCGCCCTGGCACGCACCCTCGAAGAGAACCCCGGTGCCTTTCCCGGCCGCGTGGTCTTCCTGGGCACACCGGCGGAGGAGGGGCACTCCGGCAAGGAAGTGATGGCCCGCAACGGAGCCTTTGACGACGTGGACGCGGCCATCATGGTTCATCCCTACGCCATGGACCTGGCTGAGCAGGTGTGGCTGGGCCGGCGGCTGCTGACCGTCACGTTTACCGGCGTCGCCGCCCATGCCTCCGCCCAGCCGTTCATGGGACGCAACGCCCTGGACGCCGCTTCGCTGGCCTATACCGGAATCGGCCTCCTCCGCCAGCAGCTGCCGCCCGTGGACAGGGTCCACGCCATCATCACCGAGGGCGGTCAGCGCCCCAGCGTGATTCCGGAAAAAGCGGTCATGAAACTGTATGCGCGGTCCAAATACCCGGACACCCTGAAAGACCTCAGCGCCCGGCTGGAGGACGTTGTCCGCGGCGCGGCCCTCATGACCGGCACCGGCGTGAACATCGAGTGGGATGAACACCCGCCCTCGCTGCCCGTACGCACCAACACGGCACTGACCGGACGGTGGGTTCATGCCCAGAAGCGCCGCGGCCGCAGTCCGCTGCCGGCCGGCGTGGTGTCCGAAACGATTGCCGCCTCCACGGACTTTGGCAACGTCAGCTACCGGATCCCGGGCATCCACCCGCTGATCGGCATTGCACCGGCGGACGTGGCACTGCATACCCGGGCCTTCGCCGAGGCAGCCGGATCTCCCGCTGCGGAATCAGGGGCGCTCGACGGCGCCGCAGGCCTGGCCCTCACTGCCCTGGACTACCTGTGTGATCCCGAGCTGCGCGCTGCCGCCGCCCGGGAGTTTGCTGCCGCCGGCGGTCCCGTTGACGTTGCCCGCTATTTCGACTGACAGGAAATGAGACCGGCATGACCACCACACCCGCTGCTTCAGTCAGCACCCGCCGCAGCCTTCCCGATCGCCTCCTGAGCAGTGTGGAACGCGTGGGCAACAAACTGCCGGACCCGTTCATGCTCTTCCTGATCCTCTTCCTTGTGGTTGCTGTGGTGTCCACTGCCATGGCCTGGGCCAATGTTGCGGTCACCGTGCCCGGCGCCACGGAGGAAACGGTCATCAAGGGTTTCTTCACCGCAGAAGGGATGAGCTGGTTTACCACCACGCTGGGCGCCAACTACCTGGGCTTCCCGCCGCTGGCCACAGTGCTGCCGATCCTGCTGGCCGTGGGCGTGGCGGAGAAATCCGGGCTGCTCTCGGCCCTGATCCGTAGGGCTTTCGGATCGGCCCCGCGCTGGGCGCTGCCGTACGCCGTCGGCTTTGTGGGTGTGACCGGCTCCATCATGTCCGACGCCGCGTTTGTGGTTATTCCGCCGCTGGCGGCGCTGGTCTTCAAGGCCGCGGGCCGCCATCCGGTGGCCGGACTGCTGGGCGGCTTTGCGGCAGCCGGAGCCGGATACTCCACCTCCATGCTGGTCACCAGCCTGGACGCGCTCTTCTCCGGCATTACGACGGCGGTCACCGAGACGCTGCCGAATCCCGGGTCCCCGGTGAACCCGCTGTCCAACTACTTCTTCAACTTCACCTCCTCGCTGGTGCTGATCCTGCTGGCCGGCTTCATCATCGACAGGGTGCTGGAACCCCGCCTCCGCCGGCAGGAGGTGCCCACCGAGGAAACAACCGACGGCGACGGCGAAGCTGGTGCGCCGCCGGCACTGTCTGCACAGGCTGCACAGTCTGCACCGGCGGCACTGTCTTCCATCCTGACCCCCACGGAGCGCCGGGGAGTGCTGTGGGCGGTGGCTGCCGGCGCCGTCGTCGCCGCGGTGATCCTGGTGGGTGCACTGCTGCCGGAGTCGCCCTGGCGCAACGAGGACGGCGGCTACCTGCCCAAGTCGCCGCTGCTGAGCTCCATCGTCTTCATTGTGTTCATCATGTTCACCGTGCCCGGGCTGGTCTACGGCAAGATCACCGGCACTATCGCCTCCGGCAAGGACGTTCCGCGGGTGATGGGTGCCTCGATCAAGGACATGAGCGGATTCCTGGTGCTGGCGTTCATCCTGGGCCAGTTCATTGCACTGTTCAACTGGTCCGGAATCGGCAACTGGATTGCCGTAGCCGGGGCCTCCGGCCTGGAATCCATTGGCCTGACCGGTTACCCGGCAATCATCGGCTTCATCCTGCTGGCCTCGGTGCTGAACCTGTTCATCATTTCCGGCTCCGCCATGTGGACGCTGATGGCCTCGGTGTTTGTGCCAATGTTCGCTCTGCTGGGCTTTGAACCGGCGTTCATCCAGGGCGCCTTCCGGGTAGGGGACTCGGCAACCCAGATCCTGACCCCGCTGAACCCGTACATGATTGTGCTGCTCACGATGCTCCGCAAGTATGAGCCGCAGGCCGGCCTGGGCACGGTCATCGCCCGCATGCTGCCCTTCACCGTGCTCTTCTGGCTCGCCTGGGTGGCAGTGCTGAGCGTGTTCTTTGTCCTTGGCCTGCCCATGGGGCCGGGCAATGGAATATACATTGACGGCTAAGCGCTGGACTCCAATAACTCCCAAGGAAGGCAACGAGATGAGTTCCACCGGCCCCAGGATCTATGCCCTGCATGAGAACCCCGAGTGGTTTCCACCGTTTGCCCGGGCTTTTGAAGCCGAAGGCCTGGAGGTGGAGGAATGGCTGCTGACCGACGGCGTTCTGGACTTGGATGCAGTGCCGCCGGAGGGGATTTTCTGGTCCCGCATCAGCGCCTCCTCCCATACCCGGGACCACGGGCTGTCCAAGGACTATGCCCGGGCGGTGCTCTCCTGGCTGGAAGCCCACGGCCGGCGGACGGTGAACGGCCGGCGGATCCTTGAACTGGAAATGAGTAAGGTGGACCAGCTCACGGCTTTGCGGGCGGCCGGGATTGACACGCCGCGCACCGTTGCCGCCATTGGCCGGGAGAACATCCTGGCGGCAGCCAAGGAATTTCCGGTCCCGTTTATTACCAAACACAACCAGGGCGGCAAGGGTCTGGGGGTCCGCAAGTTCGAATCCCACGGAGAGCTTGCCGACTATGTTGCAGGCCCCGAATTTGAGGAGCCCGCAGACGGCATCACCCTCATCCAGGAGTTCATCTCCGCCGCCGAGCCCTTCATCACCCGCGTGGAGATTGTTGGCGGCGAATTCATCTACGCCATTAAGGCGGACACCGCCCGCGGCGGCTTCCAGCTGTGCCCGGCCGATGCCTGCGCCATTGACCCGTCCACCGGTAAGCCGATCATGCCCCCGGGTGCCACGATCGCCCCGGACGAGGACACCCAGCTCTTCAGCCTGCGGGAGGACTTCGACCATCCAATCATCGGTAAGTACCTCGAGTTCGCAAAGCATAACGGGCTGGAGGTCTGTGGGATCGAATTCATGGAAACCGCTGACGGCCGGATCCTCACCTATGACGTAAACACCAACACCAACTACAACGCGGTGATCGAAGCGGCTGCTCCGCGCTCCGCCCCGCAGGCACTGGCGCAGTATCTTAAGGGGCTTGGGGCCTGACCACGGCCTGCGGGGCAGGGAGTCGAGGTGCGGCCGGAGGTTTGGGATAATTAACTTATCCCCTCGACTCGGCGCGTCGCTATAGTCAGGATTATGTTCAAACTGAAGGAGTTCCCTCAATGACTGCTGCCCAGGAACCGATGTGGGTCAAGAACTATCAGCCCGGCGTTCCGGCAACCATTGAACTGCCCACCGAGTCTCTGACCGCCATGGTGGAGGACGCCGTCGTCCGCTTTGGTCCCAAGGTGGCGCTGGAATTCTTTGGTGCCGAAACGACGTACACCGAGCTCGGCGACCAGATCAACCGGGCAGCTGAAGGCCTGCGGAAACTGGGGGTGCGCCGCGGACACCGCGTGGCGATCGTGCTGCCGAACTGCCCCCAGTACCTCATCGCGTTCTACGCCGTGCTGCGGCTGGGCGCAGTGGTCGTGGGCCACAACCCGCTGTACACGGAGCGCGAGCTGCGCCACCAGTTTGAAAACCACGGCGCGCAGGTGGCCATTATCTGGGACAAGGCTGTGGAGAAAATCCAGGACTTCCCCGACGACATCGCCGTGAAAACGGTCATTGCCGTGGACATCACCAAGGCAATGCCGCGGCTCAAGCGCCTCGCGCTACGGCTGCCGCTGCCGTCGATCCGCCGCACCCGGGCCGGGCTCACGGCCAAGACCGAACACACCATGTCCTGGGAAAAGCTGCTCTCCTCGGACCCGATTGACAGTGCGCATCCCCGCCCGGCCGTGCAGGATCTGGCTGCCCTGCAGTACACCTCCGGCACCACCGGCGTGCCCAAGGGTGTCATGCTGACGCACTACAACCTGCGTTCCAACGCCCTGCAGGGCCAGGCCTGGATGCACGGCGCGGAAGAAGGTAAGGAAGTCATCTACGGCGTCCTGCCCATGTTCCACGCCTTTGGCCTGACCCTGTACCTGACCTTTGCCATGCTCACCGGATCCCGGCTGGTGCTCTTTCCCAAATTTGACGTGGACCTGGTGCTGGCAGCCGCCAAGAAGTCCAGGCCCACGGTCTTCTGTGCCGTACCGCCGATTTACGAGAAGGTGGCGCTGGAGTCCAAGAAACGCGGAATCGATATTTCGACCATCCGCTTTGCCATCTCCGGTGCGATGACGCTGCCGGCTGCCACCGTAAAATTGTGGGAAGAGGTTTCCGGCGGGCTGTTGGTGGAAGGCTACGGCCTTACCGAATCCTCGCCCGTGGCCCTGGGCAACCCCTTCCACGAGTCCCGCCGCAACGGCACCATCGGCGTTCCCTTTCCGAGCACCGAAATGCGGGTGGTGGATCCCGATCATCCTGCCCACGATGTGCCGCCGGGCACCCCGGGCGAGCTGCTGATCCGCGGGCCACAGGTTTTTGCCGGCTACTGGAACAACACCGAGGACACCGAGCAGGTATTGCTCGACGGCGGCTGGCTGCGCACCGGTGACATTGTCACCGTGGACGACGACGGTTTCGTCAAGGTGGTGGACCGGCGGAAGGAGCTGATCATCACCGGCGGCTTCAACGTCTCTCCCACCGAGGTGGAGGAAGTGCTGCGCAGCAACCAGGACATCGCCGACGTTGCCGTGGTGGGACTGCCCCGGGCTGACGGCGGCGAGCAGGTGGTAGCCGCCGTCGTCCTCACAGAGGGAGCGGAACTGGACGAAGCGGGCCTGCGCGCCTGGTGCCGCGAGCGGTTGACGCCGTACAAGGTTCCGCGCCGCATTGTGGCCATCGACGAGCTGCCCAAATCCCTGCTGGGCAAGGTCCTCCGTCGCGGGGTGCGGGAGCTGCTGGCCGACTCAAAGTAAGCTGCCGCTTCCACTACCTATTGACGCTCCGAACCCCGTTGGGTTGGAATAGTAAGCAGGCTTGGGATTCCAGGCCTGCTTACTATATCCAGCCGCCCAAGAGGGCCCTCACAAGGCTCATCCGGAGTTTGGCACGCGTATTCGCCGAAGGTAGATCGGCTCCTGTTTCTTCAGCCCTTCGCCCCGACGTACCTGGCACGCTCCGGCCAAACGTGAATAAGCACCGAACAACGGTGACGGTTCGCAGCTGAAGGAGAACAGCATGATCAGCAATCAGCAAGTTGAAGGTCTTATGGCAGGGTCCGGCAACGTCCTGGGGCCCAACGGTGACAAAATCGGCGCCGTCGGAACGTTCTATCTGGATGACCAGACCAACGAACCGGCATGGGTCACGGTGAATACCGGGCTTTTTGGCACCAATGAATCCTTTATCCCGCTCAGTGAAGCCACCGTGGAGGGTGTGGATGTCCTGGTCCCGTATTCCAAGGATGAGGTGAAGAACTCCCCGCAGGTTGAGTCCGACGGTTCCATCACGCCGGAAGAAGAAGTGACACTGTACCGCTACTACGGATTCACCTACGACGACGGCAGCGCGGACGCCACCACCATGGATGCCGGCACCATGACCGAAACCGGCACCAGGATGGAAACTGACGCCAGCACTGACGACAGCGACATCACCCGATCGGGTCGGGGCTCAGGGTTTTCAGACAAAGAAACGGTTGGCCGGGACACCTCCGGGCCCACCACCGATGACGCGATGACCCGTTCGGAAGAGCAGCTGGATGTGGGGACCCGGTCGCGTGAAACCGGCAAGGCGCGGCTGCGCAAGTACGTGGTCACGGAGACCGTCACTACCCAGGTTCCGGTCAGTCATGAAGAGATCCGCATTGAGACCGAACCGATCACTGACGCCAACGTTGACTCTTCACTGTCCGGCCCGGAGATCAGCGAGGAAGAGCATGAGGTGACGCTGCACGCCGAGGAGCCCGTGGTGACTAAAAAGACGGTTCCGGTGGAGCGGGTCCGCATGGAAACGGAAACGGTCACCGGAACCGAAAGCGTGTCCGAAGAAGTCCGCAAGGAGAAAATCGACACCGAGACGGATGACAACATCCGCAGGTCCTCGGGAACCGATACTCACGGCGGCTCAGACTCCTCAGGCCGCTGAGAGAGATAGCTGAAACGGCGTCTGTGCAGGGTTCCGGCTTTGGCCGGGGCCCTGCTTTTTTGGCAGCGTTCTAGGGGACCGCCACCAGCCGCGCAGTCCGCTCGAGCACCTCGCGGCAGGCCAGGATGGCCGGCCGCCGCGCCCCGGCACGTCGAACCGAAGTAAAAATGCTCCGCCGCGGCTTGCCGTCCAGTTCCAGCAGAGCCACGCTTGGGACCCGCCCGGTCCAGACCAGATCCGGCATGAGGGCAACGGCGTTTCCGGACTCAATGAGCCGGATCTGGGCCTGCAGGTCAGCCGTTTCAAACCGGACGTCGGGTTCGAATCCCGCACGCCGGCAGGCCTGCTCCGCCCAGTGTCGGGATGCGGCACCCCGGGGCTCCATCACCCACGGCAGTTGTGCGGTGTCCGCCAGCGACCGCACCGGCGGAAGCCCTTCGTGCGGAACGGCCAGGCGGATCGCATCCGAGGTCAGATGCACGCGGTCCAACTCGGCATGCCGAACCGCTGCATGGCCCGGATACTGCTCAGCGATCACCAGATCAAAGTCCCGTGCCCACGTTTCGTAGAGTGCCGTCTCGGGTTCGCGCTGCACCATTTCCACCCGCAGTTCGGGGTGCTCGTTCCGCAGTGTCCGCAGGGCGCCGGGCAACAGTGCCAGGGCCGCCGACTGGAAGACTGCCACCCGGAGAGCGCCGGTGACGGAGGTCAGCGACGAAGCCAGATCCGCCTCTGCCCGTTCCAGTGACTCGAGAATGTCGGAAGTGTGGCTTACCAGGATTTCAGCCTGCGGCGTCAGCTGCACTCCGCGCCCTGTCTTCCGCAGCAGTTCCACCCCCACTGCCTTCTCCAGGAGGCCCAGCTGCTGCGACACCGCAGATGGGCTGAGCCCCTGCGCCTCGGCTACGGCGGCCAGGGTCCCGCGGACTTTTACCTCCCGGAGAAGGGTCATTCGGCGCACGTCCAGCACAGCAACTTCCTTAATCTGAATTGATTAATAAATCTAACCTATACCGGTAAGAAAACGTACCTTTGCCTAACGGTAAATAGTGCGGATACTTAGATGAATACCTATCAGTTGCACGTTTGAAATGAGCTGCCCGCATGAGCAACACCGCCACCGAAACCACCGCGGGATCGGACACCCCCCAGGACCTAGCCGCCGACGCCGTGGTGCTGGTCCGCCGCTGGCTCGCCGAAGCCGCAAGCGTCCCCGTGGACGCCTCGGCTGCCCAGCTGGCCGGAGTGCTGAAAGATCCCTCCGGACTGGACTTCACCGTGGGCTTCGTCGACGGCGTGATCCGCCCCGAGGACCTTCGGGTAGCCGGCCGGAACCTCGCCGCCCTGGCGCCGCGGGTTCCCGGCTTCCTGCCCTGGTACATGCGCTCCGCTGTCCGCTTGGGCGGCGTCATGGCTCCGGTTCTGCCCCAGGTTGTCATCCCTGTGGCCCGCAAGGTGCTGCGCCGCATGGTGGGCCACCTGATCGTGGACGCCACCGACGCCCGCCTGGGCAAGGCCATTGCCGGTATCCGCAAGGATGACGTCCGCCTGAACATGAATCTCCTCGGCGAGGCAGTGCTTGGTGAACGCGAAGCCGCCCGTCGTCTGCAGGGCACCCATGAACTCCTGGCCCGCGACGACGTCGATTACGTCTCGATCAAGGTCTCCTCCACCGTTTCGCCGCACTCGCACTGGGCCTTCGATGAAGCCGTTGAGCACGTGGTGGAAAGCCTCACCCCGCTCTACCGCCGGGCCGCATCCTCCGCGCAGAAGAAGTTCATCAACCTGGACATGGAGGAATACAAGGACCTGGAGATGACCATGGCGGTCTTCACCAAGCTCCTTTCCATGCCCGAGTTCAAGGACCTGGAAGCCGGCATTGTCCTCCAGGCCTACCTCCCCGATGCCCTCTCGGCAATGATGCGCCTGCAGGAATTCGCCGCTGCACGCCGGGCCGACGGCGGTGCCGCCATCAAGGTCCGCGTGGTCAAGGGTGCCAACCTGCCCATGGAACAGGTGGAGTCGTCCCTGCATGACTGGCCGCTGGCCACCTGCGGCACCAAGGCGGAAACGGACACCAACTACAAGCGCGTCATCAACTACGCCCTGCAGCCTGAGCGCGTCGAGAACGTGCGCATCGGCGTGGCCGGTCACAACCTCTTCGACATCGCGTTCGCCTGGCTGTTGGCTCAGCAGCGCGGCGTGACCGGGGGTATCGAGTTCGAGATGCTGCTGGGCATGGCCACCGGCCAGGCCGAAGTGGTCAAGCGCGACGTCGGTTCGCTTCTGCTCTACACCCCGGTGGTGCACCCGGCGGAGTTCGACGTCGCCATCGCCTACCTGATCCGACGCCTCGAAGAGGGCGCCAGCTCCGAGAACTTCATGTCAGCCGTTTTTGAACTCAGCGAAAACGAGGCCCTCTTCGAGCGGGAGAAGCTGCGCTTCCTCACCTCCCTGGAAGAGCTGGATGATACGGTTCCCACCCCCAACCGCACCCAGGACCGCAGCCAGCCGCGGCCGGCAGTATCCACCGGCGCCGATGCGGCAAACCAGGGTTTCATCAATACTCCGGACACCGATCCGTCGCTGCCCGCCAACCAGGCCTGGGGCCGTTCCATCCTGACCCGCGTCAAGGACTCGCCCCTGGGCAAGGCGGCCGTTGCCGATGCGCAGGTGGCCGATGAAACGGCACTCTCCGCCGTAGTAGCAACCGCAGTGGGGGCCAGCAAGGGCTGGGCCGCCCTCAGCGGCGCCGAGCGGGCCGAGATCCTGCACCGTGCGGGAGCGGTCCTGGAAGATCACCGGGCGGACCTCATGGAGGTCATGGCCACTGAAACCGGCAAGACCCTGGACCAGTCCGACCCCGAGGTTTCCGAGGCCATCGACTTTGCGCACTACTACGCCGAGCGCGCCAAGGACCTGGAAAATGTCGACGGTGCCCGCTTTATTCCGGCGCGGCTGACCGTGGTCACCCCGCCGTGGAACTTCCCGGTGGCGATCCCGGCCGGCTCCACACTGGCGGCGCTGGCTGCCGGTTCGGCCGTCATCATCAAGCCCGCCCGCCAGTCCGCCCGCAGCGGTGCCGTCATGGTGGAGGCACTCTGGGAGGCCGGCGTTCCGCGCGACGTCCTGCAGCTGGTGCAGCTGGGCGAGCGGGAGCTAGGCCGCCAGCTCATCTCGCATCCGTCCGTTGACCGGGTCATCCTCACCGGCGGATATGAAACCGCCGAGCTGTTCCGCTCCTTCCGCTCCGATTTGCCGCTGCTGGCCGAAACCTCGGGCAAGAACGCAATCATCGTCACGCCAAGCGCCGACTTTGACCTGGCCGCGCGCGACGTCGTCGCCTCCGCCTTCGGCCACGCCGGCCAGAAGTGCTCGGCGGCCTCCCTGGTGATTCTGGTGGGTTCGGTGGCCAAGTCCCCGCGTTTCCGCAACCAGCTGGTGGACGCTGTCCAGTCGCTGAAGGTCGGGTACCCGGTGGACGCCGTCACGCAGATGGGCCCGATCATTGAACCGGCCGCCGGCAAGCTGCTGCGCGGCCTGACCGTGCTCGGCGAAGGCGAGTCCTGGCTCATCGAGCCGAAGCAGCTCGATGACTCCGGCCGGCTCTGGAGTCCGGGCGTGCGCACCGGGGTCCGTCCCGGTTCCGAGTACCACCTCACCGAATACTTCGGTCCCATCCTCGGCGTCATGACCGCGGACACCCTTCAGGAGGCCATCGCACTCCAGAACCAGATCGAGTACGGCCTGACATCGGGTCTGCATTCGCTGGATCCGGCCGAAATGGAGGTGTGGCTGGAGAACGTTTCCGCAGGCAACCTCTACATCAACCGCGGCATCACCGGCGCCATTGTGCAGCGACAGCCCTTCGGCGGCTGGAAGAAATCGGCAGTGGGCGCAGGAACCAAGGCCGGCGGCCCCAACTACCTCATGGGTCTGGGGCAGTGGGAGCCTGCGGTGTCCACCGGAACCGGCGCTCCGGTCCGGCATCAGGGAGCGGCGAAGCTGCTGGCTGCGGCCGTCTCCGGAAGTTTCACTGCTGACACTGACTTCCTGCAGCGTGCACTGAGCAGCGACGCGGCCGCGTGGGCCGAGGAATTCGGCACCGCCAAGGACGTGTCGGCACTCAGCGCAGAACGCAACGTGTTCCGCTACCGTCCGCTGCCGGTCACCGTCCGGCTGTCCGAAAACGAACCGCTCGATGCTCTGGTGCGCGTCGCTGCAGCAGGCCTCCTGGCCGGATCGGCCCTCCGGGTCTCCACCGGCGTCGAGCTTCCGCTGGCAGTGCGCGCTCTGCTGACCGAACAGGGCATTACCGTGACGGAGCAGAACGACGCCGAATGGCTGGCTTCCGCCGCAGCGTTTGATCCCGCGGTGCACGGGTCCCGGATCCGGCTGATCGGCTCGGGTGCCGCGGCTCTGGCAACCGCCCTTGGCGGCCGCCCCGATGTAGCCGTGTACGCCAACCCGGTCACCGAGGCCGGACGCGTGGAACTGCTGCCGTTCCTGCACGAGCAGGCCGTCAGCATTACCGCCCACCGTTTTGGAACACCGAATCACCTCTCGGATGCACTGATCTAGCAGAACCTGCAACACCAAAAAGGCGGCACCGGGTCTATCCCGGTGCCGCCTCTTTTTGTTAAGGTGTCCGCATGGAACTGATTTACGAGTAGGGTCCTCCCGGGCCGGACCACCGGCCCCGCGCATCCACTCCTATCGCTGACACCATTCGCCCGTATCGCCCGGGTTGTCATGTCCAGTGCAGTTCCCGGCCGGTACTTGAAAAGTCCGGAGATCAACCATGGCATCATCCAAAAAGAACCGCTCCATGCCCCTGCCGGGGCTCGTGATCCCCGGCTCGTTCGTCGTACCCGACGTGCCGGTAGCTGCAACGGTGAACATTGCTCCTGCCGCTGCAGCCAAGCTCGGCGCTGAAGCCGGGGACAAGTCCGCCACCGGCGCGGCAGCTGAGAACGGCCTTCCCGGGTGGCAAAGCCTGGGCAAGGACCACAAGCCCACTCACATCAACGGCAAGCAGGGCCGAAGGGAGAAAAAGGTCCGCTGGTAGCAACAGGGGGCCGGGCAGCAACCCGGCCCCCTGTCCATGTCCGCGGCGCAGTGCCATGATGGACAGCCACAGCCACGTCCACAGTCCCAGCAAGACGCCCCGTCGATGCCAACCCAAGAGGTTCCTATGCTGCTTAACGAGAAGAACGCCGTGATCTACGGAGGAGGCGGCGCAATTGGGGGAGCGGCGGCCCGGGCCTTCGCCCGGGAAGGGGCGCGCGTCTTTCTGGCCGGCCGGCACTCTGACTCCTTGGAGCGTGTTGCGCGGGACATCCGCGCGAACGGTGGGTTGGTGGAAACCGCCCTGCTGGATGCCACCAACGGGCAGGCCGTGGATGAGCATGCCAACCATGTTGCGTCCACAGCGGGAAGTCTGGATATCTCCATGAACGTGATTCAGCACGGGGATGTGCAGGGTGCACCCATGGTGGATATGTACGTGGAGGATTATCTGCGGCCGGTTTCCACCGCGGTGCAGACCATGTTCCTGACCTCCCGCGCGGCTGCCCGTCACATGATGCGGCAGCGGTCCGGGGTGATTCTGGTCTTCGGAGGCTCCGGTGAGCCTGCGCCCGGCCTCTATCTGGGCGGGCTCATCACCGCTTTTGAAGCCATGGAAGCTATGCGGCGGCAACTCGCGGTGGAGCTGGGGTCCCATGGCATCAGGGTTGTCACGCTGCGCAGCGGCGGCATTCCCGAGTCGCTGCCGCCGGAGATGGACGGGCGGGCGGAGATCACCAGCAGCATTGTCGATGCGACGCTGCTTCGACGTGCCGCAACTCTGCAGGATGTTGGAAACGCAGCCGCTTTCGCCGCCTCGGACAAAGCCGGCAGCATGACGGCAGCTACTTTGAATATCAGTGCCGGCGCGCTGATGGACCGCTAGCTTCTGTGGGACAGCGCAAGCACAAGTGCCCGGTTATGCCGGGATTTTCCAGATGGTGAAGTCCTCAACGCTGACCGCGGTGCGGGTTCCTTCATCATCACCGCGGATCCAGATGGTGCCCAGTCCGGGAGCGGTGTCACGGACTTCGCCGCGGTAGTAGACCTGTTCACCGCTGCGGACTTCAATGTGGTCGCCGCGGCGGATGGAGCGGATGTTTCGGACCCGCTTGGAGCGGGTGGCTGAGGATCGTTGTGGCGTGGTGACTGCTGGCACGGGCTCTCTTTCTCTTGACTAGTTATGTCAACCAAGCGGTTCCCCGGAATATTCCCTGCCCGGCATGGGGGGTTTCCGGCTGTGGCCCTGACGCCCCCTGTGGTGCGGCGTACGATCATGGACATGGATATCGTGGACTTCCTGCTGACGCGCTTCCGGGACGACGCCGCGGAGTCCCGAAAGCTCTTGACGGCGCGGGGTGTTACCCCTTCCGACCGGTGGTATGAGGAACGGCTGCTGCGCGAATGTGAGACCAAGCTGATGCTGATCGAGATCATCGGCGGAGCCCGGCGCAACGCCTTGGCGCGGATGCTGCTGGATCCGGAGGGGCAGGGGAAACAGTTCGCTGATGAGTTGGAATGGACCACGCTGGCGCTGGCCTCCATGGCCGCCGCCTACCAGGACCATCCGGAGTATCAGGACGTGTGGCGGCTGACTGAAAAGCGCAGCTAGATTAGCTGTCATGACTGAAGCACATGCCGCTGGCCCGGCTGAAACCACTGCAATCCTGCATGAGCTCGCCGACCATCATCATGTCGCCACCACCTTCGATGGCTGGGACGGCACTCGGCGCGAAGTCTCCGACGCAACCCTGGGCAGAATCCTCGGAGCGTTGGGTGCCGCCACGGCCACCGACGAAGAGATTGAACGATCCCTGACGGAAACGCGAATGGCGTCGTGGCGGCGGATCCTGCCCGGCGCCGTCGTTTTGCGTGAGCAGCAAAACCGGACGGTCACCGTCCACTTGCCCGCCGGTGAGCAGGCAGATGTGCGGATCGTCCTGGAAGACGGCAGCCACCGGGAACTGGAATGGCCGTCGGTCTCGGGCGAGGAACGGGAGGTTGACGGGGTTCGGACCGGTGCCACCCTGGTTGTCCTCCCCGAAGACCTGCCGCTGGGATGGCACCGCCTTGAAGTCCGCGCGGGCCACCGGCAGGCAGCAAGCGTCCTTGTGGTGACCCCTGAACGGCTGACGACGACGGCAGCTCTGACCCGCCGCCGAGCCTGGGGGCTGATGACGCAGCTCTACTCCTTGCGCTCCTCCCGTTCCTGGGGAATTGGGGACCTGGCAGATTTGGCGGATTTGGCGGCTCTCTCCGGTGCAGAGCACGGTGCAGGATTTCTCCTGATCAACCCGCTGCACGCGGCCGAACCTGTGCCGCCCGTTGAGCCGTCCCCGTATTTGCCCACGACCCGCCGGTTCTTCCATCCGCTCTACATTCGGGTGGAGGATATTCCGGAGTACGGCTATCTCCCAGGAGAGGACCGGTCCCGGATTGAGGCCGCTGCACGGTCCCTGGCAGCGGCCAACACCTCCGCTGAACAGCTGGACCGTGACACCGCCTACGCTGCAAAGCTCGCTGCGCTGGAATCGATCTATTCCGTGCCGCGGGGCATTGCGCGGCAGCAGCAGTTTGACCGATTCTGCGCGGTGGAGGGCCAGGGCCTGGAAGACTTTGCCCTCTGGTGCGCCCTGTCCGAGCAGCTGCCGGCGGATGCTCCCCAATGGCAGCAGATCACCGGCCCGGACAGCGCCTGGATCAGTGAACACCGCTCGGAGTTCACCGAACGTGTTCGGTTCTTCCAGTGGCTGCAGTGGATTTGCGACCAGCAGCTGGAAACCGCGCAAGCGGCTGCCCGCAGCGCCGGCATGGAAATCGGTGTTGTGCACGACCTGGCCGTGGGCGTCCATCCGGCCGGCGCCGATGCCTGGATGTTGCGCGGGGTGCTGGCGCCCGGAGTGTCAGTGGGTGCGCCTCCGGATATGTTCAACCAGCAGGGCCAGGACTGGAGCCAGCCGCCCTGGCATCCCCAGCGGCTGGCCGACGCCGGCTACCTGCCCTACCGGGACATGCTGCGCACAGTCCTGCGTCACGCCGGAGGGATCCGGGTGGATCACATCCTGGGGTTGTTCCGGCTGTGGTGGATTCCGCAGGGCGCGGCGCCCGGCGATGGGGCCTACGTCTACTATGACCACGAAGCGCTGATTGGGATCCTGGTTCTTGAAGCCCAGCGGGCCGGCGCCGTGGTGATCGGTGAAGACCTGGGCGTGTTTGAGCCCTGGGTGCAGGAATACCTTGCCGAGCGCGGTGTGCTGGGCACCTCCATCCTGTGGTTTGAGCATTCCGAGGACGGGGGGCCCCGTCCGCCGGAGGACTACCGGCAGGGAGCCTTGACGACCGTCAACACGCATGACCTGCCGCCTACTGCCGGCTACCTTGCCGGTGAGCATGTGGATCTGCGCGATTCACTTGGCCTGCTGAACCGCCCGGTGGAGGAAGAACGTGCGATCGACGAAGCCGCCCGGGAAGCTGTCCTGGCACTGGTGCGCAGCCGTGGCCTGCTGCCTTCCGCCGGAACCGGCACCGGCACCGGAAGCGGAGGTCCGGAAGAGGTTCAGCGGACGGTGGAAGCACTGCACGCCTACATCCTGCAGACTCCGTCAGTGCTCCTGGGCGTGGCGCTGGCTGACGCAGTGGGGGAGCGGCGCACCCAGAACCAGCCGGGCACCGCAGACGAGTATCCAAACTGGCGCATTCCGCTGTGCGGCCCGGACGGGCAGGCCATCCTGCTGGATGACCTGCCCTCCAACCAGCGTTTCAACGCGCTGGCTGACCTGATGAAGGACTCGATCTGAGTCCTGCTGCTTCTTTCTGCTGCCTGCCTCTGCGGACTAGGACTCCAGCTTCATCGCCTTGCGCAGGGTCAGGGCACCCCCGCTCTGCATGACGGCGCGGCGGTAGATCCGCTCGCCGAAGCGCAGCAGTGCGTAGGCCGCGGCCAGAGCAATTGCCAGGGACAGGAACGTCTCCCACAGCGGGACCTCGGAGCCGAGCATCCGGATGGGCATGGCCACCGAAGAGATGACGGGGACGTAGGAAGCAATGACCAGGAGCTGTCCCTTGGCGAACATGCCGGCAAACAGGGCGGCGATGATCACCGTCATCACCGGGGTGGAGCTGTTGGTCAGGTCCTCGCTGCGGCTGGCCATGGATCCGAGCATGGCCCAGGCCGAAGCGAGAATCAGGAATCCGGCCAGGAAGTACACCAGGAACCAGCCGGAGGCGGGAATGATGCTCCCCACCAGATCGGCGGTGCCGGTGATGTTCAGGGCCAGCAGTGCCGCCCCTCCGTACAGGGCCAGCTGGATCATGGCGAGCAGGGTGTTGCCCGCCACCTTGCCATAGAGCAGCTGCCGGATGGGGATGGCCGTGGCCAGGATCTCCACCACCCGGTTCTGCTTCTCTTCCAGGACGGAGTTGGCGATTGCCATGCCGAAGACAATGGAGGACATGTAGAACAGGAAGCTGAAAACAAAACCGACAACGGTGGCCAGCAGGGCGTTTTCGGCGTTGCCCTCAAGGAGCTCTTCGGTCATCTCGCTTCCGGCCAGCAGCTGCTCTCCGGTGGTACCTGCGGCGGCGGCATTCGCGTCAATCACGGTGAGCCGCAGGGCTTCGGCGATCGGCTGGCGGAGGTCGCCGTCAATGTCCTCTGCGCCCACCAGGGACCAGCTGCCGTCTGCAGCCTGCAGCAGGGCCGCATCGGCGTCTCCGCTGCGGACCAGATCCCGGGCAGCTGTGGCGGAACCGGTGGAGACTGCCGTGAAGGTGGTGGATTCATCGGCTGCGGCGGGGTCATCACCCGAGGCGACGTCCCCCGCCCGTTCCACGACGGATTGGGCCGAGTCGCTGGTCACCAACACCGTGTACTCGGTGGTGCGGCTATTCATATAAGCGTTGAACACCACGGCTCCGACGATGAGGAGAAGCGTTACCACCGTTGAGATGAGGTAGCCGCGGTCCCGGGCCTTCACCATGACTTCGCGAAGGGTGACGATGGCCCAGGCCGGGGTGGTGCTGTCCTTGGTGCCGGGAGGTTGAGGCGTTTCGGAGGCGGGGCGGCGGGTGTTGGTGGTGCTCATGCTGATACCTCCCGGTAAATTTCGCTCAAGGTGGGCCGCAGCGGAGTGAACTCTTCCACGGTGCCGCGGGCCAGGGCCGCGGTGAGGATGCGCTGGGCGGAGGCATCGCCGTCGAACTCCAGCAGCGCGGTGGGGCCGGCAACGTCGATGACCCTCAGCCCGGCTTCGTCCCGAAGCCAGCCGGCGTCCGGCGAAACGGTGATGCGGTGCCGGCGGGGAGCCTTGGCGCGGAGCTGGTCGCTGGAGCCGGCGGCCATGAGCCGACCGGTTTTCAACACCACCAGGTTGTCGCAGAGGCGGTCCACCAGATCCAGCTGGTGGCTGGAGAACAGGACCGGTACGCCGGCACGGGTGCGCTCGCGCAGGAGATCCACCATGGAGTCCACGGCTGCCGGATCCAGTCCGGAGAACGGTTCGTCCAGGATCAGTACGTTGGGCCGGTGCAGCAGCGAAGCGGCAATCTGCACGCGCTGCTGGTTGCCCAGGGAGAGGGATTCCAGTTTGTCCTTGGACCGGTCCGCCAAGGTGAAGCGTTCCAGCAGGTCCATGGCTTCGCGGCGGGCGTCACCCTGACTCATGCGGTGTAGCTGGCCCAGATAGATCAGCTGATCCAGGATGGGCTGCTTGGGGTAAAGACCGCGTTCTTCCGGCATGTAGCCGAAGCGGGACCGGTCGGCGGCGCTCACGGGCGAGCCGTTGAGGAGAACTTCTCCTTCGGTGGCCGTCAGGACACCCATGATCATGCGCATGGTGGTGGTCTTGCCGGCGCCGTTGCCGCCTACAAACCCGGTCATCGCTCCGGCCGGGACGTCAAAGCTGACGTTGTCCACCGCCTTTTTATCCCCGAACTTTCGGGTGAGGTTAAGAACCTGCAGCATGGGGGCTGCTCCTTTCCCGGCAGGGCCGGGCGTCGCGAAGTGGATCGTCTTCTTCAACCTTAGAAGCGACGGGGAACAAGCGGATCGGCCGTGCGGGTGAACCGGCGGTGCCGGGAGGATCTGTCAGGAGGACGTATGGGACGGGGAGTCCGCGGCGTTCTCCCCCGGAAGGATGAGGCCGCTTTCATAGGCGAAGACCACGGCCTGCACCCGGTCCCGCACCTGGATCTTGGCAAGCAGGTTGGAGATGTGAGTCTTGACCGTTGCTTCCGCCAGGAACATCTCGCCGGCTATCTCCGCGTTGCTCCGTCCGCCGGCAACCTGGATCAGGACCTCGCGCTCGCGGGAGGTCAGGGAGTCCAGGAGCTTCTGCTGAGCCGCGGACGCCGGAGCCGGGATTCCGCCGGCTGCTGTTTCAGCGGACTCGGCGTGGAGCTGGCGGGCGAAGCGTTCAATGACGCGCAGCGTGACCTCGGGGGCCAGCAGGGCATGACCTCCGGCGACGGCGTGGACGGCCGCCACCAGGTCATCGGGATCGGCATTCTTCAGAAGGAATCCGCTCGCGCCGGCCCGGATGGCGTCAAAAAGATAATCTTCGCGCTCAAAGGTGGTCAGGATAATGACCTTGGCGGTTCCGGCGCGCACCACCTGCTCCGTGGCCCGGATCCCGTCCAGCACCGGCATCTGCACGTCCATCAGGATGACATCCACCGGCTGGCTTGCGGCAAATTCCACCGCTTCGGCTCCGTTGGCCACCTGGCCAACCACTTCGAGCTCCTCCTCGACGGAGAGCATCATGGCAAAGCCTGCGCGGACCAGGGCCTGGTCATCTGCGAGCAGTACGCGAATCGGTTCCATGATGTCCTTCAGCTCAGCTCCGCTCCGCCGTTCCGGCGCAGCGTGTCTCGGCAGCCTGATGCCGCCCCCGCGTCAAGCTTAGCGGGGCACACCCTGCCATCCCGCCCGGTCAGCGCTGTGCGAAGCGGACCCGCACCCGCCAGCCGCCGTCCGCTCTTGGCCCGATCTCCGCCGTGCCGCCGTGCAGCGCCGCCCGCTCCCGGATGCCCCGCAGGCCAAAACCGGAGCCGGGGCGCCCGTCCGCCCGGGGAGCACCGTCGTCGACCGTTTCCATCTCGAGCCAGCGCACGCCGTCGGCGTAACCGGTGCGCAGCGCAACCACGGCGGAACGTGCGGTGGAGTGCCGGGAGACGTTGGACAGGGATTCCTGGACGGTGCGGTACACGGACAACGCCAGGGGAGCCGAGATGGTGTCGAAGGCGCCCGGCAGGTCTTCGACCCGGGTGAAGGCGACCCGCAGTCCGTTGGTGCGGTGCTCGGCCACCAGCGAATCCAAGTCCGCCAGTCCTGGTTCGGGACGGCGATGGGCGCTGTCGCCGGCCGGGTCAGCGTCGTCGCCGGCACGCAGCACCCCCAGCAGTGCCCGCATTTCCTCCACCGCCTCACGGCTGGAGTCCTCAATGGTCTGCAGGGCGCCGGCGGCTGCTTCCGGTTTCTTCTCCAGCACGCGCCGGGCCGCCCCGGCATGGACGCCGATCACGGCAATGTGGTGCGCGACGACGTCGTGCAGTTCGCGGGCGATCCTCAGCCGTTCGGTCACCACCGCCTGATGGGCGAGTTCCGCTGCCTGAGCGCGCAGCTGTTCGGCCTGGCCGGCAAGCTGCTCCCGCTGGTGCGCACTGCGCCAGGAGGTCAGGCCAAACTGGATGGCTCCGCCAAAAAAGGCGGCGTTGACCAGGAAACTGTAGAAAGCATAGGAGACCAGCGGCGAAAGCAGTCCGTGATGCGTTTCATCATCGCCCAGCACGCTTTCAATGAAGGAGTCATAGGCGTTGGAAACCGTGAGGGAAAGAACCAGCCACAGCGCCATGGCCCCGATCACCACCACCAGCGAAAGCCGCAGCAGCCGCCGCTCCCGTGCCCAGGCCACCCCCGAGTAGATGGACGCGAAATACGCACCCTGGAACGCAAGTTGTCCGCCCAAAGCGGGCATCACCATGCTCAGGACAAGGAAGAGCGCCGAGGAGGTAAGCAGTACGGTGACGGGGAAACGCCGTCGCAGCGCTAACGGGGCGACCATGAGCGCCAGCAGTAGGTGCTGCAGCCAGATTGGCTGCTCTTCCCCGCCCATGGCGCCAAATCCGCGGCTGGCCTCCAATGCAATTGCGGCGATCAGGATCACGACAGCGGTTCCGACGACGTCGCGCCGCAGCTGGTCGCGTGTGGGCGCGGGACGTTCCCACTCGTCGTCGTTGTGCCAGGGCCGCCGGCTAAGCCATAGCGGCCGGAAATGGCTGCGGGGACCGGGATTCCGGGCGCCGGGGCCGGAGGCCAGGGTCTGGATCATGCAGCCCAGTCTAAGAGGTGGCGGACGGGCACGGCTCGGCCGGAGGGATGATCAGCGGTCACTTCACCGCTGTGTTACCCCCTGTCGCCGCTCCGGGGCTGCGGTTTCGGCTGTGCTGGCAGGAAAGGAATGGTTTACTGCCTTAGGTAACACTGCTGCCGCAAGGGCAGCCCCGACGACGGCGCGGATGACAGGACTTTTAGCATGTTTGTTGAAGAAGCACAGGCGATCCTCCCTGAACTGGTGGCGCTGCGGCGTGAACTCCACCAGGATCCGGAAACCGGGCTTGACCTTCCGCGGACCCAGTCGCGCATCCTTGCGGCGCTGGAGGGGCTGGATCTGGAGATCACCCTGGGGCTTAAAGCCTCCTCCGTGATCGCTGTGCTGCGCGGGGCCGAGCCCGGGCCGGCAGTGCTGCTGCGCGGAGATATGGATGCCCTGCCGGTGACCGAGCTGACCGACCTGGAGTACGCCTCAACCAACGGAAACATGCACGCCTGCGGGCACGACCTGCACGTGGCCGGGCTGGTTGGTGCCGCGAAGCTGCTCTGCGCGCAGCAGCAGGATTTGGCCGGCAGCGTCATCTTTATGTTCCAGCCCGGCGAAGAGGGCCACAACGGGGCCAGCCTGATGATTGACGAGGGAGTGCTCGACGCCGCCGGGGAACGTCCCATCGCCGCCTACGGTATCCATGTCCGCCCCGGGCCGCTGGGGGTCTTCCGCACTAAGTCCGGCACGCTGATGGCCGGCGCGAACGAGCTGCGCATTACCGTCAAGGGTTCCGGCGGCCACAGCTCACAGCCGCAGACCGCCGTCGACCCCGTCCCGGCCCTCACCGAAATCGCCTCCGCGCTGCAGACCATGTCCACCCGCCGGTTCTCGGTCTTTGACCCGATTGTCCTGACCGTTACCCAGCTGGAAGCCGGGGACGCCATCAACGTTATTCCCGATACCGCCAAGCTGGGGGCGTCCGTCCGCACGCTGTCCGAGGAGGCGCTGGACCGGGTGATCGTGGAGTCGAAGGCGCTCGCGGAAGGGATTGCGGCGGCCCACGGCTGCAGCGCCGACGTGGACTTCACTGTCCGCTATCCCGTCACCCGCAACGACGCCGGCCGCACTACCGAAGCGATGACCGACCTGCGTGAACTGTTTGGCGAGGACCGCGTGCTGGAATCCCGGGATCCGTTGATGGGGTCGGAGGATTTCTCCCTGGTGCTGGACGAGGTTCCAGGGACCTTCCTGTTCCTGGGCGCCACCCCGCCCTCGGTGGACCCTGCGGCCGTGGCCTGGAACCACTCGCCGCGCGTGCTGTTTGACGATTCGGTACTGGGGGACCAGGCCGCAGCGCTGGCTCAGCTGGCCTACAACCGGCTGACGTAGGCATGTCTTCCGTGCCGATGTCCTTCGCCTCGCGCCTTGCCGCGCTTGCTTCCCGTCCTGCCCCGCCGACGTCGAAGCCCCGGCGACTGGGCGCGATTGCACTGGGAGTGTTTCTGGCTTTTGCCGGCACCTCGCATCTGAGCTTCGCCCGAGCGGAGTTCCAGGCGCAGGTGCCGGACTGGGTTCCGGTGGGTGATGACGCCGTGGTGTTGATCTCCGGTGTGGTGGAAATCAGCCTTGGTGCGGCCCTGATCCTGCTCCGCAAACGCCGGGTGCCCGTGGGACTGGCGGCGGCGGTGTTCTTTGTGGTGATTTTCCCCGGCAACCTCTCCCAGTACCTCACGCACACTGATGCTTTTGGTCTGGATTCGGACGGGGCGCGTCTGGTGCGGCTGTTCTTCCAGCCCCTGCTGGTGATCTGGGCGCTGTGGTCCACGGGGGCGTGGAAGGAACTGCGGGACGCGGCGAAAAAGGGGTAGCTGCGGACGGTAGTTTCGGCTCGTCAGGTTTTCACGCGCATTTCCCTCCGTTTTGGGAATTTACTGCCACTTTGGGAAATCCCTGCCGTTTTAAACCGGCAGCGATTTCCCAAAACGGTGGGGAAATGTGAGGAAATTTCAGTGCGGAGATGCCGCTTTGACGAGTCTGTACTATTCAGGCCACAGGGTGTGCTCGCACCCTCGTCGCCGACAGAGGGACACAGGCCGTGCAAATTCCGAAAGTTCTCCTTACCGATCAGACCGACAACGCTGTCCTGCTGCTCAGCAATTACTACACCAAGCCCCAGCAGGGAAAAAGCCAGTTGCGGAGCGGCGCCCGGTTCGATAACTGGGCCGGCGGCGGGGATGCGCCTGGCATGGTCAACACCCTCACTGCGGATGATTTCCTCGCCGCGTCCTTCCTGTCAGTCCGGTTTTCTCCGAAGGCTGTCATCGGAATCTTGGAACAGCGCCGAGGGGAAGTGACCGCGCTGCTGGCTCAGATTCCGGCTGATCTGGATTTGGCATCTGTTACACATGAGAACTTCAAGAGTGTGCTCGGAGAAGAAAGCCCAGCCTGGCAGCTTCGGGACCTCCTGCGCGGCAAGGATCTCCCGGACAATCAGAGCTGGGGTATCGGTCCCACCAAGGCCAGCAAGCTGATGGCACGTAAACGGCCGCGTCTCGTCCCGATCTGGGACTCCGTGGTGAGAAGCGAAACGGAGCTTAAAGATTCGGGGACTCAGTGGAGTGACTGGCATGAGGTCCTGACTCAGAACGACTGCGCCCTTTCCCTCCATCTGGATGACATCCAGCGGAAGGCAGAGCTGCCGCATCCCATTTCGCCTCTTCGAGCCATGGACGTGATCCTGTGGATGCGTGGGACTGGCGGAGTGCAGCAGTCACCTACGAGCGAAGATGAGACTGCCTAGCAGCCCACTTCTCATCATTCAAATCACTACCACTCGAGAACTCTGGAGTCCTTCCCACAAGAAGCGAAGCCATCAGAGAATTTCGTTGGCTCAATGACCGCCTCGGGAAGAATCCTCTGGCAGGATTCGGAGCATGTCTAAATTAGAGATTCTCTTCCGCATGCTTGACGGGGACCGCATTCAATGCGATGTCGTTTCACCCCGAGGCTACAAAGTTTCATTGTCGGGCAGCAATACCGACAACGAGCCCGTTGTTGGGGAAGGAATTCTCGGAGACAATCGCTCATTGGTAACAAACGCTTGGGCTTATGCGCTGGCCCGATATGCAGCGGTTACCCTGCCGGATCAGGACCTTCAGAAAGCTGCTGAAAAGCGTGCGCAAGGGTTCAAGAAGGTAGCTGCGTGGATCGCGGAGGTGGCTGAGGATCTCACTGACGAAAAGAAATACGGTTGGTGCTCTTCTTGTTTCGGTGAACATGCCCATCGAAAGGCGAAGCGGCCGCTGGGCCAATTGCCCGCCTATATTTGTGACGCCTGTGGATCGCCGACCTTACCCTGTGCGAGTTTAACTTGCAGACACATGGCAGTGAGGGAAGAAGGAGCCCTTAGGGTCCAGCGGTACTGCGCCGAGCACCGCCATGAAATCCCAGGCTTTGCAAAGGCCGATCGCACGATGGCTGCACTCAATGACTATGAGGAGTTCCTCAAGTACGACAAGCCCAACCTTGCTCGAACCGTAAAAGTCGTTGGCCTTGCGGGAGTAGGGCTGGCAGCTGCTGCCCCCTTTGCACTTCTGGCAGCTCCTGCCATTGGTGGTGCTGCCGGCGCGCTTATCGGAGGTTACAGCGGCGTTGCCGCCACGAATTTCGGCCTGGCTCTCCTGGGCGGTGGCGCCGTAGCTGCCGGAGGGCTGGGTATGGCCGGGGGGACTGCTGTCATCACGGCACTGGGCGCAGCCTTGGGCGGCGCTCTGGGCGCGTCGGTCATGAACGCCTATGTCCGCGAGGACAAGTCCTTCCATGTCGAACTGCTCCAGGGCGGACCGGGCGTTCCCGTGATCGTCTGCAATGGCTTCCTCAGCGAGACCGGTGTCGGCTGGGGTGAGTGGCAGGAGATCATCAAAGAACGTTACCCGGACTCGCCGGTATATCGGGTCCATTGGGGTGCCCGGGAGCTCAAGCATTTGGCTTTCCTCGGCGGAGGCGGTGTGGCAAAAGCCTTTGGCGGAGCTGTGCTGAAGGATGCGGCGGCGAGAGCCGCAAAGGCGGGGGCTAAAAGGCTTGGTCCGATTGCTCCCGCCCTTGTCGCCGCCGACCTTGCAAAAAACCCATGGCATGTTGCTAAGAACCGGGCGGAAAAGACGGGAGTCATCCTGGCTGACCTGCTTGCGCGGACGAGGGAAGACTCCTACGTGCTGGTCGGACATAGTCTCGGGGCGCGGGCAATGGTCGTCGCAGCCCAGGCTATGGCCAGCAAAAAGGACGGCCCGCGCGTGCAGGCCATGCATCTTCTTGGTGCTGCTATTGGTGGCAAGAGTGACTGGAGCACTTTGACAGCTGCGGTTGAGGACGCCGTCTACAACTATCACTCGACCAACGACAGCGTCCTCAAGTATGCCTACGCCGCCAGTCAGCCCGGGGAAAAAGCAGCCGGGTATATGGGCTTCAAACCTGCAGACAAGAAACTGCTCAACATCGACGTCTCAGGTCAGGTGAAGGGGCACTCTGAGTACCCCAAGACTGTGCAGTTACTCTCTCAGCGCCCGGCGGCGCGAGTAGGTCCTGCCGAAATTTCAGCCTAGGTAGGTCGGACTGTGGCCCGGCACAACAGCCAGGCCACAGGGATGGAAGAGAACAGTGAGCGGCGAGAGTTACCCCGCCCGGGCCTCCGCAAAGCGCGGGGCCATGGACTCCATCTGCTCCATGACGAGCTTGATCGCGGCAGGCTGCTTGTCCGGCGGATAGCCATTCTTGACGAGCAGCCGTTTGATGGAGGAGCGGAGCTTGGCCCGGACGTCGTCGCGCACCGTCCAGTCGGTCCGCACGTCGCGGCGCATCACCGCTACCAGATCGCGGGCGATGTTCGCGAGCACGCCTTCGCCCTGGACGTCGACGGCGGAATCGTTCTGCGTGACGGCGTCGTAAAACGCCAGCTCATCCTCGTTCAACGGCGGGCTGAACCGCTGCCCGCGGTCCTTTTCCAGGGCCACTTCCTTGGCCAGCTCCACCAGTGCAGCAATGATCTCGGCGGAGGTCAGCTGCTGGTTGGTGTACTTGGTCATCAGCTCGGTGATCCGTTCCGAGAATGCCCGCTCCCGGATCACGTTGTTCCGCGTGGTGCGGGCCGCTTCTTCGGAAATGAGTTTCCGCAGGGCCTCGATGGCCAGCTGCGGGTTTCTCGCCTGCTGGGTTTTGGCCATGAACTCCGGTGTCAGATCATCTAGCGAAGGCTTTGGCATACCGGCAGCTTCGTAAATGTCCATGACTGCACCGGAAACAGTGGAGGTGGCGATCAGCTGACCGAGCAGGCGGGAGATGTCCTCGGGAACGGGCTCGCCCCGGGACTGGCGATCGGCGGCGTCCATCTTGGCCATCCAGATCCGGATTTCCTCGTACACCTTGATCTCCGGCAGCAGCTCGGCGAGGTGGTCCGAGCCGGAGCAAAGTGCCCAGGCCCGGGCCAGCTGGCTGGAGTAGCGCCGGTACTGGGAGGCGAGGCTCTCGCCGTCGGGCTCCGGCTGGTTGCCGGGAGTGAGCGGATCGCGCAGGTAGTTCACCGCGCCGGTGACCGCATACAGGAACGCCTTCGGGCCGCCCTTGTTCAAGGTCGCCCGCCAGTCGTGGCCGGCCAGCAGCGTCCGCAGCTGTTCCACCAGCTGCTCGGTCACCGCGATGGCTTCGTTGATGTCCCGGCCCACCGGCTTGTGCTGCTGGTCGGACTGCGAGTATTCGGCCAGCGCCTTGGCCAGGTTCTCCGCCAGCGGCGCGTACGCCACCAGCAGGCCGTCCTTCTTGCCGCGGAAGGTCCGGTTTACCCGGGCGAGGGTCTGCATCAGCAGGGCGCCCTTGAGCGGCCGGTCCAGGTAGAGGGTGTGCAGCGGCGGGGAATCGTAGCCGGTGAGCATCATGTCCTTGACGATCACCAGCTCCAGCTCGTCGTCCACGTTCTTGAGGCGTTCCTTGATGCTTGCGTTCAGGGAATCGCGGCGAACATGGTTCGAGACCGGGGGAGTGTCGGAGGCGGTCCCGGAGTAGACCACCTTGATCTTGCCCTTGTCCAGGTCATCGGAGTGCCAGCCCGGGCGCAGCGTCACGATTGCCGAATACAGGTTGGCGCAGATCTCCCGGGTGCCGCCCACGATCATCGCCTTGCCCGGGGCGTCGATGTACTTGGCCATCTGGGCGCTGCGGTTCTCCCAGTGATCCACCAGGTCCTGCGCGAGTTTGGCGATGCGCTGCGGTGCACCGTAGACGGCGTTGACGACGGCGACGCTCGCCTCGATGCGCGCCCGTTCCGTCACGTCCAGCGTCTGCGTCGCTTCGTCCGCAGCTGCGTCGAGGAATTCGTCGCTGACACCCTCCGCCAGTCCCACCTTGATCAGCCGCGGCTCGAAGTACACGGGGACGGTGGCGCCGTCGGCCACCGCCCGGCTGAGGTCGTAGATGTCGATGTACTCGCCGAAGACGTCCTGGGTGTTGCGGTCGTCAAAGGAGATCGGGGTGCCGGTGAAGGCAATCAGGGTGGCGTGCGGCAGCGCGTCGCGCAGGTGCCGGGCGTAGCCGTCCAGGTTGTCGTAGTGGCTGCGGTGCGCCTCATCCACCACCACAATGATGTTGCGCCGGTCCGAGAGCAGCGGGTGCTCGGCGCCGGCGTCGCGCTCGGCCTGGCTGCGGCCGAACTTTTGCAGCGTGGTGAAGTAGATGCCGCCGGTGGTGCGGCTGGTCAGTTCCTCGCGCAGCTCGGAGCGCTTGCGGATCTGCTGGGCCTTTTCGGGCAACAGCTGGCTGCCGAGGAAGGATTCAAACAGCTGGCCGTCGAGTTCGTTGCGGTCGGTGATGACGACGACGGTGGGGTTGCGCAGCTTGGGGTGCCGGATCACCAGGTTGGTGTAGAGCTCCATCTCCATGGACTTGCCCGAGCCCTGGGTGTGCCAGACGACGCCGGCCTTGCCGTTGCTGGCCACCGCATCAACGGTGCTGCCCACGGCTTTGGTGACGGCGAAGTACTGGTGCGGCTTCGCGATCCGCTTCGTCAGGCCGGCGGCGCCCTCGTCGAAGGCGGTGTAGTTGCGCAGCAGCTGCAGGAACCGCTCCTGGTTGTAGAGGCCCAGCAGAGCGGTGTCGAGCTCGCCGACGACGGGTTCGCCGTCGAGCAGGGTGCCGGGGGCAACGGGCTTGCCGTCGTCGTCCACGTTCCACGGCGAAAAGTGGTTCAGCGGCGTGAACGGGGTGCCGTACTTCGCGAACAGCCCGTCCGAGGCGAGGGTGAAGACGCAGAACCGGAACGCCATCGGGAATTCGCGGACGTAGGTGGCCAGCTGGTTGTGGGCGGCGGGGACATCGGCGTTCTTGCTGCCGGCCTTCTTCAGCTCGACGACACTGACGGGCATGCCGTTGCAGTACAGCACCAGGTCGAAGCGGCGCTTGTAGTCGCCCTGCACAATGGTGACCTGGTTGACGGCGAGCCAGTTGTTCTCATCGGGAAGGTGGCTGAGCAACCGGAGTGTGGGGCTGACCTCGGTGCCGTCGCTGTCGATGTAGGTCAGCCGGAAGCCGTCGGTGAGGAAGTCATGGATGCGCTTGTTCTCGGTGATCGCATCGGCGGACTTCGGGGATGCGATTTCGGCCAGCGCCTGCTTCAGATACTGGACCGGCACTGCGGGGTTGAACTTCTGCAGGGCGGCCAGCAGCCGGGGCCGGATGAGGAGCTCGTCCCACGTGTCGCGCTCGCCGGTGCCGGGCGCAATGTCCTGTCCGGTCTTCGGGAGCCAGCCGAGCGGTTCGGCGAGCATTTCCAATGCGCTGCCTTCCCAATCGGCTTCCGAGTATCCCAGCTGCTGTGCCTGCGTCATTTAGATCAGTTCCCCCACGGTCTGTTCTGCATCTTTTACCCTCAGCTTTCCGGACATCAGCTGCGGAAGCAGTGTGTCGCGTGTTGCGGCGAGGGTGCGGTTTTCTTTGTCATACTGCGCGGCCTGCGCGAACAGAGGCCGAGTCAAATCTCCAAAACTCTGGATAGATGCCCTAGATATTCGCTGCACCTTTGTAGCGTGCGCTTCGTTGCGGTTCAGGCCAGGCACCGCAGAATCAGAGTTCATTTCTGAGAGTTTCAGGGATCTCAGCATGTGATAGCAAAACGTGAGACTTTCATCCCCGAACTTTGGCTCGACGTAGTAAGTGGTATCGATCGGGAAGAATGCGTCGGGTGACCAGTGGACCACCCCGGCGGAACCCTTTCGCCCGACAATTATTCCGGGACCACTCTTGAGAGCCTGATCGTGTGAACCCACAACGCCTCCGCTGCCATAAACAACGGCCGGTCCTTGTCGACGCAGGGACGCAGGGAGGGCCTTCCCATACTCAAGGGTCAACAACTCGCCAAGAGTGCCCAACTCGGTTGTATCCGTCAATAGTTGACGAAAGTGAGCCTCTGACAATTCCATCGAAATTTCGGCGAGCTTGGTGTTGGCAGCGATCTTGTCGTCGAGGGCTCCCAGCACCTCCGCGATCGCCTGCTGTTCGTCAAGGGCAGGTATGGAAACTGGCCAGGTCCCCATCGTCGACAGTCCGATTCGGTTGACGGTTGCACCGTGGATGGTGTGCTGCTCTATCAGCTGTTGAAAGCCGGGACTCAGGTAGTAGTAGAGCAGGAAACGTGGATCGACAATTGCAGGGTTGGGACGTAGAAGGGCCATCCGCCTGCCGAGACAGGCTTCGACTCCCGCAGGCATGAGTGCAGCTTCGCCGAGTCTTGTTTCATAAGAGAAGAGGAGATCTCCTTCTCTGGGGGTCACTCGACGGGTCCAGCGTGCGAAGTCATCCTCTGAAACATGATCAGATAACGACAGGTCCAGTCGTCCTGAGTTGAGGCTAGAGATATTCAGGAAGTACGGGCCGGTTTCCATGCGAGTCGGAGTTGCATGCGGTCCATCGAACAGCGTGCCAAGTTCGCCGAACGTTAACTGCTGCCGAGCTGTCATCAGATCCTCCCCAACTGCTCGCGCACAACCTTGGCCAGCCGCTCGGATTCCTCGAACTGCTCGAACAGTTCCTTCTTCAGCCGCTCGATCTTCTCTTCGATCGGCTCGCCGTCGTCTTCAATCGCGGCAGCACCGACGTACCGGCCCGGGGTCAGGGCATAGTCGGCGGCCTTGATCTCCTCAAGGGTGGCCGAATAGCAGAAGCCGGGCTCGTCGTCGTACTCCAACCCGGCCTCAACCGCTGATGTCTTGCCGCGCCAGGCGCGGAAAGTGTTGGCGATCTTGGCAATGTCATCCTCGGACAGCGCTCGCTCGGCGCGGTCCACCATGTAGCCCAGGTTGCGGGCGTCGATGAAGAGAACCTGGCCGGTGCGGTCAATGGAGCCGTGCTCGCCGGCGGTCTTGTCCTTGGCGAAGAACCAGGTGCAGACGGGGATGCCGGTGCTGCGGAACAGCTGGGTGGGCAGGGCGATCATGCAGGAGACCAGATCGGCTTCCACCAGCTGGGCTCGGATCTGCCCCTCACCGCCGGAGTTGGAGGACATGGAGCCGTTGGCCATGACCACGCCGGCCTTGCCGCCGGGGGCGAGTTTGGAAATGATGTGCTGGATCCAGGCGTAGTTGGCGTTGCCCGCGGGCGGAACGCCGAACTTCCAGCGCGGATCCGACTCGGAACGGGTCCAGTCCTTGATGTTGAACGGCGGGTTGGCCATGACAAAGTCGGCCTGCATGTCAGGGTGCTGATCGCGGGCAAAGGTGTCGCCCCAGCGGGAGGCGAGGTTGCCGTTGAGCCCGTGGATGGCCAGGTTCATCTTGGCCATCCGCCAGGTGCGCTCGTTGAGCTCCTGCCCGTACACGGAGATGTCCGAGCCCTCCTTGTTGTGGGCTTCCAGGAACTTCTCGGTCTGCACAAACATGCCGCCGGAGCCGCAGGCCGGGTCGTAGATGCGGCCGTGGTCCGGTTCCAGCACCTCCACCAGGACGCGGACGACGCCGGCGGGGGTGTAGAACTCTCCGCCGCGCTTGCCTTCGGCGCGGGCGAACTTCTCCAGGAAGTACTCGTACACCTCGCCGAGCAGGTCGCGGGCCTTCTTGGCGCCGTCGCCGGTGAACCGGGTGGAGTTCAGCAGGTCCAGCAGTTCGCCGATGCGGCGCTGGTCCACGTTGTCGCGGTTGTAGATCTTCGGCAGGGTCGCGGCGAGCGTGGGGTTGGAGCTCATGATGAGGTCCATGGCGTCATCGATCAGTTCGCCGATGGACTTGGCCGCAGCGTCCGCGGAGGCCTGCGTGCCCTTGGCGTTTTCCGCCAGGTAGCGCCAGCGCGCCCGGACCGGAACCCAGAAGACCCCTCGGCCGGTGTACTCATCGGCGTCGTCGATGAACTGGGCGATCTGGTCCTCGTCCATCCCGTCCGCCTCCAGCTCCGCAGAGATCTGCGCACGGCGCTCGTCGAACGCGTCCGAGACATACTTCAGGAACACCAGCCCGAGAATAACGTCCTTGTACTGGGACGCGTCCATGGAACCGCGCAGCTTGTCGGCGGCCTTCCAGAGCGTGTCCTTCAGTTCCTTCATGGTTGACGGCAGAGCGGCAACCTTGGTTTTCGGGGGCACTAGGGTGTTCCTTCCATAACGACGGATGTATCGGTGAGGGCGAGGCTTCCGCCCGCTACGCCGTCCAAGACAAGCGTAGTGAGTTCTTCAAGCTGTTCGAGCCGGGTGCGGGCCGCGTCACGCTGCCGGGTGAGTTCGCCCAGCGCCTGCGTGAGAGTCTCCCGTTCCGGCTCGCCTAATCGACGCGCGGACCACCGCTTCCAGCTGCCGCGCCCCGAGGGCAGCGCCTTGATGTCGGCAGCCAGGACCTGCGGCTGCAGGCCCCCGGGACGCTGGGAATTGATCCGCAGAATGCGTGCCGGATAGAGCACGACGGCGGATCCCTCGGTATCGACGACGGCGGCGGGCCGGGTGCCGGTGCAGAACACCACGTCACCTGGCTCGGTAACCTGGCCAGCCGGATAGGTCTGCGTGAACAGGATGAGGTTGATGCTCCTCGAGCCCAGGGGCACGACGCCGGTGACTTCCTCCGGCCCGAAAACCCGGGTTCCGCCGTCGTCGTTATCGACATGCGCTGGATCGATGCGGTGTCCGGCTCGGTAGGTGAGGTGCTTGCCGTCCAGCAGGTCCTGGATCGGAGACGATGCTGCACCGCTTCGCTGCCCCTGCTGGCCAATCGTCAGCGGGCCGGCCGAGACGTTGTTCGGCGGGGCTTCCACCGAATAGCGGTCCAGGACACCGGGCAAGGCCGGGGTGTTCAGCAGCTCCAGCAGGTCATCGGCCCGCAGTGCTGCTTCGGGGCCGCCAAGTTTCTGATGGCGGCTTGGTGCCGCGGCCGCCGCAACGAGCGAACCCCGGGAAGCGAGCAGGACGCGGGTCAGGGACAGATGCGCATAGCGGAACGAGTGTGCCCGGATCTGAGCCAGGGTTCCCATGGAAGCCGAAATATCGCCGACCAGATCCTGCACCACATCCGGAGATAGGTGGGCACTGCCCAAGTCGGCAACCATGGTCCACTTCGCCGTATCTTCCACGGAGCGGTGGGCGGGACCCAAAACCCACAGTGCCAATGCCTGCCGGGATTTGCTGAGCAGCAGCCCCTGGGGCAGTTTCACCACGGCGCGGAGCCGGCCGGAGCGCAGAAGATCCGAGCGGACGTTTTCGGCGTCGCCCCGCAGCTGGTCAGTCAGCGCGGCGGCAGGCGCGACAATCACAGCCCGTTGGTCCTCCCGTATCTGGAGGTGGATGTGGTCCACCGCTGAAAGGATCTGCAGCGGGCCCATCACCGGAGTGCCGGGCGCCGGATACTGGGCCAAGATCACCGCGGGGCGGGAGAGCGTGAATTCGCCGGTTGAATCGACATCCAGCTGCTCGCGATGGATACCGTGGACGGCGAGCCTCCGGCGCGCAAACCGGGCGGCGTCGTCGTCATTTGATCCAGTCATCAGAACAACGTCGCCGGTGTCGCTCAATCTGCGGGCCACCGCCATCAGCAGGTCGCTGCCGCCGCTGGTTGGATCGGCGAAGACCGGGCCCTCCGGCAGGCCAGCGGCCAGTTCTGCGGCGATGGCAGCGACCATGTCGGTTGCCTGTTCGGCCAGTGCGACGCCGGCATGCCTCTGCAAACGGGTCCGGAACCGGTCGGCCATAAGCTTCTCGAAGGCCGCAGCCGGATGGTAGGCGCCGTCCACCAACAGATCGGTGTAGCGGGCCAACGCTCCGAGATCCGGTTCGACCTGTTCGAGCTCACGGTAGAGCAACAGATTGTCCGGATCCTGGCTGTCCGCGGCGTCCAGCAGATCTGTGCTGTCCAGGCCGGTGAGCTGGCCCCCGGTGAGAACCCGGAGGGCGAGGAGCGAGGTGAGCGCATTGAACAGCAGCTCACCTCCGGCTGAAATGCCGGTCATCACGGCGAAGGAAGCGACGTCCTCGAGTGCCTCCTTGTTGTTTCCGTGGCCGGTGTCGGCGAGCCACCGGGCCACCTCGTAGGCATCGAAGAGGTCCTGGCCCCGAACGTGCCGCCGTGGCTGCGGGAAGGGAGACGCCGACTTTTTGGTGCGGGATTTCCACATGCTGACGACGGGACGTTTCACCCGGGCCAAAAGTGCGATATCCGGCAGGGAGATGAGCAATGGGCCGTCGTTGACGTTCATTCCTTGCTCCTTTCCCCAATACCTCCGGATTCGATGTCATCAGCCTAACGAACGGTTCCCCATTTGGTGGCGAGTTAGGTGATAAGGGGGGTTATCGGACTTTGCTGCGGCAGAACATGAAAGTCCGGCTTAGGTTGATGGGGCAGGACAAACGCCAAGCGTTGGTTCTGCTGGTGCGGAAGCCGTTGCACGTTTTGTGGGGGGGACGGCTTCCGCACCGCACCCAACGCTTATTCGCCGTCCGTCAGGAGAAGAAATGTCGCAGCATAGAGAAGCCGGCGAAATCCCGCCAGGTCCAGCCAAGCCGGAGCTTCAGGAAACCGGATCCCATCGAACCTCGGACGGCAACGCGCCGTCGCCGTCGCCGCAAGCCGCGCAACAAGACCGGGCAGCAGGCTCCTCGGGGATATGGCCTCCGGTGGCGTCTCCTGCTCCACCCGTCCAGCAGCCACCTTCGTCCATTCCGGGAAACAAGCCGGAACCGATTGCGCCGCGCCCCAGCCGCAAGCACCTGGTGTTTGGAGCAGCCGGGCTTGGACTCGGTCTGCTCGCCGGAATCGGATTGGGACAGATCAACATCCCCTTGACCTCCCATGCCATTGAAGCGGCGGCTGAGACCTGCAGTGTTTCGGACACCTTTGGCGTCGATATGGGTGACAACGGGCAGTCGATCTCCATGAGCAGCGAAGGTGAAGACTCGGCTGGTGCTGAGTACGCCGACATTACGTGTGTGCTTGCCGAACTGGAGGTTCCGGACAGCGTGGAAACCCGGATCGGAACGACCCGGGCCCTGGACGGACGGCAGAGTGCCGAGTGGGACACGTTCGCTGCTTCCTGGGGCTACCACCCCGATAGCGGGCTCAACATCGTCGTCGAAGTCGCGGACAAAGTAGGAGCGGGAATATGACTGAGAAAAACTTGGCGCCGGAGCTGGTCGAGGACGAGGAGGTTGCGGATGTTCAACAGAGGCAGGAAAAGCAGCGCAGAGGAAACTCTTGGGCGCTGCTTCTGACCTCGGCTGTCCTCCTTTGCGGCGCCGGCGGCCTAGCTGGAGCGGTGTTGGTCGATCCCACCGGCAGCGAAGAATATGCGGCATTGGAGTCTTCCGAGGAATCGATAGCGTCCGACCTCGCAGAGACCACCTCAGACTATGAAGCTCTTCAAGACGACTACGACGTCATGGCAGGCGGCATTAGGAAGAGGGAAACCGGCGTCGAGAAGCGCGAGGCCGCAGTGGCGGCCTCGGAGGAAAAGGTGAAGTCGTCGGAGGCCGCGGTCAAGGCTCGGGAAGACGCGGTCACCGGAGCAGAAAAGACCAAGGCGGCGAACACCGTTGGCGACGGAACCTGGGTCGTGGGAACCGATATTGCGCCGGGGAACTACCGCACCGCGCAACCTGTTGGCTCCAGCTGCTACTGGGGTATTCATCGCAGCGGGTCCAACGGCTCCGACATCGTCGACAACGATCTTCCCGGTGGCGGGCATCCGGTCGTCACGCTTGCTGAGGGCCAGGACTTCAAATCGAGCCGCTGCGGCACTTGGGAAAAGCAGTAACCAATCCATTCGCGTAACCAGCAATCTGACTATTGAAAGGCATAGACATGAAGAAGCAACTCAACCCGGAACCAGTGGAGCTCAAAGCCCGCAAGTCCGCTACCAAGAAGCACCTGATTTCTGTCGCCGTACTCGTGCTCGGTCTGGCCCTTGCCTCCTGCAGCGCCGAGGGGGCAAACGGGGAAGCTGGTGCCGCTGCACCCGGCTCTGCCGGGCAGGAAGAACCCGCTGCGGAGGCACCACCCGAAGCCGTGCCGGAAGCAGCTCCTGCCGTTGGCGTTCCGTTCACCGCTGACATGGGAGGTGGCAACACAGCCCGAATTACCATCGTTTCCGCGGAATACACCGACTCGGTAAGCGCCGAGTCATTTGCTCCTGCGGCGCAGAACGGGGGTTTCCTACTCTTGGATGTTCTCTGGGAAACCGAGGAAGGCGTAACTTCCGCGAACCCGCTGTACTTCGACGCGAAGGATGCCGAGGGACGGAAGGGTGAAATGTACATGTTCGCCGACGGGCAGCTTGGATCCGGCGAAGTGCTCCCGGGTGATAAATCCCGCGGCTTCGTTGCCTTCGACATGGCGCCCGGGGCTGCCACCGTGACAGTGACAGATCCTCTGCTGCAGGCTGCAGCGCGAATCCAGGTGGGAGGCTAGCCTCCTTCCAGCGAAATGCCCGGGTGCCCTGATGGGTATTCGGGTTTTTGCTGTGTACGTTGTTAGGCACTGGCTGTTGGTGGGAGGGCAGTTTGAATCCCCCCTTACTACTTGAGTAATTGGCTGAAAATCTCCGGTAACTGAAGGGCTCTTTTGCCCTTCGTTTTCAGGGATTGTTTTTATAAAATAGAACGCATGTACGAAGCTCAGCAGGACTCTCATGAGGCGCAAACGGAAAGATCGCTGGCTGCCGTGCCTGTGCCTGCTGATACTGACGCAGGTGTCCGCGGTGGTTCTATGTCCGTAGATTCACCCGTCGCGGATGCAGCCGCCGCGACCGCTGTCCTGCTGGCGGGGTTGATCGATCAGATTCGGGTGCTGGAGGAAGTCAAGGCTTCCGCGGCGGCGGCGCAGGCGCGGGCTGCAGCACTTTTTGATGCCGTGACGCGCTCTGTTCAGGCCGAGGGTGGGATGAGGCCGGAGCAGCTTGGCAAAGGGGTGGGTGCGCAGGTGGGGTTGGCGCGGCGGGAGTCTCCGCACCGGGGTACCCGGTTGTTGGGGTTGGCACGGATCCTGACCCGGGAAATGCCGCACACCTTGCACGCGCTCACGACAGGGGTGATCAGTGAGTGGCGGGCGACCCTGCTGGTCCGCGAAACTGCCTGCCTTACGTTGGCGGACCGGCAGAAGGTGGATGAGCAGGTCGCCGGGAACCTGGCCGAGTTGGAGCAGCTCGGGGATTGGCAGCTGATCGCCCGGATCAAGATGGTGTCTTATGGACTGGATCCACGCAGTGTGGTGAACCGGGCCTCCAAAGCAGCGTCGGAGCGGTTTGTGTCCTGCCGTCCGGCTCCGGACACCATGACGTATGTGACCGCCCTGCTGCCAGTGGCTCAAGGTGTGGGCGTGTATGCGGCGTTGACCCGGGAAGCGGACCGGCTCCGCGCGGCCGGGGATGCCCGGTCCAAAGGTCAGATCATGGCGGACACCTTCGTGGAACGGACCACCGGGAAGGTCCGGGCCGAGGATGTGCGGGTAGAGGTGCAGCTGATCATGACGGACCGGGCCCTGCTGGGTGGTTCCTCGGAGCCGGCGGTGCTGGCCGGGTACGGGGTGGTTCCGGCGCAGCTGGCCCGAAACCTGGTCCGCGGGCGGGACAAAGGCCCCGAGTGCAACTCCGACAAGGACGAGGACTCTTATCGCGGCTTGGGAACCCGTACCAGCGCCAGGTCCGGTGCTGCTGCGGTGACCGGCTGGGGTGCCCCGCCGGCCCCGCCGGCACCGCCGCCACGGCCGGATCCGCGAACGGAGGTATGGGTACGCCGGCTCTACACGGCACCGGACACTGGAGCACTGGTGGGCATGGACTCGCGGGCACGGTTGGTGCCCAAGGGGCTGGCACGGTTCATCGCCGCACGTGACCAAGTCTGCCGGATGCCGTGGTGCGGAGCCCCGATCCGGCACTACGACCACATCACACCCGTCCATGACGGCGGCCCCACCAGCGCCGACAACATCCAGGGACTGTGCGAGGCCTGCAACCAGGCCAAGGAAGCCCCCGGCTGGAGCATGAGCACCGAGCCAGTCGTACCCCGCCTCAATGTTGCGGCGGAGGGCCGGTCGGCCACCGCCGCCCAGACGCGAACACACACGGTTCAGCTTCGGACACCCACGGGACACACCTACCGCTCCTCGGCTCCTCCGGCGCCTGGAGGCGGGTAGAAAGCGGCGCCGGGAACCCACTATGGGTGGTCCTTGATACGGAAATGCACCTGCCGGCGAAGCCAATATTGCCGTGTCAATAGGGGCGTAAAGAAACGACATAAACACTGTGCTACGAAGAGTCACGAAAAGGTTACGGTTCACCCGGATCAGGCCTGAGGGTCAAAATGTCGCACATTTCGGCCATTACGTTTGCCCTTGGCAATTCCTGCTCCCAATCGGAGTCGGAGAGCAATACGTAACCGAAGTGAAGAAGGTACTAATGTGTTGGAATTCGTACGCGACAGGGCGGACCAGATACTCTTCGCGGGCTGGCAGCATTTCAGTCTGGTCTTCCAATGTCTGGTCCTGGCCACTGTCCTAGCAGTACTGCTCGCAGCACTGGTGTACCGCAGCAAAGGCCTCAGTGCCGCTGCCAACAGCGTCTCCGCCATCGGGCTGACCATTCCATCTTTCGCCTTGATCGGCCTGCTGATCGCGCCGCTGGGCTTCGGCCCCACCCCCGCCGTCGTTGTCGTCGCGTTCTTTGCGACCCTGCCCATCCTGCGCAATGCAGTGGTGGGTCTCTCCGGCATAGCGCCGTCAGTGGTTGAGTCCGCGCGGGGTATCGGCATGAGCCGCCTGCGCACCCTGCTGACCGTTGAACTTCCGCTGGCGTGGCCGATCGTCCTTGCCGGTATCCGCGTCTCGGCCCAGATGGTGATGGGCGTTGCCGCAGTCGCCGCCTATGCACTGGGCCCCGGCCTGGGCGGCTTCATCTTCAACGGGCTGTCCCGCCTCGGTGGCGCCAACTCCGTGGAGTCCGTTGCCGTGGGTGTCATCGGCGTCATCCTGCTTGCCCTGATCCTTGACCTTTTCCTTGTCGGCCTCGGCCGGCTCACCACTCCGCGAGGTATCCGTGTCTGAGACCCAAAACATCACACCCGGCGCTGCCGGAACACCCGGCGCTGCCGGAACACCCGGCGCTGTCGGAAAGAACACCGGCGCGAGCATCCTGCTGGATAACGTCACTAAGCATTACCCTGGCCAGGAGAAGCCGGCCGTTGGCGGTCTGACCCTGGAAATTCCACCGGGCAGCATTGTTATGTTTGTGGGGCCTTCCGGCTGTGGGAAGACCACCACGCTCAAAATGATCAATCGGCTGATCGAACCCACCGAGGGCAGCATTGTCCTGAACGGCGAGGACGTCACCACTATGGACGGTGACAAACTGCGCCGCCGGATCGGTTACGTCATTCAAGCCGGCGGGCTCTTCCCGCACATGAGCGTGGCCACCAACATTGGGACCCCAAAATGCTTGGCTGGAGCAAAGACAGAATTGCGGCCCGCGTGGATGAACTGCTGGAGCTGGTCTCGCTGGACCCTGCCCTCTACCGCAACCGCTATCCCCGTGAGCTCTCCGGCGGTCAGCAGCAGCGTGTTGGTGTGGCCCGGGCACTGGCCGCGGATCCTCCTGTCCTGCTGATGGATGAACCCTTTGGTGCGGTGGATCCCATCACCAGGCAGCGGCTCCAGGATGAACTCCTGAACATCCAGTCGGAACTGCACAAGACCATTGTTTGCGTCACGCATGACTTCGATGAGGCAGTGAAGCTCGGTGACTGGATTGCTGTCTTTGACGAGGGCGCTCAGCTGGTCCAGTACGATTCCCCCGAGCGGATCCTGGCCAATCCGGCCAACGAGTTTGTAGAGAACTTCATTGGCTCCGGCGCCGGCCTGAAACAGCTCACCCTCACCCGGGTCAATGAGGTGGACCTGGATGCCGCCATTACGGCAGCCCCGGGAGATCTCGCCAGCGACGTCCTGTCCCGCCTGCAGGGTGCCGGCCATAAACAGGCTGTCATCCTGGATGCCCGTCGCCGGCCCATCCAGTGGCTCACGCGCCGCCAGCTCAGCCGGCTGGAACGGATCTCGGCAACGGTGGATTCCAAGCTGCCCGTCATTGGTGACCGTGCCACCTTGAACGATGCGCTGGACACCATGTTGGTTTCCAGTGCTGGGGCCGCGCTGGTCACCGGCCCGCGCGATGTGTTCCAGGGCCTGATCACGGTGGAAACCGTAATGCAGGCCATCACTGATGCGCACGAGGCGGCGCTTGAGGGCTCGTCCTCGCCCCCCGTGGGGATTAACAGCGGGCTGATCCAGCGGGTGCACAAGTATGACGACGACGGCAAACCCGCCGCTGAAGCGGCCGCTAGCTGTACTCAGACGGCACGTTAATTACACCGGGTGATCGGTGCTTTGCCTCCGAGGCTGCCGTGTGGCCGGTGGTTGTTGTAGAAGTCTAACCACGG
>NZ_JBEPPM010000023.1:0-70786 GCF_040547315.1 Arthrobacter sp. UYP6
TTGGGGGTGTGGTGTTGGGGTTGGGGGGGGGGGGGGGGGGGGGGGGGTGGGGGGGGGGGGGGGGGGGGGGGGGGGGCGGGGGGGGGGGGGGTTGGGGGGGGGGGGGGGGGGCGGCCCCCCCCCCCCACCCCTCCGTCTTAACTGACGCTCCGCCTGCGCAACAGCCCGTTTCCCACCTGCGCAAACGGCCCCTCGCCCGCAAACGCGTACTTCGCAAACCGCTCCCCGATCAGCCGGTGCGTGGCACTGTCCGGGTGCAGCGCGTCGGGCAGCGGATGGGCTGCGGCGTCGCCGGCGCCGTACAGGGCCGTTCCGTCCAGGTAGTACAGATTCGCGTCCTCGGACCGGCGCTCCGCCAGGGACGCCAACGCCTCGCGGATCACCCGAAGCGTCAACTGTCCGGCAGCCACGCCTGCCGGGGAACCGGTGGCAATGAACTTCACCTGGTCCGTGCCGAACGACGCCGGATCAAACGCGCCCGGACCCGGGGTGTCCTCATGGATCCCACAGAATATAGGCGACATCAGCAGCAGCGGCGTCTCCGGGTGCCCCTCGCGGATGGTGTCCAGGAACCCGTGCACGGCGGGCACAAACGAGCGCAGCCGCATCGAGTCCATGTTCACCACGTTGATACCCAGCTTCACGCTGATAACGTCCGCGGGGGTATCGCGCATCACCTGCGCGGTGAAGGGGTCGACGACGGCGCTGCCGCCCAGGCCGAGGTTGCGCAGTTCCACGCCGCCGCGCCGCGCGGCCACCGCCGGCCAGATGCCCGACGGCGTGGCGGCGTTCGATCCGTGACTCACGGAGCTGCCGTGGTGCAGCCAGACCGGCCGGTCCGAGTGGTGCGGCTCGAGCGGGGCATCGCTGTGCAGTTCCACCAGCTCCACGGACTCATTGTGCGGCAGCCAGATCTCCACCAGCTTGGCTCCCGTCGGCAGCCGCGGAAACACGCTGGTGTGCGAGGACCCTGCAACCTGCCGACTCGCACCCGTGGACATATCCACCTCGGTGGACGAGCCTCCGGTGAGCGTGTCGCTGTGTATCAGCGTGCCGTCGACCAGCAGGTCCAGATGCCCGCGCGGACGGTCCGCCCCGAGGTAAACCACCCGGGCGGGATGCGTGACCACCTCCACCTGCTCTGCCGTCGTCGAGAACACCAGCCGGACGCCGGACGGCTGTCCTTCGGCCATCAGCAGCTGCGGGTCGGGGAAACGCGTGCGCACCCAGGCAGGCAGGCGGTGCGGCTGCAGTCCCCGGGCAGTTGTTTCGAGTTCCGCGGCTCCGTGCACAAGGGCGGGCGTGATGGCAGTGGTAATCATGGGGACTTTCATTAGGGGTCAGGGGATTGCAGACAGGCAACGTTAGTGCATCCGGGCGCACGGTATTTCGGACAGGGAACGAGCACCGGAACTGACGGGAGAATTATGACCCCCCCCGCGGACCGCCGGTAGCTGCTGGCCGTGAAGCCGAGGACCTCCCGGAACGCCGCCGCCAGATGGGCCTGGTCGGCGTAACCAAGTTCAGCGGCGATGTCCGCAATCGGAGTTTCCGGATTCAGCCGCACCCGTTCCGCCGCCTCCTGCAACCGGTACCGACGGATCATGGCCAGCGGAGGCAGTCCCACGTGCCGCCGGGCCAGTCGCTGCACCGTCCGGACCGAGACACCGAGCTGCTCGGCAGCCTGCTCCACGCGGATCAGTGCGGCGTCCGCCTGGATCAGGTCCTCCAGCCGATTTGCCAGCAGTGCGTCCGGGCTGGGGGCCGGGACGCTGTCTTCCAGCCAGCGGGCTGCCGCCGCCACCGCGGCAGTGCGACGGCGGGACGCGCCGCCGTCGTCGTCCTGGTCCTTGCCGTCTTGTTCATCGGGTTCAGCGCCGTGCGACATGGCAGCAGAAACCGCCGCCAGCAGCTCCGGAGCATCGAACGGGATTTCGATGTCCCGCAGACTGCCCGGATCCTGGGTGAACACCGGCACCGCCGCCGGCCGCAGCAGCATCCCCACCGCCCAGCCCTGCCCGGACAAGTCACGGAAGGAACGCCGGGTCGCCGGGCCGGACAGCGTGACGCCGTCGGGCTGGACCACAAGGTTCAGCGCCGGGAAGGGAAGGATTTCCTGCCGGGACACCCGGCCCGGTGCCAGGTTCCACTCCGGGATCCAGAACCAACGTATCCGGTCTGCCAGCTCCTCGGCAGGCAGGATCCGATGGAAGACAGGCAGCCGTGCCGGATACAGCGTTCCCCGCCACAACTCCTCCACAGATCCCCTTTTCCGCCCTGTCCGCTCCCGCTTTGTTCCTGTCGCAAATCTTCAAGCCCGACCCCGGGGATGCTGCCTACGCTGACACCATGACTACAACAAATAACCCAACCTCAAACACTCAAACGTCAAGCGCTCCGGCCGCCCCCGCCTCCACCACACCGGGCGTCACCGGTGCTCACACCACCGATGGCATTCCGCACGGAGTCACCGCCCTGACCCCGTTCCTGGCGGTTCCGGATGCCCGTGCGGCCATCGAATTCTACCGGGATGTCTTTGGCGCCCGCACGGTGGACGTCACCGAGATGGGCGGCGTAGTGGTGCATGCCGATCTGGACTTCGGCGACGGCCGGCTGCAGCTGGGCGAGCCAAACCCCCAGTACGGGCTGGTTCCGATGCCGTCCGGAGACGAAGACTGCTATTCAATGGGCATCTACTGCGCCAACGTCGATGAAACGGTAGCCAAAGCGGAGGCGTCCGGCGCAACCATCCGTGAACCGCTGAGCACCTTCGTTTCCGGGGACCGGTTCGCGAGCATCCGGGATCCGTTCGGAGTGCGCTGGTCCGTCATGAGCCGGGTGGAGGATCTCTCCGAGGAGGAAAGCGCCCGCCGGGTCGCGGACTGGGCCGCGGCGCAGTCCGGCTAGGAGGCCTGCCCAGCGATGCTGACCATCCAGCTGGTGCCGAATTTGTCATTCAGCATCCCGAACATGTCTCCCCACGGGGCCTTCTCCAGCGGCAGGGTCATCTGGCCGCCGTCGAGCAGCGCGTCCCAGTAACCGCGCAGCTTCTCGCCGTCGTCGCCGCTCAAGGAAATGGAATAGCTGCTGCCTTCATCCAGCGCCATGCTGGACGGGGTGTCCGAGGCCATCAGCACAAAGCCGTTATCCGTGGTCAGGGACGAGTGCATGATTTTGTCCGCCTCGGCGGGGTCCTGCGCCATGTTCATATCTCCGAACGTGCTGCTCTCCAGCCTGCCGCCGAAAACACTTTGGTAGAACGCCATGGCCTCCCGGGCGTTGTCCCGGAAGCTGAGGTAGGGATTCAGAGTGACGGACATGATGATCTCCTTCAAGCGCGTGGGATCCCGGACGGTCCGGGGCGTTTCCATACGCCGCCAGAGTAGGCCCTGCCCCGGTGCAGACGGAACAGGTCCGCACAAAACAAACCCGGGCACCCGCCCAGTCCGGCCCCGGCGCCGTCGTCCTCTGCGAGGACCACCATCGTGTGGTTGCCCCGGCCCACACCGTGACGGCCTGCCTAGTGCCGCGTACCTACCGCCAGCGTTTTTAGCCGAGGAGAACCACGGCAACAATCGGAATGGTCACCACGGCCAAGGTGGAACTGAGCACGATGTTCGCTGCCGTGGCTTCGGCATTGTCGGTTTCCGCCTGGGCCAGGATGAAGCCCGACGCCGAGGTGGGCATGGCGGCGAGCAGCACCATCACCTGGTACCAGTCCGAGGGCAGACCCGGCAGCAGGCGCGCGATCAGCACGGTAAGCGCCGGGAAGACAAGCAGCTTGCCTAGGGACGCCCCCACCACCGGTGCGAAGGACAGATGCCCCGAGCGCAGCGACGTCACCGTGCGCCGGAGCGTCAGCCCAATCGCGAACAGTGCCACCGGGGCGGCGGCCGCAGCGAGCAGGTTGGTGGTGTCCACGATCGGCCCGGGCAGCGGCACGTCGAAGGCCGCGACGAGCAGCCCGGCGGCGATGCCCCACACCACGGGGTTTTTCAGGATGGCCTTGTCCGCTGCGGCCCGGACCTTGGCTCCGAACGAACCCTCCGTTTGTGCGGCGGCCAGCAGGGGAAAGAGGATTGGATAGAGCAGCATGAAGAAGAGGTTGTGGGTGAGCTGTCCGATCCCGGCAGCGAGCCCGGCGTCGGATCCCACGATCCCGAGGATGACGGGGACGCCCAGGTAGGCGACGTTGCCAAAGCTCGATCCCAGCGCGTATTGCACGGCGGCCGGCCGGTCCTGCCGGAACAGGAACCTGGAGATCAGAATGCTCAGCCCCGAGAACAGGGCACAGGCGGCCACAATGATGAGGGGAAACTGCGGCGGAATTCCCTCGCCGAGTTGAGCTTCGGCCACCACCTTGAACAGCAGCGCGGGCAGGGCAATGTAGAACACGAAGGCGCTAATGGCCGGTTCGGCGCCGGGGCCGAATTTTGTGGAGCGGCTGGCCAGATAGCCGATCAGCATGATCAGGAACAGGGGCAGAATGCTGAAGAGGACAGTGGTTAGCACGGCATTGGAGGGGTGGTGCCGATTCGCGCGGTTTTGGTTGTCATGCCTGTCCCCCATCAGTTTCTGCCGTTTGCGCAGAGGTTCGCCCGGGCTGGGCGAACCTCGGCACTACTTCATCAAGTTTCAGGATATAGAAGGAGGATATCGCTGTATGAAATATGACAAGCGACGTCAGATGGACAGGAGAACTCCCAGGCCCAGGACGCCGATCAGCAGGACCGACCCGCTGACCCACAGGACCGCACCGACGTCGGCATGGAACCGTTCCGCCGCAATACCCATGACGCGGACGGAATAGCGGCGGCGCTGAGTAAGGTAGATGGCAAGTGCAACGGCCCCGGCCGCGCCAACCAACACCAGGATCCAGGGCCCGTATTGCGGGAGCCAGCGCAGGAACACCAGTGCGGCAGTAAAGAGCGCCAGGACCGTCCTGCCCCAGGACAGCACGGTGCGCTCGGGCTGCAGGCCGGGATCCTCATGGCGGGGAACCGGCGGCTGACCCCTCATCAGCCCAGGAAGATCAGCACGGCAACTACCCCTGCAGTGACTGCTCCGGCCAGGCCCAACAGGGGAACAATGAGCGGCAGCGGCAGCGGCCGTCCGTGACGCATACTCGACTCGATGCGGATCCACCGCACCGCGGCGCCGGCGCTGAGCAGCATCCCGGTCACCACCAGGAGGACGGACAGGACCTTGCGCGGTGTTTCCGGAAAGGCCTCAATGGCAAACGCTTCCAGAGCCAGTCCGCCGGCGAGGAAGGCCAGGGAGGTGCGGATCCAGGCAAGGAAGGTGCGCTCATTGGCCAAGCTAAACCGGGGATCGGGCTCTGTTCCACCGGGAAGCACCCTGCGTGCCAGCCGCCCGCGTTTCTGCTCGGTCATTGCTCTCCTGAGGGCCGTGTTTTGCCCATAGTATGCCGCAGGAGCCTTCCCCGACGGCGACGAACGATCGAAGGTCAGGCCAGTGCTGGTTCCTTGTCCGAGCGTGCCCCCTGCTGCGGGTCAGCGCCCGCGCTGACGGGCGTGGAGCGCCCGGATTTCCTCGCTCAGCTCCGCGACCGGTCCGGCGACGTCGGCGCCCGGCACCACAGCAGTGATCGGCAATATGGCAACCGGACCTGCAGGAACGTTCCACTCGGCCAGCCACGCGGAGAGCTGCTCGCTGCTGGCGGCGTAGACGATGCGGCCGAGTCCCACCCAGCCGTGCGCGGCCGCACACATCGGGCAGTGTTCCCCGGATGTGTAGGCCGTACTTGCTGCCCGCTCGTCGGGAGTTTGGTTCTCGGCAGCCCAGCGGGCGATCTCAAACTCAGGGTGGCGAGTGGGATCGCCATCCTTGACCCGGTTCCGGTCTTCGAAGAGCACACGCCCTTCGGCGTCCACCAGCACGGAACCGAAGGGCTCGTCGCCGTCGTCCAACGCGGTGCGGGCGAGTTCGACACAGCGGCGGAGGTAATGCAGTTCGGTAGCGGTCGGCTCGTAGAAAATGTCCATCGGACCTACGCTAGCAGGGCCGCTGAAACGCCCGGACCCCGAGGTGTTGGCCTCGCAACGCCACGGTTCAGGGCGGCGAAGTGGCGGCTTCCCAGCTGCTCTCCGCCGCGCCGGAAATCGAGGTTCCCAACCGGGTGGCCCCGAGCGCGCCGGGTGGCTCCGAGCGAGAACGTGGAGCAGTACCTGCCCACCGCGGAACGGACCAGGATCACCGCCTGAACAACGAGCGCCAGGAAGGCCACTCAGTTACCCCATCCGCCGCCCGCCATGATCTGGACCACCACGGCAGTCAGCACCCCGGCAGCTGCAGCGGGCCACATTTTTACACCACTGGAAGGACAGCACGGTGCCCGGCAGGAAAACCAAAACGAACAGCAGCGGAATCAGCCCGGCAAGCTCCTCAGACAAGGCGCACCGCCCCTCCGCTGCTTGAGTGCGTCCGGACAGATCATCCACTTTTTCCCAGAGTCATGTCCCCGAAACTATCGGAGGTTGAAGCTACCGCGCGCTCTTCCGCCGGCTGAACCCGAACGCCACCGCCAGCAGCAGCACCAGGCCCTTGATGACCTGCTGCCAGGCGGCGTCCACGGACAGGATGGACAGGCCCTGGTTCAGCACGCCCATCACCAGGCCGCCGATCACCGCACCGATCACGGTGCCCACGCCGCCCTGCACCGACGCGCCGCCGATGAACACCGCGGCAATAGCGTCCAGCTCATAACCGCCGCCGGCCGAAGCCACCGCTCCCCCGGCCCGGGCCGTGCTGACCACGCCGGCCAGACCGGCCAGGAACCCCATGTTCACAAAGATGAAGAAGTTCACCCACTGCGTCTTCACACCGGACATCATGGCCGCGTTCAGGTTCCCGCCCATCGCGTAGATGTGCCGGCCAAACACGGTGCGGGTCAGCAGGAAGGAATAGGTCAGCACCAGCACCGCCAGGATGATCAGGATGTTCGGGGTGCCCCGGTTGTACGCCAGCAGGTAGCACAGGTACATGATGGCCACCACGGCCACCCCGATCTTGAACCAGAAGGACAGGGCCCGCTCGCTCGGCAGTCCCAGCCGGGCCACGTCGGCCCGGCTCTTGAGCTGCTGCACAATCAGCGCCACGGAAGCAATGGCGCCGATGCCCAGGGTGATCAGGTCCGGAGTGCCGGTGGAAGGCAGAGTGCCGGAGCCGATCGCCACGTACGGCCGCGGCAGGCCGCTGACGGTGCCGCCGGAGAGCAGCACCAGAGCCAGGCCGCGGAAGATCAGCATTCCGGCCAGCGTGACAATGAACGCCGGTATCCCCACAAACGCCACCCAGAATCCCTGCCACGCACCAATCAGGGCGCCGACGGCGAGGGCCAGGGCCACGGCGCCCCACCAGGGCAGCCCCCAGTCGTTCATGGACAGCGCGGCCACCGCACCGACCACCGCCACCACCGAGCCTACGGAGAGATCGATGTGCCCGGCGATGATCACCATCACCATGCCGATGGCCAGGATCAGCACGTACGCGTTCTGCTGGATCAGGTTGGAGACGTTGCCGGGATAGAGCAGCCGGCCGCCGGTGAGGACCTGGAAGAGCAGAATAATGACGACGAGCGCGGCGAGGATGCCGTACTGCCGCAGGTCTACCCGCATCCGCCGTTTCGACGTCGTCTTGGGGCGCGGGGGGAGCGGCGCCTTGGCCTGTTCCGGAGTGGTGGTGGTCACGAGGCTTGTGCTCCTTGGGTCCGGGCGGCGGTCATGTGGCGCATCAGTTCTTCCTGCGTGGCGTCGGCGCGGGACACCTCTGCGGTGAGCTTGCCTTCGGCGATGGTGTAGATGCGGTCGGCGAGCCCGATCAGTTCGGGCAGCTCGCTGGAAATGACAATGACGGCTTTGCCGGCCGCCGCCATCTCGTTGATGATCCCGTAGATTTCAAACTTGGCTCCGACGTCGATCCCGCGCGTCGGTTCGTCGAGGATCAGCACGTCCGGACCGGAATAGATCCATTTGCTGAGCACGACTTTCTGCTGGTTTCCGCCGGACAGGTTCCCCACAATGGAGGACACGGTGGGCGTCTTAATGTTCATCCGCTGCCGGTAGTCGTCGGCCACCCCGTATTCGCGGTTGCGGTCGATGATGCCCAGCCTGGCGAGCTTGCGCAGCGCCGCGGCGGACACGTTCACGGTGACGCTGCCGATCAGGTTCAGCCCGTACCGTTTGCGGTCCTCGCTGACGTACGCCAGGCCGTTGCGGATGGCCTCCCCCACCGTGCGCGTGGTGATTTCCTTGCCGTCCTTGTAGACGCGGCCGGAAATTCCGGCGCCCCAGGACCGCCCGAAGATGCTCATGGCCAGTTCGGTGCGGCCGGCGCCCATCAGCCCGGCAAATCCCACAATCTCCCCGGCACGGACATTGAAGGAGGCGGAGTCGACGACGACGCGGTCCGTGTCCACGGGGTGGTGCACCGTCCAGTCCTCCACCCGGAATTTTTCCGCGCCGATGTCCGGCTCCCGGTCCGGAAACTGGCTGTCCAGCGGCCGGCCCACCATGGCGCGGATGATCCGGGTTTCAATGTCATCCGTGTCCTCGACCGGGAACGTGTCGATGGTCTGTCCGTCCCGGATGACGGTGACAATGTCCGCGATGGCCCGGATTTCCTTGAGCTTGTGGGAAATGATGATGGAGGTGATGCCCTGGTCCCTGAGCTGGTCGATCAGCCCAAGCAGGTGGGCCGAATCGCCGTCGTTCAGCGCCGCCGTCGGCTCGTCCAGGATGAGGATTTTGACTTCCTTGGACAGCGCCTTGGCGATTTCCACCAGTTGCTGCTTGCCCACGCCCAGCTCCAGGATTTTGGTGGCCGGGCTTTCGTCCAGCCCCACCCGCTCCAGCAGGGCCGCGGCCTGCAGGTTGGTACGGTTCCAGTCGATCACGCCGCCGCGGGAGACTTCGTTGCCCAGGAAGATGTTTTCGGCAATGGACAGGTACGGGCTGAGCGCGAGTTCCTGATGGATGATCACAATGCCGTCCCGCTCGCTGTCATTGATCGTCCCGTAGCTCACGGGGGCGCCCTCGAGGGTGATGGTGCCCTCGAAGCTGCCGTGTGGATAGACCCCGCTGAGCACCTTCATGAGCGTGGACTTGCCGGCACCGTTTTCGCCGCAGATGGCGTGCACTCCGCCGCGCTCAATGTCCACCGAAACGCCGTCGAGCGCTTTGATGCCGTTGAATTCCTTCACAATGCCGTCCATGGAGAGGATGACGTCATTCATGCCGTTCTCGTTTCGCTGCAGAAGTGGAGAACCGGGAGCGGGACACGGACCGGCCGCGCCCCGCTGCCGGTCCATGACCGGGCCGCCTTAGAGCCCGACGTCGCCCGCAGTGACAAACCCGGAGTCCACCAGCGTGCTCTGCACGTCGTCCTTGACCACAACCTGCGGTTCCAGGATGTAGGTGGGGACCACCTTGACCTCATTGTCGTAGGTCTCGGTGTCGTTGACTTCCGGGTCCTCCCCGGCCACCAGGGAGGCAATCATGGTGTCCACCTGGGTACCCAGCTCGCGGGTGTCCTTCCAGACCGTCATGGCCTGCTGGTCGGCGAGCAGCGCCTTGATGTTGGCGACGTCGGCGTCCTGCCCGGTGATCAGCGGCCAGTCGGTGCCGGGCGTGTAGCCGGCGGCCTGCAGCGAGGCTTCGATGCCCAGCGCGAGGCTGTCATTGGGCGAAAGTACTACGTCCACTTTGTCCCCTCCGGTGTAGAAGGACTGCAGGCGGTTATCCATTTCTGACTGCGCGTCCGCGGACTTCCAGCCCAGGATGCCGATGGAGGTCCAGCCCTCGTTATCCGCCGGGGACTTGCCGGAGGGCACCACCAGCTGCCCGCTTTCCACGTAGGGCAGCAGTACATCCCAGGCACCGGAGAAGACGAAGGAGGCGTTGTTGTCATCGGGGCTGCCGGCGAAGGGCTCCAGATTGAACGGGCCCTCTCCGTCGGCTAGTCCCAGCTGCTCCTCGATGAACTCGCCCTGCAGCTGGCCTACCTTGTAGTTGTCAAAGGTGGCGTAGTAGTCCACGGCGTCCGTGCCGTTGATCAGGCGGTCGTAGGCAATGACGGTAACGTCCTGCTCCTTGGCGCTTTCCAGGGCCGGGCCGAGGGTCTTGCCGTCAATGGCGGCAACCACAAGGATCTTGGCTCCGCCGGCCACCTGGTTCTGGATCTGGCTGATCTGCTGGTCGGTTTTATCATCCGCATACTGCAGGTCAACGGTGCACCCCTTGGCTTTGAGTTTTTCCTCCAGCCCTTCGCCGTCATTGATCCAGCGCTCCAGGCTGCGGGTCGGCATGGAGATGCCTACGTTGCAGTCAGCGGTGTCGCCGTCCTCCGCGGCATCGTTGGATCCGGCCGGGGCACAGGCAGACAGGCCCGCCGCGAGTCCTAGGGCCAGGAAAAGAGTGGAAACATGCTTCATTCGAGTCATGGTTGAGCCTTTTGGAAAAGGATCCGGCTGCTGCGGCGGGCTTTCGGCATGGCGCCGGTGAACCGGCGGAAGGCCACTGCGGATTGCCGTGGGACTGGATCGGACGGATACAACGCTGTAACGCCCCGGGTAACGGAAGCCGTCACCTATTTGCAGGCGAGGACTACTTATTCATCCGGGAGGCTCCCGGACAAGCGAAGTTATCCAATCGCAACACTGTCCGCACCGCTGCTCTGTAGCGGGATCTGCCGCCCGTTACCGGCTGGGCATCCGTCCGGGCACCCACCGCGGCCTCCACCCGATCACCTGGGCAGACACCCGCCCTGGGAGCTCAGGCATCAGCGGCAGCTCTGCGCCGTTCCGGAGCCGCAACGACGGCCAGCGCCACACAGCCCAGTGCGGGAATGATGAGCGGGAAGAACTGCCGGGCCACCAGCACGGCGAAGGCCGCGGCGGCCAGGATAAAGAGGGCGCCCACCGGGTCCGAGGACAGCTCGGCTGCCGTCGGGCGCAGGGTCCGGCGCCATCCGGGCCCGGGCGTCCAGCGTCCGGCCATGCTGACGATCAGGAGTACCACACCGGCCAGCGCCACCCAGCTCGCCGCGGCTACGGTTCCTCCCCCGGGCAGGGCTCCGCTGGAGGCAAATGAGATGTTCAGCAACAAAAGAAGGGCGGCGGCGAGACCCGCGGCGCCCACCAGCAGACCGCCGGGCAGCGCGGCCAGCAGTTCCCGCCAGAAGCGGCCCATCGGGGCAACATCGCCCTTCAATCCACGCCGCAGGTGCCGGATTCCCGTGGCCAGGGCGCTCGGAAAGGAGATGACAGCCACTGAGCCTGCCGTCACCAGCAGTCCGGTGGTGATAACCGCTCCCACCAGGGAGAAGGTGTTGGCAGCACCGGGCCAGCGCGGCGGCGCCGCTTCCAGGGGGATCGGACCGCTGCCGCTGCGGGCTGCCCGGCGGGCCATGCCCCGCTGACGCCGGCTCATCGGGTGGACTCCGTTCCGTGCGGCGCCCGCGGCCTCTCGGGCGTCCGTCCCCGGTGCAGGATGGCGACGCCGCGCGGGGCGATCGCACCGTCGCGCGTCCCGCCGTCGCCCGTCCCGCCGTCGTTCGTCCCGCCGTCGTTCATATCAGTGCTGACCGGAGCATCCGCAAGCCGCTGACCGTCCAGGCCGGCCAGCGGCACCGCGTCGGCGGTCCGGTTCACGAGGAACCAGAACTCCGAGTCGCCGTTTTCCCGGATGGCCAGTTCCACGCGTCCGCGCAGCGCCTCGGGCAGCTCTGAGCCCACCCCGGCGGCTGCCAGCAGCTGAGCGAGCACCGGTTCCAGTCCGTGGTGCCCCAGCCGGGTGGAGACGTAGGCGGCCGACCCCTCACCGGTGCGCCGGCGCGTGATCGCAGCCCGGCCGGCCTGATCTCCGGTCTTGTAGCTGGCCAGCACCTCGGTGGCCCCGTCGGTCACATCGATCCGGTCCGTCCACAGGGTTCCGGTGAGCCCGTGGTCCAGCTCCGCCGTGTCGCCGTCAGCCAGCGGTCCGAATTCCTGGATCCGGATGCCCAGCAGCTCCCGCAGCGGGCCGGGATATCCGCCCAGCCACGCATGGTCGTGTTCGTTGACGATCCCGGAGAAGTAGGTGGTGACCAGGTGGCCGCCGGCGTGGACATAGTCGTTCAGCCGCCCTGCGCCGTCCGCGGTGAGCAGGTACAGTCCCGGGGCGATGAGCACGTCGTACTGCCCCAGCTCCGTTTCGAAGGGCACGACGTCGGCACGCACGCCCAGCGCGAGCAACGCCGAATACCAGTCCAGGGCCTCCTGGTGGTAATTGAACCGGGAGGTGGGGTGGGAGTCCTGTTCGCTGGCCACCCAGCTGTTCCAGTCGAAGATGATCGCGGCGCGGGCGCGGCGCCGGCGGGATCCGGTAACCGGGGCGAGCTGCTTCAGGGTGTGCCCAAGCTCGGTGACGGAGCGGAACATGTCGCTGTCCTCGCCGGCGTGCGGAACCATGGCGGAGTGGAACTTTTCCGCACCGCGGGAGGACTGCCTCCACTGGAAGAAGCAGACGGCGTCGGCGCCGTGGGCCACATGGGTCAGGGAATCGCGGGCCAGCTCGCCCGGCTTTTTTGCCAGGTTGATCGGCTGCCAGTTGACCGCACCGGTGGAGTGTTCCATCAGGAACCAGGGCTTTCCGCCGGCGATGTTGGACGTGCGGTTGGCCGAGAAGGACAGCTCGTCCATGGCCTGCGGCCCCGGCCGGACATAGTGGTCATTGGCGACGAAGTCGACGTCGGCGGCCCAGTCCGCGTAATCCATGGCCGGAATGCCGGTGGAAACCATGAAGTTGGTGGTGACGGGGACGTCGGGGGTGGCGCTGCGCAGGATCTCCGATTCCGCGCGCAGGTAGTCCTTAAGCGCGTCCGACGAGAACCGCTTGAAGTCCAGCTGCTGGGTCGGATTCGGATGTGTGGCGGCCAGCCGCGGCGGCAGGATCTGCTCCCAGCCGCTGTAGGTCTGGGACCAGAACGCGGTTCCCCAGGCGTGGTTGAGGGCCTCGAGATTTCCATAGCGGTGCTGCAGCCATCCGCGGAAGGCCAGGGCGGCGTCCTCGGAATAGTCGTAGACGTTGTGGCAGCCGAGTTCATTGTTCACATGCCAGGCAACCAGGGCCGGATGCGTGCCGTAGCGCTTGGCCATGGCTGTAACCAGCGCCAGGGCATGCTCCCGAAACACCGGAGAGGTGGGACGCCAGTGCTGCCGGCCCCCGGGCCAGATCACCCTGCCCTCGCGGTCCATGGGAAGGATTTCCGGGTGGGTGGCGGTCAGCCACGGCGGCGGGGAGGCCGTGGCGGTGGCCAGGTCCACGGCGATGCCATTGGCGTGCAGCAGATCCATGATCCTGTCCAGCCAGCCAAAGTCCCAGGAGTCCGCCGTGGGCTGGAGCCGGGCCCAGGAAAAGATGGCCAGGGACACGATGTTCACCCCGGCCTCCCGCATCAGCCGGACATCCTCGTCCCAGACCTCCCGCGGCCACTGCTCCGGGTTGTAATCGGCCCCGAAACCGAGCTGCTGCTGCCCTCCGTCGGGCCAGCGGATCCAGCGGTGGGTGGTGTTCTCGGTCATGCCGGGCCTTTCGTGGATCCGCACAAGAGCGCCGGCGGAAATCGGTTTCCGTCCACGCTATGGCCTGACCACGCAAGCGTCAAGCACCGCAGAGGCGCCGCCGGCGAGGTGGGCTTGTGTTGACGGTCACATCCTTTTCGGGCTAGTTTCGATTCATTCGGAAATCGCTTTCCCTTCCGGTCCTCCGGAAGGAAAGCGGCGGCACGCCGTCCGCCAGCGCCGAAGTCCCAGACCCCGCCGGAAGCAGGATTCAATGAAGAAGTTCTCCCAGCCCAGACGTCCCCTTGCAGCCGCCGCCACCCTGGCCGTGGTGCTGGCTGCGGGTCTGACAGCCTGTGGGAGCAGCGGAGGCAGCACCGAGTATTCCGAAGAGGATCCTGCGGCGCTGACCTTTTCCTGGTGGGGCTCGGACCCGCGGCACGAAGCCAACCAGGCCATCATGACAAGTTTTGGGGAGACCCATCCGGCCATCACGGTGGAAGGCCAGTTTGGCGACTGGAACGGCTACTGGGACCGGCTGGCCACCACCACGGCCGGCGGCGACGCAGCAGACATCATCACCATGGACGAGCAGTACCTGCAGGAGTACGCCGGACGCGGCGCCCTTGCGGACCTGAGCTCCCTGGCCGGGCTGGACCTGTCCAAGTTCGATGAATCCACCATCAACTCGGGTAAATACGAAGACGGCCTGTACGGGCTGAGCACAGGACGCAACGTCTACGTTGTCATGGCCAACCAGGACCTCTTTGAGCAGGCCGGCGTTGCCCTGCCCGACGATTCCATCTGGACCTGGGAGGACTACTACCGGATCTCCGAGGAACTGCGCACCAAGCTGGACGGCGTCTCCGGCACGGACTACGGCGCCCTAGATGTGGATCTCAACATCTGGCTGCGCCAGCAGGGCGAATCACTCTACAACCAGGACGGTGAGGGCGTCGGCTACGGCACCGCGAACGCCGCGTCCTGGTTTGAGCACCTGCTGAAGGTGCGTGACGAGGGCGGCGGAAGCACTGCTGCCCAGGCGGTTGAGGACCAGGCCGGCACCTTGGAATCAGCCAGCTTCCCGAACAACCGCGCGGCCATGGACTGGTACTGGTCCAACCAGCTCGGCGCCCTGGAAAACGCCTCCGGCAGTAACATCACCATGCTGCGCGCGCCCTCGTCCACCGGCGAGGCCAAGGACAACGGCATGTTCTTCAAGGCCTCCATGTACTGGTCCGTCTCCAGCGGCTCCGACTACCAGGAGGCTGCGGCCGAGTTTGTGAACTACCTCGCCAACAACAAGGAGGCAGCCGAAAAGCTCCTGCTGGACCGCGGTGTTCCCGTGAACCCGGACATGCGCGCCGCCATTGAGCCGCAGCTGGAGAAGTCCGAGAGCGAGGTCATGTCCTTCCTGGAGGGAGTGGAGCCGGACATGGAAACCTCGCCCCGCCCGGCGCCGGTGGGGGCCTCCGGCGTCCAGCTGCTGGTGAACCGTTACGCCTCGGAGGTGCTCTTCGGTACCCTGACCCCGGAGCAGGCCGCCGAGCAGATGACCGGCGAAATCGAAAGCCTGATCGGCTAGGGGACGCGCCCCTGCAGCAGCGGTGTATTACTTCGCCGTCGGCTGCCCGCGCACGGCGGACCACTGCTCACCCACGGCGGCATCGGCCAGCGGTTCCCAGTTGTTGTCCGCCAGCAGCGAGGCAACGGTGTCCCGGTTGAGGTCCCGTTCCGTGCCCTCAACCGTACCCGAGGGGTAGCAGACCCAGAGCACGCCGCCGGCCTCCACGGCGGCGGCGGCACCGGACAGGTCATGTGCCAGATCGGCTGCTGAACCCGCAAACAGTACGACGACGTCGGCCGGCATCAGTGAGCCCGTCGCCGCAATGTTCGCCTGGGCGGGCAGAAACCGGGCAACCTCCGGACGGTCCTGCGCGCCGTAGACCGTGACACGGTTCTCCGGTGAGATGCCAAAGATTCGGGCGGCAGATGATTCGGATGACATGTGGTGGAGCTCCATTTCCAGGGCGTGAGACTGTGTTGGGTCAAAAGATCCGGCGGACACGCCGGCCGGCCGTCGCTTCCATTCTTTCAGGTCTGCCGGTCCAGCCGGTCCAGGGGCGGGCGGTCTGGTCTTGAAGCTCTTGTTCTGCGCGGGCTTCAATGCCCACTTTCCCTCGACGTAATGAGGGCCGAAATGGCAAGTCCCACACCCACCGGCCCCAGCAGGAGCGCCGCCATTGAGGTGTATCCGTCCAAAAGGGACAGTAGGGCAAGGCTGCCGGCGGACAACGCGGAAATGGCCAGCCGCCTCCCGGTTTTGGCCCGGCGCAATGACCCTGGGTCATCGGAAGGCTGCGGGTATCTGGGTGGGCCGGCGAACCCGGGTGGTCCCGGGTACCGGGGCAGCGGCGGATGGCCGGGCTGCGGCTGCTCCTGGCCTTGCGAAGACGGTGAATCCGGCCAGCTGTCCATGCTTCCCCCAATGAGTGTGGGTTTCCGCGGTTGCCTGCTTCGGTTTGTGAAGATTCCGCCCCTCACTGCGCCGTTTCCCCATTGTCACCGACAACTAGTAACCTCAGGGGGACAATTCAATAGTTGGGGATAACCTTGCATCGCACCATCATCGGAGTTCACCACTCTGCTCTCAGAAATTCGTACCTTCCAGCAGCCCTAAAACTGTCTGTAGCGGACCTCTGCGTTCCTCTCTTAAAGCGCCTTCCATGATCGGCGGAGCAAAAGCAGCACTTGCGGCAGCTGCCGCCGTCGTCATCGTTGGTGGAACCACCGTTGCCATCGTTTCCGCAGGGAATGCGGATAAAGGAAAAGTCATTCGGGTTATCGACGGCGACACTCTGGTGGTGGATTTCGACAATCAGGAACTGACCGTCCGACTGCTGAATGTGGATACCCCGGAGACCAAGGACCCGGACAAGCCCGTGGAATGCATGGGCCCCGAGGCCACCGACTTCCTGACGGGGGCCCTGCCCGCCGGAAGCACCGTGACACTGGGGTTCGACGTCGAGCGCGAGGACCGCTACGGCCGTACCTTGGCCGCCGTCTATGACGATGACGATCTGCTCATCAATGCCGAGGTTGCCCGCCGCGGGCTGGGAATCCCGGTCACCTACGAGCCGAATGCTAAATTCCGGCCGCCCGTGGACGAGGCCTACCGCGAAGCCCAAGAGAACGGCGCCGGGCTCTTCGCCGAGGACGTTGAGTGCACCATTCCAGCCATGGTCGCCGCGTTGGAAGACGCTGCCGTCCAAGCGGCCGCGGAGGGAACCGGGGCGACGGCTGCGTCCGCTGCCGCTGCTGCCGCCGCCGTCTACGCACTGATCAAGACCGTTGACGAGGGCTTCGACGCCTTCGAGTCCGGTGCTAAGTCGAGCAAATCGATGGTCTGGGCTGCGCTCTCAACAGCGAAGCGGACCGAGCTTCAGGCCAGGGTTTCCGCCGCGCGGAGTGCGGTGCACGTGCGCCATGGCGAGCTGACCGCCCTGCAGCAGGATCGCCAGCAGGCCGAGGATGAAGTGGTCCGCAAGGCTGCCGAGGCAAAGGCTGAAGCTGAGCGGGTGGCGGCCGAGGAAGCAGCTAGAATGGCCGCCGTTGCTGCCCAGGCTGAAGCCAACCGGATCGCTGCGGAACAGGATGAGGCCAACCGCGTTGCTGCCGAGGCCGAAGCCCGGCGGGTTGCCGCCGCCCAGGCGGAGGCTGACCGGCAGGCCGCTTATGTTCCGCCGGTGCAGCAGTACGTTCCTCCGGTGCAGAACAGCAATCCCCCCGGCTACACGGGTCCGCGCTGCTATGCGCCCGGCGGCAAGTCCTGGCGCCCCTGCTAGCCGGAACACCCCCTTGAAGCGCTGACGCTTCGCCCCACCGCCGGCAGGAAGGCACCAGCGTAAATGGTGCTCTCCTGCCGGCAACGCCATGCCTAGAAAGATACCCATGAAAAAGAACACCCTGATTTTTGCGACCCTCGTTTCCGCCGTCCTGACGCTCAGCGCCTGCGGCGATTCCTCCTCCGAGGGGACGGAGCTGACGTCCACACCGGTGGAACCAGCCACGTCCAGCACCACTGCCTCACCCACTGACCCTGTCCGCAGTCCACGCGGGAATATCATCAAAACAGTTGGCCAACCCGCTGGAGTCCGAATTCAGGAAGGCAGCGACGAGTGGGCCCTTAAATTCACCGTCACAGATATTCAGGTGGATCCTGTGTGCACGAGCGTTCACTCGATGCCAGGAGACAACGGACATTTGATTGCACTGAGCATAGAGGCAACCACAGCACCAGAACCCCAATACAGCACGGCTATGGGCTCCCCTATCTCCTTCGACAGTTGGAAGGTCATCGCCTCCAACGGGACCACCGTAAACACCACATTTTCGCAGGCATCGGTCAGCTGCTTCGAAGGGACGGAAATGATCCCAAATTCCATCGGAGCTGGTGAAAAAGCTGTCGGAAGAGTTGTTTTGGACGTTCCCGACACCGCTGGAACATTGGTGTATATGGGCTACGGCGGTGACGGCTGGGAATGGGAATACGGAACAAAGAAGTAACCGGCCTGCCCTGATCACCGCATTTTATTTGGTGTACAGGTGTGACGGGGCAAACCGGGAAAAGCTACGCCTTCGCAACGGCTCCGGCCAGCATCCGGTCGATGCTCTCCGGCGACAGGGCATGTTGGATTGCCAGCATGCTCGCGCCCACCATACCGGCGTCGAGCCCGGAGGCGGACTGCACAATCTGCAGTTGCTGCGTGGCCAGCGGCATGGTGCGCGAATACACCACCTCGCGCACGCCGGCGATGAAGTGCTCGCCGGTCAGCGCCATCGATCCGCCGATCACAATCACGGCCGGATTGAGCATGCTCAGGCACGCGGAGAGGACTTCGCCCACGTCCCGGCCGGCCTGCCGGACCACCTGCACCGCTTCCCGGTCGCCCTGCTGCACCAGCGCCACCACGTCCAGGCTGTCCGCCGCATCGCGGCCCAGCTCCCGGAGTTTCTGCGCCACCGCGGGGCCCGAGGCCACCGCTTCCAGACATCCGTGGTTGCCGCACCTGCAGAGCAGGTCCGCTCCGTGGGGCACCCGGATATGCCCGAGGTCCCCCGCCACCCCGTCAGCGCCGCGCAGCAGCTCCCCGTTGCAAATGATCCCGGCGCCGATCCCGGTGGCCACCTTCGCGAAGATCAGGTCCTGAACGCCGGGCCAGGCCGCCGCCCGCTCCCCCACCGACATCACGTTCACGTCGTTATCCACCAGCACCGGCGCTGCGAAGTGCCCCTGCAGGTATCCGGGCACGTCAAAGCCGTGCCAGCCGGGCATGATGGGCGGATTGATGGGCCGCCCGGTGAGGTGTTCCACCGGACCGGGCACGCCGACGCCGATGGCGAGAACGTCCTGCGCCGAGCGGCCGGCCCGCTGCAGGAGTTCCTTTCCCAGTTCCGCCACTGTGTCCAGCACCATCTCCGGTCCTTCGCTGACCTGCAGCTCCCGGGAGGCATCCCGGAGCCGGGCACCGGACAGGTCGGTGAGCCCCACGCGCAGGTGCGAAGCGCCGATGTCCACGCCGAGCACCACCTTGGTTTGGGTCCGGAGCGCGAACCGCGACGACGGCCGTCCGCCGGTGGAGGCAGCATCATCCACCGGAGCCACCAGGCCCACGTCCATCAGCGCCTGCACCCTCAGTGCCACGGTGGAGCGGGCCACGCCCAGCAGGTCCGCCAGCTCAGTGCGGGTGCGGGGCTGCCCGTCGCGCAGCAGCTGGAACAGCCCGCTGGTACCCGAGACAGCGGGCGAGTTCTTCCTTCTATCGATCACCGGGCAATTCAAGCACAGCACCGGGAGAACTTATGTCGATTAACAGCAATATCCCGGCCTTCCGTCGCCTGATTGTTGTTATCGTGACCGCACTCCCAGGCCAAGGACCTGGTGGAGGCGATTGCCGCCGGAACCCGGCCAGCGCCGTCGTTCGCTGACGGGCTCCAGGTCCAGGAGGTGCTGGGAGCCGTGTCCCGCAGCACGGACAGGGCCGGCATCTGGACACCCGTCCGCTAGCCGCCGGCTAAACGCTATTCGGCCGGCGGCGAGAGTACTTCCACGCGGTTATTGAAGGGGTCGCGGCAGTGGAACCGTTCGTAGCCCTCAAAGGTGTGCCGCTCCTCCCAGGACACGTCGAACCCCCGGGACGCGATCCGGGAACCCAGATCTTCGAGTGCCGCGGCGGACGCCACCACCAGCGCGGGGTGCGCCTTTTTCGCCGGAACAAAGGGCGAATCCACGCCCAGATGGATTTCTGCCACTACGGTGCTGCCCTCGAAAGCCCGGAACCAGCAGCCTCCCCGGCCGGCCAGCGACGGCGGTTTCGGCACCTCGGTCAGGCCCAGGGCCCCGCCGTAGAAGCCCCGTGCCTGCTCTTCCCCGCCCTCGGGTATGGAAACCTGTACATGGTGTAACCGCATCATTCCCCCGTTTTTCCTGCTGCCTGCCGAGGCGAGACCGGCCGCGGCTGGAATCATCATGGCATACCGGGCCCGCCGCCGGCCGGCCCGGAGATTACGGACAGAACTGGATCTGGCCCCGGCTAAGGAGTTGACTGGTGCCCATGCCTCTTACCGGTGAATATGCCCCCAGTGCCAGCAAACGTGCCCGCGATCAGGCGGAGCTGATCGAAAGCTCCGGCGGAACCGAGGGCACCACCCTCGGCGGCCGGCCGGTGGTCCTGCTAACCACGGTCGGCGCCAAGTCCGGCAAGCTGCGCAAGACGCCGCTGATGCGGGTGGAGCACAACGGCGAGTACGCCGTCGTCGCCTCCCTGGGCGGCGCCCCCAAGCATCCCGTCTGGTACTTCAACGTCCTGGCCAATCCGCAGGTGGAGCTGCAGGACGGACCGCAGAAGTGGGACATGCGGGCGCGTGAGGTCACCGGGCAGGAGAAGGCGCTCTGGTGGGAGCGGGCCGTGGCAGCCTATCCCCCGTACGCGGATTACCAGGCCAAAACCGACCGTGAAATTCCCGTCTTTGTCCTGGAGCGGATGGACTAGTCAGCCGGCATTCCCCCCGCTGCCGGCAGTCAGCGCCGGTGCCCGGCGGGCATAACCGGTGGCCTGTTCAAAGGCCTGCGCCACCTGGAGCAGCGCAAAATCCTTCCCGTGGTTGGCGACCATCTGCAGCCCCACCGGCAGCCCGTCAGAGCTGAAGCCGGCCGGCATGGACAGCGCCGGGAGCCCGGTCGCCGAAATCACGCAGGCCGAGCGCATCCAATCCAGGTAGGTGGGCAGCGCTTCGCCGTTGATCGTCTCCGGATAGCGCTGACTGGCGTCGAAGGGCAGCACCTGCGCCGCGGGGGCCAGCAGGACGTCGTAGCCGCCAAAGAACTCGTGGACCTTCAGTGCCAGCCGGGTGCGGGCGGCGGCCGTGTTTGCAATGTCCTGCCCGGTCAGCGCCCGGCCCTGCTCCACATTCCAGCGGATCTCCGGCTTGATCAGCTCCGCGTGGTCCCGGACCAGATCCCCCAGTGAGTGCACAAATTCCAGCGCCCGCACGTTGCGGAACACCAGGTCGGCGTCGCGCAGGTCCGGGCAGGCCTGCTCCACGCTGGCCCCGAGCTCCTCGAAGAAGCCAAGCTGGGCCTCCAGCACCCGCAGCACTTCCTTTTCCACCGGAATTCCCAGCCCAAAGTCCGGGGTCCAGGCAATCTTCAGCCCGGCGAGTTTCCGTTCCAGCGGCTGCGCGAAGGTCTCCGGAGAGAGGGAGGGCAGCACCTGCGGTCCGGGTCCGGGTCCGGCCACCGCCGTGAGCATCAGCGCAATGTCCGCAACCTCCCGGGCCATGGGTCCGCTGCGGCCCAGCCAGCTCCACAGATCGCGGGACGGCCAGGTGGGCACCACCCCAGCTGAGGGCCGGAAGCCCACCACATTGCAGAACGACGCCGGGATGCGCAGCGAGCCGCCCATGTCGCTGCCGTCGCTGATCGCCTGGATGCGTGCACCCAGGGCCGCGGCGGCCCCGCCGCTGCTGCCGCCGGCGCTGAGCTGCGGGGCGTAGGGGTTGGTGGTGGTGCCGAAGACCTCGTTGAAGGTGTGCGAGCCGGCAGCGAACTCGGGCACATTGGACTTGCCCGTGGTCACTGCCCCGGCAGCCTTCAGCCGCGCAATGATCAGGTCATCGGCGTCGGGCACAAAATCCCGGAACAGGACGGACCCCTGGGTGGTGCGCATCCCCGGGTGTTGTGGGTGTCCTTGTGCGTCATCGGCAGCCCGTGCAGCGGCGGCAACCCGTCCCCGGTTGAGGTTCCGGTTGAGGTTCCGGCCGTGCGCTCGTCGGCTGCGGTGGCCAGTGCGTAGGCGCCCTCCGGATCCAGGGTGACCACCGCGTTGATGTGGGAGTTGACCGCTGAAATCTGCTCAAACTGGGCGTCCAGGGCCTCGCGGGCCGAAACGGTGCGGGCACGGATGGCTCCGGTCAGCTCCACGGCGGACATGGCCTGGATCGCCTCGGCGGACGGCGTCAGTGCCATGCTCAGTCCCGTCCTGCCACGGCCAGCCGGGTCCCGATGGCCGCGAGCGCCGCGGCAAGGCCGGTGCCCAGGGTCGGTTCCAGCTCCGGAGCGAACTCCGGGGAGTGGTTTCCGGCCACCGGCTCACCGGCGTCGATCCTTGCGGCGCTGGTGGAGCCGAACATCCAGTATACGGAGGGCACCCCAATGGCCTCCGCCAGCAGGCCGAAGTCCTCACTGCCCATCACCGGCGGAACCACACTGACGTGCTCCTCCCCCAGCACCGCGCGCAGCTGGACCAGCACCTCCGCGGTGGCATCGGGATCGTTGTAGCAGCGGGGGAAGCTGGAGATTTCCTGGATCACCGGCTCCGGGGCGTTGGAGGCCGCGGCCTCCGCCGCAATGATCCGCCGCAGGGCGCCCAGCACCTGCTCCCGGATGGCCGGTTCAAAGGTGCGCACGTTGACGGTGAATTCCGCGCTGCCGGGAATAATGTTCTCCTTCAGCCCGCCGTGGAAGGTGCCGATGGTGATGACGGCGGAGTCCCGCGCCGGCACCTCCCGCGAGAGGATGGTCTGGATCCGGACAATCATGTGCGCGCCCAGCACAATCGGATCAATGGACTTCTCCGGCTGCGAGCCGTGTGCCTGCTTGCCGATCACGGTGATCTTCCAGGAGTCGGCCATGGCCATGGCCGTGCCGCTGCTGATTTCCAGCCCGCCGGCCACACCGGGCCACACGTGCTGGCCGTAGATCACCTCGGGTTTGGGCGCCTTCTCCCACAGCCCGTCCGCAACCATGGCCTGTGCACCGGCTGCGGTTTCCTCGCCGGGCTGGAAAATGAACACCACGGTTCCGGCCCATGCATCGGTGCTGCGGGCCAGCAGTTCGGCGCTGGCCAGGGCCACCGACATGTGGGTGTCATGGCCGCAGCCGTGCATCACCGGCACCGCGGTGCCGTCCTCCAGCGTGCCGGTGGCGGTGCTGGCAAAGTCCAGGCCGGTGCTCTCCGCGATCGGGAGCCCGTCAGTGTCCGCGCGGAAGCCCACCACGGGTCCGGCACCGTTGCGCAGGACGCCGACGACGCCGGTTCCGCCGCAGGTGAAGGCCTCCAGTCCCAGCTCCTGCAGGCGCTGCAGCAGAAACGCTGCGGTGCCGGTTTCCTGCATCGACAGTTCCGGATGGGCGTGCAGGTAGCGGTAGGTTTCGTGCAGCTTCTGCTGGTCGGCGGCGGTGTAGCCGAAGTCGGCCAGGATGCCGGTAGCTGCGTTGGCGTTGTCAGAGGAGATGGATGTGTTCATGATGCGGGCCTTTCGTGGTGCGGGGTTTCTGCCTGGGGTTTCTGAAGGTCTTGCGGGGAAACAGGGAACGGCGGTGTTCAGTTGACGAGTTCGGCGGGTGCAGCAGCGGCGGAGCGGCCGCGGACAAACCAGGCCAGGACGGCGGTGACCACCACGGTGATGCCGGTGCCGAGTTTAGCCAGCGCCGGAACCATGGGCACCAGCACAAAGACCACCAGCAGCGCCACCGCCACGGCCACCAGCGTGATGCGCGGCTGCCTGGCGGAGACCACCAGCTGCACCAGCACGGCGCCGATGATGGACGGGAAGATGTAGAGCCGGGCCACGTCCATGATCTCCACCGGAATCAGGGTCAGCAGCCAGGTGCCCAGCAGGCCCACAAAGACCAGCATGGACACCACGTGGACCATGGCGGCGCCGCAGATGGCCATCAGGGCGGAAAAGTCACCCTTCTTGGTGCCGGCCTTGGCGCCGATGGTTGCCTGCGCCACCAGTGCCGAGGGCAGCAGCTTGTTGGCAATGTTGCCGATCATGAACGCCTGGTACATGGCGGCCGGGCCCAGCACCGGGTAATAGGTGATGGGTTCAACGAACCAGAGCACAAAGAACGCCGCGCCGACGGCCAGCGCGGCGGTCCAGACCATGCTGCCGGTGACACCCAGGTCGGCAAAGAACACAAGGTAGAACGGTCCCGCAAGGGAGAGCAGCAGGGCTGCGAGCATGGTCAGCTGTCCCCAGCGGGACGTGGTCCGGTCAAAGTGGGCCAGGGCCGCGGTGCGTCCGGCGTCCACTGCCGGTGATGCTGCTGGTGAAGTCATCGGGAGCTCCTTAGTTCAATGAGTCGGGACGGTTCAGTGAGTGGGGACGCGGGTTAGGCGGCGATGCCGGAGGTGTGGGCCATGTAGGCGATGACCAGGCCCAGGACAATGGAAATTCCGAGCCCCCATTCCCGCAGCCACGCTGCCTGCAGCTTCCTGGCCAGGAACAGGCACATGCCCATGACCGCAGCCGAGGCCACGACGGTCAGCACATGGACGCCGCTCTTGGGCAGCTCGGCAACGCCGAGGCTGGCAAAGGCGCCCAACAGGGCGGCGGTGGGAATGATGGCCATCAGCGCCGGGTTCACATCGCGCAGCTTGCTGTCTCCGCGCTTGAGCAGCGGGGTGAAGATCAGGCAGCAGACCATCCACATGGCACCGGAGAGGCTCATGGCGGTGAATGCCACGGCGTACACGGTCTGGGTATAGCCCGCTCCGCCCAGGACGGCGTCCATGGTGCCCGCGGCGATGGATGCGGAGGCGGTCTCGGTGGCCGCGGAGCCCACCAGGCCAATGCGGGTCAGCACCGCGGGTGTGCCGAAGAGGGACAGCAGGGCAATGCTCACCAGCACCACGGCCAGCGACGGACCAATGGCGGCCACGGCTCCTGCCCGGAACGAGGTTTTCAGTTCCGCCGGTGAAATATCAGCGGCCGGGCCGGCCTTGGTGGCGGCCTTGATATAGATCAGGCTCTGAATGATGACGACGGCAAACACGGCCAGGGCGAACACCCAGAGAATGGGCGTGTTCGCCACCTCGATGATGTTGGTGGAGCTGCCGTCGCGGGGCAGGATGGGGCTCATGGGGTGCTCCTTTGGATCGCGTGGGGGCGGACGGAAAAGTGATGGGAGTCCAGCCGGACCAGGGTGTCTGCCAGGACCCGGACGCCGGCGGCAATCTGGTCGGTGGCGGTGAATTCCTCCGGGCAGTGGCTCTTGCCGCCGGCGGAGGGAACAAAGATCATGCCCATGGGGGCCAGCGCGGCCATGTGCACCGCATCGTGGGTGGCGCCGCTGGGGATCGGCATCCAGTCGATGCCGGCCGCCGAGGCGGCCTCACCGGCAAGGTCCTGGACGCTGTCCGAGGCGCGGACCACCGCGTTGTCCGTGGACCAGCTCAGGTCCGCTTCGACGTCGTACTCCGCGGCCCGGGCGGCAATCTCCGCCGCGAGCCGGCGGCGGGTGCCCCAGAGCCAGGACTCATCGATGCTGCGCACCTCCCCGTACAGGCGGACCAGGGAGGGCACCACGTTGGGCGAGCGGGAGGCATTTTCCAGCCGGGTCACCGTGGCGACGCCGTGCTCCGGTGCTCCACAGCCCTCCGATCGAATGGCCAGCACCGCTTCCGCGGCGGCCACCATGGCGTCCCGGCGGTCGTCCATCGGACGGGTGCCGGCGTGGTCGGGGGTGCCGGTGAAGCTGGCAACCAGGCGTTCAATGCCCGTGATGGCGGTGACGATGCCGATCGGCAGCCCGCGGGCCTCCAGAGTGGGGCCCTGCTCAATGTGCAGCTCAAGGTAGGCGTGCGGGCGCCGGCGTCCCGTCCATCCGCCGAAGCCCAGCAGGGTGGACGGATCCACGCCGAAGTCCGTGTAGGCGGCGGCCAGGGTCCGGCCGGAGTAGTCGGTGCGCGCCAGGTCCGCTTTGGTGAGCTCCCCCGCCAGGGCGCGGCTGCCCAGGCAGCTGAGGCCAAAGGGGTTGGATTCTTCGCCGAGAAAGTCCACCACCAGCAGGTCACGTGCCAGGACAGTGCCGGATTCGCGCAGCAGCTGCACGGCGGCGAGGGCGCCCAGCACGCCGACGACGCCGTCAAACCTCCCGCCGCCGTCCACCGTGTCGGTGTGCGAACCGGTGACCAGCGGCGGAGCTGCCGGGTTGCGTCCCGGAAGCCGTCCGATGAGGTTTCCCGCCTCGTCCCGGCGGACCTCCAGCCCGGCGGCCTTCATCTGGTCCGCCACCCACTGGCGCGAATCGCGGTAGGACTCGCTGAAGACCTCACGGGTGAATCCCTGGCGGCCGGCGGTCCGGAAGACGGCCAGCCCGGAAAGGGCGGATTCGAGCCGGCCGGTGATTCCCGCGGCGTCGGACAGCAGAACAGACAATGGTTCTCCTCCAAAATGCAATCGATTGCACACAGCCGTGCACAAAAGGCCCGGTTCCGGGAACGGTTCCTTGTTTCCCGGGGCGGGCTTGGGCACTACCCTCACACAGCAGGGCGGGGGCCGTCTAGGGTATGCGGAATAAGCACAGATTGTTTCTTCGCGAACAATGCCGGACGTAAATTCTTTAATTCGATTGTGTAAATTCGTCGGGGCACGGAAAAATAGTGGCCTACACTGGCTCATCCGTTGGGTTTTCGAAACTGCCGCCGGTTCCCGCACCCATGAAAGGTCCGCCCCATCTGCGCTGATCGCCCCAGACCGCTTCGCCCCGCCACGCTGGAGGATGTTGCCCGGGTGGCCGGGGTCCATGCCTCCACCGCTTCCCGGTCACTGGCGGAACGTCCTGTGCGGATCAGTTCAGCCACCGTCGCCCGGGTCAGGGAGGCTGCCCGGTCCCTGGGCTACCAGCGGGACACCGCCGCAGCGGCGCTGCGCACCGGCAACTCCCGGCTGATCGGCGTGCTGGTGCACCGACTGACGGATCTGGCCCTGTCCACCATGTACGGCGGAGTGGACGCCGCAGCCGCCGCAGCCGGTTACAGCGCAGTGGTCGCCAACGGGCTGGACAATCCAGCTGTTCGGCGCCAGCGGCTGGATGCGCTGCTGGCGCGGCGTATTGACGGTGTGGTCCTGGCCGATGCGCGCCTGGATGACACCTTGGCCGGGCATCTGCAGGAACTTGGCGTTCCCTATGTCCTGGCCATGCGAACCTTGCCCGGCCATCTGAGCGTCAGCACCGATGATCTGGAGGGCGGGCGCCTGGCGGCACGGCATCTGCTGGAGTTGGGCCACCGCCGCGTAGCGGTGGCAGCGGGGGATCCGCTGGCCAGCACCGGACGGGACCGCACCGCCGGATTCCGGGAGGTTTTCGCAGCCGCAGGGGTGCCCATCGCGGAGGACCAGGTGGCCGCCACCGGCTTTGGAGTGGCAGCCGGGCATCGGGCCGGGGATCTGCTCGCCCGGCTGGACCGGGCGCCGTCGGCGGTCTTTGCAGTGGATGACCTCACCGCTGTGGGTGTCATTGGCGCCCTGCGGGACGCTGGCAGAACCGTGGGATCCGACGTCGCGCTGGTGGGGTACAACGACGTCGAGCTGGCAGCTGATCTGCCGGTGCCGCTGACCTCGGTGCGCTCCGACCGGGAACGGATGGGCCGGCTCGCGCTGGAGCTGCTGCTGGACCGGATCGCCGGGCGGGACGTTGCCTCGGTCCTGCTGCCTCCGGTCCTGGTGCCGCGTGCGTCAACCCTCCGCTCCGGTCCCGTGGCCGGCAGGTCCCTCCCCTAAACAACGACGGCGAAGCCGCGACCGGGCTCCGCCGTCGTCGTTATTCTGTTGTCCGCGGTCGTCGCCATTTTCCTGCCGTTTTGGGCATTCCCCTCCGGTTTGGGAATTCCCTGCCGTTCCGCAGTGGCAGCAGAATCCCAAACCGGTCGAATGTGCCCAAAATGGAGGAAATCCGGGCTCTTTCCCCGCCCTCCCCCGCCGGCCTAGTTGCCGGAGCGCTTCACATACTTGCCCCGGGGTGCACCCACCATTTCGCCGTCGCCGAAGACCTGGGCACCGCGCAGGTAGGTGTCGGTGACCGCCGCGGTGAGCTCGAAGCCCTCAAACGGGGTGTAGTCCTGCGTGGAGAGGGAATCCTCGGCACGGACCGTGTACTGCACGTCGTCGTCCACCAGGCAGAAGTCCGCGTCGTATCCAACGGCCAGATCGCCCTTGCCCGGCATGCCGTACCGGTCGGCCGGATTCTTTGCCACCAGCTCGGCAATCCGGTTGTAGGACAGTCCGCGCTTGCGGCCCTCGGAGATCAGGCCGGGCAGCAGGTACTCCGCGCCGCCAAAGCCGGACTTGGCCAGGAACACGTCGTCGCGGGGATCACCGAACTTGGTTTCGTCCTTGCAGCAGGCGTGATCTGAGGTCACCCATGAGAAGTTGCCGGCCAGCAGGTGCGCCCACAGCGCCTCCACGTCCTCCGGCGAGCGCAGCGGCGGATTGACCTTGCCGCCCAAATTGGCGGTGTTGAAGTCGGCCAGCAGATGACCCACCGTCACCTCGCGCCGGAAATTGATGTGCGGGAAGGTTTCCTGCATCATCATGGCCGCCTCGATGGCTTTGCGGGAGGACAGGTGGAGCAGGTTGATGTTGGGCAGTTCCGTTTCATACGCCAGGTAGGAGGCAATGGTGATGGCCAGCCCCTCGGAGTGCGGCGGCCGGGAGGCGCTGTAGGCCTCCAGCCCCTTCAGCTCGCCCTCGGCTTCCACCAGCTTGGTGTAGGCCCGCATGATCTCAGCGGTTTCGCAGTGCAGGGACAGGGAAATCTGGTCCGCGATGTCCGCGTACTTCGGATCCCGCCGGGCCTTTTCGATGGCACGCATAACAAATTCAAAGTGCGCGTAGTCGTAGGAATCCTCCGGCGGAATCATAAGGAACTTGCCCTGGTCGTTGGAGCTGCCGTGCAGGCCGTGGATGCCGTAGAACATAAAGATCTTGAAGGACGGCACGCCCATGTCCAGCAGGTCCGGGATCTCCTCGATGTGCTCCTTGAGGATGGGCGCCACGTGGAAGCCGTAATCGATGTAGGCCCGGCCGTCCGCGGCTTCCAGGATCTCCGGGAAGATCTCCTTGTAGGGGCCGGATTTGTTCAGGTAGTAGGCGCCGGTGCGGATGTAGGTGATGCCGCTGGTGACCCCGCCCTGGGCACTGGCACGGCTCTCACTTTCGGTGTCCTCTCCCAGCTCGTTGTAGATGCCCCAGTGCTGGTGCACGTCCACAACGCCCGGGAACAGGTGCTTGCCGCCGCCGTCAACCACTTCGGCTGCACTGGCTTCGTCAATGTTCGGCTCGATGGCGGCAAACTTGCCGTCCTTGATCGCGAGGTCCAGGGCTTCGGCGCCGTTGCCGCCGGGCCGGACAACCCGGACGTTCTTTACCAAAAGGTCATAGTTGCTCATGGTTTCCTCTTTCTACTGTGGGGGTAAGTCAGTTGGTGCGCAGAGTCAGTTGGTGTGCAGGTCCGTGAGTCCGCCGGCATCTGCCGCGGTCAGGTCTTGGAAGAGAACCGCCAGGTCCTGGCAGTCCGGGAGGGTGCGGCAGGTTTCGCGCAGCCGCTCCCGGGCGGCCGGCGGCAGGGTGCGCCGGGCATTGTCCTCAAACTTGCGGCCCAGATCCTCAAATCCGAGCGGCCGCTGCGGACCGCCCCGGGTGGTGAGGACCTTCTCCGTCACGGTCCGGCCGTCGGTCAGCCGCGCGGTGAGCACGGCCGGGAACTGCAGGGGGAAGATGGCGGTGCATTCCTCATCGGCCACCACGTTCACCCGGGCCATGATGGAACGGCGAAGCTCGTCCTGGGCCAGCTCGTCCGTGTAATCGTCCAAGCCCACTTCCAGCCCGCCGCCGCCCAGCAGCCCGGCGGCCACCGCATACGGGCCGGAGAACTGCGCCATGTATCCGGTCTCCGGTTTCTGCTTCACATCCAGCGGTTCCCCGATGGTGCGCAGGTTCGGCGCCGGAACCCCCAAGGTGATGGACTCGACGTCGTTGGGCCGGATGCCGGCACGGCGCAGGGCAGCCGCGGCGTCCACAGCGGCGTGGGTGAAGTGGTTGGCCGGATAGGGCTTGAAGAAGATGTCCTGCACCTGCCAGCGGTCTCCCAGCCCGTCGGTGATTTCCGCCGGGTTGAACTGGCCGTGCAGCCAGGCCTGGAAGAAGCCAAACCGCCCTTCGAGCACGGTGGGCGGGCCGGTGAGCCCGTAGCGGACCAGCTCCACCGCGTTCACGGCCGAATGGGCAGCCCAGCCGCAGTGGATCCGCTTGACCGTTCCGCCCGTGCGGTTGGACTCGATGATGCCCGAGGCCATGGACGCCGCCACTCCCAGCGCGTCGGTGACCCACTGGGCCTTGCCATGCAGGGACGCAACGCCCGCGGCGGCACCCATCGCCCCGCAAATGGAGGTGGCATGCTGGCCGTGCTCAAAGAAAGTGGAGTTCTTCGCCTCGGTGTCATAACCGGCCATGCCCAGCCGGACACAGATCTCCAGCCCGACGGCGATCGCGGCGATGGTCTCCCTACCATCCTTCCCGGCCGCCTGCGCCGCGGCCAGCACGGCAGGAATGACACTGGCGCTGGGGTGCAGCACGGAGGGCAGATGGGTGTCGTCGTAGTCCAGGGAGTGGGCCAGCACACCGTTCACAAAGGCTGCCTGCCCGGCCGGCAGCAGGTCGGTGACGCCGACGGCGGAGGCCGCCGGGGTGCCGCCCTGGTCAACGGCCCAGCGGCGCGCGGCCCGGCTGGTGTCCAGCGGTGCCGCGGCCGCGGCGATGCCCAGGATGTCCAGCACGCGTGACTTGACGCTCTCAATGACCTCCGCCGGCAGGTCCTCGTACCGGACGCCGGCGGCAAAGTCTCCCAATTGCTGGGCGAGGGTCCGCTCTACGGTCGCCGGTGCGGCGGCGCTCATGCGGACACCAGTGCCAGCGGACGGACCGGTGAACCGGTGGCCCCGAAGATGTTCAGCGGCACCAGCACAAAGGTGAATTCAAAGATCTGCCGTTCGGCCAGCTCCTCCAGGTCTAAGGCTTCGATGATGTAGATCCCGTTTTCCACCAGAAACACCCGGTGAGCGGGCAGCGACGTGTGCCCGCCGCCCGGCGCAAGCCGTTCAAAAGCGATGGAGTCGGCTCCGGCGGCGTGGATCCGCTGTTCGGCCAGCCACTGGGCGGCGGCCTCGCTGATGCCCGGCACCCCGGATTGAGCTCCGACGTAGGCGGCACCTTCGCTGAATCTCCGGCCCCAGCCGGAGCGGATCAGCACCACATCCCCCTCGTGCAGGTCCACGTGCTGGGCTGCCAGGCAGCCCTGCAGGTCGGCGACCGTGATTTCGTACCCGCCCTCGAGCACCTCGCGGCCCAGGTATCCGGCGGCGTCAAGGAGCACGCCGCGGCGGACCATCGGCTCGATGGTATGTACGCCGTGCTCCACGTACTTACCGCCTAGGCAGGACTGGCCTGCATCGGCTCCGCCAAAGAGCAAGCCGTCCTGGCTGACGTGGGCGAGCGCATCAATGTGGGTGCCCACATGGGTTCCGGTGCTGATCATGTCATTGGCGGCGCTGCCGCCGTCGGCCCGGACCATGTCTCCGTGCCGGCGGGGCAGAGTGTGCCAAAACTGGGGATGGTTGGGAGACTGCGGCATGCCGACGCGCAGCTGCCGCCCCAAATCCACGGACGTGATGCCGTTCTGAACCGCATCCAGCAGTACATCGCTCATTTGATAACTTCGCTTTCCCTCAAGGTCCGGACGTCCTCGTCCGTGTAGCCGATTTCGTTCAGGATCTCCGCGGTGTCCTGTCCCAGTCCGCGGCCGGTGAACCGGATCTGTCCGGGACTCTTACTGAGCCGGAACATCACGTTGTGCTGCAGCACCGGACCGAGATCCGGATCCTCAACCTCAAGCAGCATCTGTGTTTCGCGGATGTGCGGGTCCTCCACAACATCCCGGGCGTCATACACGGCGGCTACGGCGGCACCCGCTGCGGAAAAGGCTGCCAGCACATCGTCGCGGCTGCGGTCCGCGATCCAGCTGCCCACGTACGCGTCCAGCTCCTCCACATGTTCCACCCGGGTGTTGCCGGCGGCGAACCAGGGCTCGGCGATGACTTCGGGGTGGCCCACCAGCTCCATCACCCGCTCGGCGATTCGCTGCGCACTGGTGGACACCGCCACCCACTTGCCGTCCTTGGTCAGGTAGGTGTTGCGCGGCGCATTGTTGGTGGACTGGTTGCCGTGGCGCTGCCCGATCTGACCCAGCTGCTGATACACGGTGGGGCTGGGACCCACCGCCGTCATGATCGGTTCCAGGATGCTCATATCCACCGTTTGCCCCTCCCCCGTGGTGTCCCGGTGACGCAGGGCCATCAGCACGGCGGAGGACGCCGCGATTCCGCAGATGCTGTCCGCCAGACCGAAGGCCGGCAGGGTGGGCGGTCCGTCGGCTGGACCGGTCAGGTGCGCAAAGCCGCTCATGGCTTCAGCCAGGGTGCCGAACCCGGGCTGGTCCTTGTAGGGGCCGGTCTGGCCGAAACCGGTCAGGCGCACCAGAACCAGCCCGGGGTTCAGCTCGCTGAGGACCTCCGGTCCCAGTCCCCAGCGCTCCAGGGTTCCGGGGCGAAAGTTCTCCACAACAACGTCGGCGGTGGCGGCGAGCCGCTGGAACACCTCGGCTCCCTCAGGCGTGCTCAGGCTCAGGCCCAGCGTGCGCTTGTTCCGGGAGATCTCCTTCCACCAGATGGAAACCCCGTCCTTACTTTCGCCGTGGCCGCGCATGCTGTCGCCCATGGTGGGGTGCTCGATCTTGATGACCTCGGCACCAAAGTCGCCCAGCATCTGGCAGCAGAGCGGTCCGGCCAGGATGGTGGACACGTCCAGGACCCGCAGACCCTCGAGGGGGCCGGTTCCGGTGCCCGTTGGTGGTGCTTGCTCGCTCACGTTCTCTCGTTCCGTTCTTGATGTTGTTTCAGTTTCCGGGACCGCCGCATCCGTTGGCATGCCCGTCATAGCGGTGCCGGGAGTGACACGGCGCCGGCAACGTGTTCGGCTGCCAGCAGGGCAAGGCCCAGTGCCGGCAGCAGCCCGTTGCCGGCCAGGTAGCCGCCGGCGCCGTGGCCGGAGATGCCGTTGGCCGCGCCGCCGGAGGCATACAGGCCCGTAATGGCGGTGCCGTCGGCTTTCAGCACGCGGGCGTTGCCGTCCACGCGGAGCCCGCCCTGGGTGTGGAAGAGTGCGGGCTGCACGGCGATCGCGCCGATTTTCCCGGCCAGCGGCGCCTCCCAGAAGGTTCGTCCGTGACTGTCCACGGCTTCCCCTGCGGCAATCCGCTGCGTGTGGTCCACGGTTTGCTGCAGCCCCTCGGCGCTGATGCCGGTGGCGGCGGCCAGGGCCTCGGCGTCGTCCGCCCACTTCAGCGCACCCGATTCGACGGTTGCCCGGAAATCGGAGAAACTCTCGCAGGCCGCAAAGATCCGCTGGTCCAGCACTATCCAGGCCTCGCCGTTGGCGTGCTTCAGTGTTTCCAGCGCGTATTCGGAATAGCCCACGGTCTCGTTGCCGAAGCGCTGCCCGTCACGGTTCACCAGGAATCCTCCGTGCATTACGGTTGCCCAGCCCGCCAGTGTTGCCGACGCCGAGGCCAGCGCGGCGTGGCCTTGATAGGCGTCCAGATAGGCTGTGGCCGCGCCCAGCCCGGTGCCGATGCGCAGCGCGTCCCCGCGGGATTCCTCGCTGCCGTAGTACTGGGCGCCGGCGATCTCCGGAAGGTGTTCACGCACCAGTTCGCGGTTGTTGCCGAAACCGTTGGTTGCCAGCAGCACCGCCTTTGCCGGGATCTCCTCGGTCCCGTCGGGGGTGGAGACGACGACGCCGGTGACCTCCCCATCCGCAGTGGTCACGTCCATCAGCCGGGCAGGAGCGTAGAAATCAATGAGCGGTTCAGCGGCAACCTTTTCCCAGACGGCGTCCAGCAGGGCCGTGCCGATTCGGCCGGGAACGGTATGGCAGCGGTGGGTGCTGTGGCCGGGGTAGGAGAAATCCGTCACCAGGGTCAGCGGCAGCTTGAGGTCATCGGCCATCCATTCGACCAGCCGGGCGCTGACACCGGCCAGGGCCTCCGCCAGCACCGGATCGGCACGGCCCTTGGTTTTAGCCATGATGTCGGCAACAAAGGCTTCCGGGGAGTCTTCCACTCCGGCCTCGGACTGCCAGCGGGAGCCGGCGCCCGGAATCATGGCCGTGGACATGGCGGTGTTGTTGCCGCGGCGGAAATGTTCATTGGCTTCAATCACCAGGACCGACAAACCCAGCTGGGCCGCGCGCAGGGCGGCGATCAGGCCGCCGCCGGCTCCGGCCACCACCAGGTCCGGTCCTTCGAAAGTTTCTTCGCTCATAGTTCTTGTCCTTCCATCCGAATCACTTCAGTCAAGGTGTTCAGGGCCGCTGCGGTGTCCGGTTCATCGGCCAGGCTGTGAACGGCACGGTCCAGGCGCCCGGCCGGACCGGCACCGATCAGGCCGGCAAGTTTGGTCCGGATGCCGTCGCGGTCCAGCGGGTGATAGTCGACGTCGCCGCGGGGGTTGGGCGCTTCCGCTGCGGCAACGGTGCCGTCGGTGTAGCGGATCTCCAGCCGTGTGCGGCGCTGGCCGGGCAGCAGCAGGTCATACTCCGGTGAAGCTTTCACCGTGACCTTGCTGCTAAGGCGCCGGGCGGCGTCGAAAGTGGAACCGTGCGGCTCCATTGAGGCCGGGGGAATCTCTCCCTGCAGCAATGCGTTGGCCACCACAAAGGGGAAGGAGAACATGGCGGAGAGCCGGTTGGTTGCCGCCACCGCGAAGAGCGGAGCAGCCAGGGAATGCGTCACGACCCGGATTTCGGCCACCTCGGCCGGATCGAAGGGCTGCGGGCGCAGCTCCAAAGCCAGATCCACGGCACCGTGCGTGTAGGAACAGGAGGAGTGCAGCTTGGCGTACCCCTGGGTCAGCAGCCAGTCCCGGCCCAGTCCGCGGGTCAGTTCGGCCGGGTCCAGGGCTCCAACCAGGGTGCCCAGCGTTGCCGCGGCGGCACCGTTGTTTCCGGCCAGACCGGCGGCGGCAAGCCGGGCGGCATTGAGGCCGGCCAGGTTGGCGCCGGCAGCCCAGAGGTTACGGGTGAACTGCCCGTCCAAAACCATGGCCCAGGGCGCGGCCTGCACCAGCCCGGCCGCGGCGTCGATCGCGGCAGCTACCCGGGCGGCCGGCAGTCCCCGGATCAGGGCGGCGGCGCAGGCGGCACCGGTGGCGCCCCAGTGGCCGTGGGTGTGCCAGAGCGGGTTGCGGCTCAGGGACCGGCCAAAGCGGGCCGCAACCTCATAGCCGGCAGCAACGGCGGTGAGGAACTCCCGGCCGGTGACCGGGCGGGGCGCCAGCTGGACAGCGGCCATCGCGGCGAATACCACGTGCACAGCGGGATGGCCCTGGGCGTGCTTGTTGCCTTCGTCGAGTTCCAGTTCGCAGGCGGCAACCGCATTCAGGAACGCCGCGGTTTCCGGGCTGGTGGACAGCGGCGTGCCCAGCACCGGGCTGGAGCCGGGACCGGCCTGCCAGGCGGCGGCCAGCGCCTGCATCTCCGGGGTGCCGCCGCCGGCCGCCGCCACACCCCAAAGGTCCGTCAGCATCAGTGCCAGACGGTCCCGGACGGCCTGCGGCAGGGACTCGTAACTCAGGCCGACGGCGAAGGCTGCGAGCTCCTCAACGGCGCCCACCACTGCTGCCGGGGCAACGCTGGAAGCCGGGGCGATGGGCCCCTCCGTCCGGAATGCCGCCGTCATGCGGGCACCGCGCCGGAAAAGCCGTTCCGATGACTGTCCAGCAGCCCGGCCAGGCGCAGGGCCAGGGCGGTGGGATCCACCAGCACCGGTCCATCGCTCCGGGGCCCGATCAGGTTCACGGCAGAACACGCATTCAGCACGTACTCGGCGGACATGGTTTCCAGCGCGGTGTCCACTGCCCCGGACCACGCGGCGTCGTCGGCCACATCCGCCAGCGACAGGCCCAGCACGGTCACCGGTTCGTGCAGAGGGCCGGTGCCGTAGGTGGAGAGCTTGCGTTCCAGTTCTGCGGCAATAGCCCCGTTGCGGGCCACGGCGCCAATGCCGGCTCCGGTGGCCGCCAGGAATCCGGCGGCCAGGCGCAGCAGGCCCAGGACCGGACGCTGCTGGGGCAAGGAACCGGGCCCCACTCCCGGATCGAGGACGCAGTCCGGCAGGAACGCGTCGACGTCCTGCACGTCTGCGGCGGCGAACCAGGCCGTCACGGCGGCTTCGGAGGCGGCAATGTCGTCGTCGTTCTCCAGCGCGCTGGGAACCGCCGGACCGGTGCCCAGGTTGTGCAGCCGGACGCTGATGTTGGCCGGTACCAGCCGGTTGTACCGCTGCTGGCGGCGGGCCAGTTCGTCGTCAGAGACGGCGATGGGGGTCACTGCAAGGATGCGCAAGGGTGTTCTTCCTTTCGAGGTGCCGGGCGGAGTGCGGTGCGGTTACATGCCGAGGTAGGCCTTGCGCACCTCGGCACTGTCCGCCAACTCGGCTCCGGTGCCTTCCAGCACGATGGCACCGCTTTCCATCACGTAGGCACGGTCGGAGATCGCCAGGGCCTGAGAAGCGTTCTGCTCGACAATCAGCACGGTGACGCCGGTTTCGCGGATCTGCTTGATCGCATCCAGCACCTGGGCAACCAGATTCGGGGCAAGGCCAATCGACGGTTCGTCCAGGGTCAGGCAGGCAGGCCGGGCCATCAGTGCCCGGCCGATGGCGAGCATCTGCTGCTGGCCGCCGGACATGGTGTCGGCCCGCTGTGCGCGGCGGTCCTTGAGGATGGGAAACAGGTCAAAGACCTGCTCCAGCGAGGAGCTGATGCTGTTCTTGGGCTGGGTATAGGCGCCCATAGTCAGGTTTTCGAATACCTGCAGGCTCCCGAAGAGGGCACGGTCCTGGGAAACATGCACCAGTCCGGAGCGCACCAGCCGGTCCGCCCGCACGTTGTGCACGGGTTCGCCCTTGAATTTGATGCTGCCCTTGGACGCCGTGATCAGCCCGGCGATGGCCCGCAGCGTGGTGGTCTTGCCGGCACCGTTGGCTCCGATGATGGAGACAATTTCGCCTTCGTTCACGTTCAGGGTCAGGTCGTGGAGGATTTCCAGCCGCCGGTACCCGGCACAGACTGCGTCGAGTTCCAGGATCATGAGTAGTCCTCTCCCAGGTATGCGTCGATGACAAGTTGGTTGGAGATGACGTCCTCGGGCAGGCCCAGGGCCAGCTGCCGGCCCTCGTGCATGACCAGCAGCCGTTCGGACAGGGCCATGACTGCAGCCATGATGTGTTCGACGAACATCACCGTGACGCCGTCGGCATGGATGCTGCGCAGCAGTTCGATAATGGGTGCCCGTTCGGTGGGCACCAGTCCGGCCAGCACCTCGTCCAGCAGGATCATCCGCGGCTCAAGGGCCAGTGCCCGGGCAAGCTCCAGCCGTTTGAGTCCCGCCGTGGGCAGGGTTCCGGACATGGAATACATGTACGATTCCAGGCCCACGCGCTCCACCACGGCGGCGGCGTGCTCGCGCGCCTTGTGCGGGGAACGGAACAACACGTGCGAGGCAACGGTGACGTTCTCCAGGACCGTCATGCTTTCGAACGGACGCATCAGCTGGAAGGTCCGCACCAGTCCCGCGGAGGCAACCTTGTCCGCGGACCAGCCGGTGATGTCCACGCCGTCAAACATCATCCGGCCGGAGGAGGGCGGAAGCTGGCCCGAGAGCACGGAGAACAGCGTGGTCTTTCCGGCGCCGTTGGGGCCGATGATGCCGAAGAACTCGTGCTCGGGGATCTCAAGCGTGGTTTCGCCCAGCGCCTTGAGGCCACCGAATGATTTGGACACGCCGTCCAAAGTCAGGAGGCTCATTTGCGCATCCTTTCGCGGATGGTTCCATAGATGCCCTTGGGCAGGAAGATGACGATGACGATGAGCAGGACCGCGTACACGGCCACGTCCAGGCCGCTGGTGCCCTGCAGGAACTCCAGGAACTCCGGCGGGTTCCGCAGCAGATGCGCGATGACCTCCGAGAGCGGTCCCACCACGACCGCTCCGATCAGCGGACCCCAGATCGTCCCCACGCCGCCGATGACGGCAGGAATGATCGCATCGGTGGACACATGGATGCCGAAGGCCTGATCCGGTCCCACAAAAAGGTAGTACTGGCTGTAGTAGGCACCGGCGACGGCGGTGATTGCGCAGCTCATGGCAACCGTGATGAGCCGGTATTTCATGACCTTGATGCCCAGGGATTCCGCCGCCGTCGCGTCGTCCCGGATGGCCTGGGTAAACTGCCCGGCCCGGGAGTGCGTGAAGTAGATGGTGGCGGCCATCGCCAGGGCGAGGATGACCAGCGGAATCCAGAAGTAAAGCTTGGAGTCCTGGTCAAACTGCATCATGGCCCAGGATTCCTCCGGGAGCAGCGGCAGGTTGATCCCATCCGTCTTGTTCAGGAATTCCAGGTTCTGGCTCAGCAGGTAGAACATCTGCGCGAACGCGAAGGTTGCCAGGGCAAAGTAGGAGCCGGCCAGCTTGTAGCGCAGGCAGAAGTAGGCGATGGTCAGTCCGACGCCGGCGGAGAGCACGGCGCCGATGATCATCGACAGCCACGGCGAGACGCCGAATTCGCTGAGCAGGAACGCGTCGGTGTACGCGCCGACGCCAAAGAACACGGCATGGCCGAAGCTGAACATGCCGCCGTAGCCGCTCATCAGGTTCCAGCCCACGGCCATGATCGCGAAGATCAGCGTCCGCACGGCCACCGGGGCGGCGGATTCGGGCAGGATGTAGGGCACGAAGAACAGCAGCGCGAAGATGGCCAGCAGGAAGAGGTACTGGCGCTTGGCGCCTCCCGCCGTCCGCAGGAGAGGCTTGGGCGCCTGCGGCGCGGCGGGCAGGGTGGCGTCGGTGGTCGTCATTGTTTGGCTCCGAACAGTCCCTGGGGACGCAGAAAGAGAATAAGGACGAAGATCCCGAACACGAGCAGGAGGGATCCGCTGCCCGGCAGGTACAGGGACCCCACGGTCTGCAGGACTCCGATGAACAGGCCGCCCACCAGGGCTCCAGGGATACTGCCGAGTCCGCCGAGGACCACAATGACGAAGGCCAGGGTGGTGAACTGTTCGCCTGCCGTTGGCACGAGCGTGGTGAACGGAGTGATGAGTCCGCCGGCGACGGCAACCGAAGCAGCCCCGAGGCCGAAGGTCAGCGCGTAGACACGGTTCACATTCACGCCAACGAGGGCTGCTCCCGTTCCGTTGGCTGCCACGGCGCGGATCGCCAGGCCCATTGAGGTCTTGCGCAGCACCAGCGTCAGCCCGGCCGCAACAACCACGGCACCGAGGAAAGCGATAATGCGCTGGGTGTCGGCCAGGGCGCCGAGGATCTGGACGCTGCCGCTGATGGGGGCGTCCACGTTCTTGGGCCGTCCGCCGAAGATCATCAGCAGCACGTTCACGATCAGCAGCGACAATCCCAGTGTTACGAGCAGGGGTCGGTCATGGCTCGCATCGCTCGTCAGCCGGTTCAGCAGCACTGACTGCACCAGCCAGCCAAAACCGAACAGCAGCGGGATGGTCAGCACCACGGCAAGGTAGAGATTCAGGCCCATGCTGCTCTGCAGCACGTACACCAGGTACATGGAAAGGGTCAGCATGGCGCCCTGGGCAAAATTGACGATACCCAGGACTCCGAAGATCAGGGTCAGGCCGAGGGAAACGAGTGCGTAGACGCCGCCGAGCAGCAGTCCCGATACCAGGTACTGGGTGACCAGGGCTGGTTCCCGGTCCCCCAGCAGGTAGATAAGGACCAGCCCGACTGCGGCGATGCCTCCGATGGTTACGGCAATCCGGGTGCCGCCCGCGGTTAGCGGGCTGGTGCGTTTGGCGGCCGGAACCGCCGGTGCTTCTGTGGTGGTCATGGGGGTCTACCTAGGGTTTAGTTGCCGGAGCCGGTCGGGAAGACCAGGTCCGCGGTGGCGAACTCCTGCGGGAATACCTGCTCCACGGCACCGTTGAGAACCTGCATAACGATCACGGTGGCGTTCTTGTTTTGGCCGTTCTCGTCGAATTCCAGGGGGCCGTCGAAGGCCAGCAGCGGATCATCCAGGCTCAGCCCGGCGATCGCGTCGCGGAGGGCCTCGGGATCATCCGATCCGCTCGCCTCGAGTCCTTCCGCAATGACTTCCACTGCCTGGTAGGAGAGCATGGACGCCGTCTCCATCGGCTTGCCGTGCTTCGCCTCGAAGCGCTTGCGGATATCTGCGGCGCGGTCACTCGTGGCGCTGTAGTGGTAGTTGGCGCTGAGCACTTCGGCGCCCGCGTCTCCGGCGGCGGCCGGGAAGGAGGTATCGTCAAAAGCTCCGCTGGCGATCCCGAATACTGCCTTGGTGTCATTGGTCATTGAGCCGAGGGCCTTGGCCACCAGCAGGTTGTCGGGGTAGTACCCGGTGACGACGACGATGTCGGGGTTCGTGGCCAGTGCCTCGCTGACCTGAGTGGTTGCATCGGAGAAGTTGCTGCCCGAGTAGGTAATCTCCTTGGTCACCGTAATGCCCTGTTTCTCGGCCTCCTGCTTGAACGCGCCAAAGACGCTGTCGCCGAAAGCACCTTCAATGTGGATGTAGGCGGCACTGTCAATGGGTTCGCCGGTTTCCTTCCCCATGGCTGCCAGGGCCTGGGCGCCCGACTGGCCCATGCTGCTGGCGTCAGGCTGGATGCGGAAGGTGTTCTTGTAACCCTGCTGCAGGATCTTGTCGTCCACGGCAACGTCAATGACAAAGGGAACCTTGGAGCGTTCGGCGACGGATGCAACATTCTGGGTGACGTCGGACTGATAAGTCCCTACCAGGGCCACGGCACCCTCACTGATCAAGCGCTGAGCTTCACTCTGGCCAATTTGGGCCTGCCCCTGACTGTCACCGTCACTGAGTTCCAGCTGGGCTCCGTTCAGGGACTCGATGCCTCCGGCCGCGTTGATGTCCTCCACCGCCAGCTTGGCGCCGTCGTTCATCAGCCCGCCCACACCGGCGAGGCTGCCGCTGAGCGGATGCACGGAACCGATCATCACGGTGTCAACTGATTCGGCGCCGCCTGAGGTCTCCGACGAGCAGGCCGTCAACCCAACGAGGCTCACCGCAAGCACTGCTGCGGATAGGGCTTTTCTGTTCATGGTGGGTATTTCCCTTCATAAGCACTGAGCGAGGGCATTCCGCTGAGAGGAACAGTCAGAGACTGCGGTGTTCCGGCTGGCGGACCCTCATGGTGAAGATCCATGGAGCTTTCGACCCATTGTGCACGGATGTGACCTGGATTACTAGCAGTTCATCAAAAATTAACACGCCTGTATCATTCCGCTTAGCGGAACGGTGGGGTATCGTAGCGTTCCGGAGAGGATCATCATGACGTTGAAGAACGCCGCAGGAAAAAACACCGCAGATCAGCCACCCACCACTGGCGGAACAGAGGCGGCGGACCGTGTTGCCGATGTGCTGCTGCTGTTCAGTAGGTCCGGGGGCGCGCTGGGAGTGTCAGAAATTGCCCGCACCCTGGAGCTGAGCAAGGCCGTGGTGCATCGCATCCTGCAATCCCTGAGCTCGCGGGGGCTCCTGACCACCATGGATGCATCCGCCAGCTACGTGCTGGGTCCGGCGGCGATCGGTATGGGAAACAAGGCCTGGAGCCAACTCGATTTCCGCACCTTGGCCGCCCCGGTGCTGCGGCGGCTGCGCGATGACACCCGGGAGACCACCACCCTGTCGGTGCTCACCAACCATTCGCGGATGTATCTGGACCAGTTCGAGAGCCCGCAGGAAATCAAGATGGTGGTGGACATCGGCGCCAGCCACCCGCTGCACTCCGGCGCCTCCAGCCGGGCCATCATTGCCTTCCTGCCCGAGGCCTACATCGATGAAGCCGTTGCCGCGCTCAGGAAGTCGAAGCCCGACTGCCGGGAAGAAGACTATGCGGCGCTGCTGGAAACGGTGCGCCGGAACGGATACGCAACGTCCTTCAACGAACGGGGCATCGGCGCAGCCTCGATCGCCGCACCTTTTTTTGACCGGGCCGGCAACGTCCTGGGATCCATCAGTTCCTGCGGACCGATTTTCCGGTTCAATGCCGCGGACACCGAAGGGCACGCGGCCAAAGTTGTGGCTGCCGCCCGCGAAATATCCGACCTGCTTGCCCGATAGGAGCCACCATGCGCCGCAGCCCGTCATTTCTCCCCCGGTCCTTCCTCTACGTTCCGGGGAACAAGCCGGAACTTTTCGCCAAGGCTGCGGCGGGCGAGGCTGACGCCGTCATTCTCGATCTCGAAGATGCCGTTCCCCTGGACCGGAGGGAGGAGGCACGGGCAGCGGTTCGAACCTGGCTGCTGGGCGACGCCGAGCGTCGGGCCGCGTCATCGGATTCCGGCCCCGTGAGGCAACAGGCGGCCCGGCAACAGCAATGGGTGCGCCTTGCCCCGGAGAGCCTGGCCGCCGATCTCCGGGCCATCGCAGAGCCGGGCCTGGATGGAATCTTTCTGGCAAAGTGCAGCAGGGCCGTGCTGCGGGATGCCGCAGCAATCGTTGCCGGCCTCGAAGCCGAAGGGCGGCTGGCACCTGGCCGGATACAGATCATCGGACTGATCGAGGATGCTGCATCCCTCCTCGATATCGAGGCCCTGGCTGCCTCCGGCACTCTGACGACACTGGCCATCGGCGAGGTCGACCTCATGGCTGACCTGAGGATGGCCCGCGGCGCCTCCACCGAACCGGCCCTGGATTCGATCCGCACCAGTATTGTCATTGCCTGTGCCGCCGCAGGACTTAGCGCTCCGGTGGCACCCACTTCCACTGCCATCCGCGATCTGGATGCCTTCGAAGCCTCAGCCCGCAAGCTTCACGACCTCGGTTTCCGGTCCCGCACCGCAGTCCATCCTTCGCAGGTCCCCGTGATCAACCGGGCATTCACCCCCAATACCGCCGCCGTTGCCGCAGCCAGGGAGGTTCTGGTCGGCTTTGACGGCGGCGGCGGAGGCGTCACCGTGGATGCCAGCGGCCGCATGATCGATGCGGCCGTGATCCGCTCCGCCAGGGAAACGGTCAGCCGGGCGTCGGAGTTCTGATCCTCAATTTCCTGGCGGCCTGTCGCAACATCGACACGGATTGTTGAACAATCTGACGTGATCGCGCACACTGTAGGGACACCATTCCCGAAATAGGCACGGAGGCCCGCCATGCCGGTGATTGATCTGAACAGCGACGTTGGAGAGTCCTTCGGCAACTGGACCATGGGCGATGACGCCGCCGTCTTCGAATCCGTATCCAGTGCCAATGTGGCCTGCGGTTTCCACGCCGGAGACCCCTCCACCATCGCGCAGACCTGCCGCGACGCCGTCGCCGCCGGCGTGACCATTGGGGCGCACGTTGGCTACCGCGATCTGGCCGGATTCGGCCGCCGCTTCCTGGACTGCTCCTACACCGAGCTGTTCGACGACATCCTCTACCAGCTCGGCGCGCTGCAGGCCCTGGCCCGCGCGGCCGGCGCCGAGATCAAATACGTCAAACCGCACGGCGCCCTCTACAACACGATCGTGCACCACGAGGTCCATGCCCAGGCCGTGGTCGACGCCGTCGCCGCGTTCGACAAGTCCCTGCCTGTCCTGCTGCTGCCCGGCGCCGTCGCGCTGGACAAGGCCGTCGACGCCGGTCTGCGCGGTGTCGCCGAAGCCTTCGCCGACCGCAACTACAACCCCGACGGCACCCTGGTTTCGCGGCGCGAACCCAACGCCGTCATCCACGACACGGATCAGGTCACCGCCAACATGGTCCGCCTCGCCACCGAAGGCATCATCACCGCGGTGGACGGCACCGACATTCCGATGGACGCCGCCTCCATCTGCGTCCACGGCGACACTCCGGGCGCCGTGGCGATGGCCCGCGCGGTCCGCGCCGGCCTGGAAAACGCCGGCGTGTCCATCCAGAGCTTCGTATGAGTGACTCCCCCGTCCGGGGCGTCCGGCCCGCCGGTACCCGCGCATTGCTGGTGGAGCTGGGCTCACTCGCCGATGTCACCGCGCTCCACGCGCAGCTCAAGGCCCATCCGCTGTCCGGGCAGATTGATGTCCTCGCAGCTGCCTGCACTGTTCTGGTCCGGTTCGCCGGCCGGCGCGAGACGGTGGCCGCAGCCGGGCTCATCGAGGCCCTGGACCTGACGCATGCCGAGGCTCCGGACGCTCGGACGGTCACCATTGACACGGTGTACGACGGCGGTGACCTGGCCGAGGTTGCCCGCCTCACCGGCCTCTCCGAGGACGCGGTCATCACCGCGCACACCGGCACGCCCTGGCTGGGCGGATTCGGTGGCTTCGCCCCCGGCTTCACCTACCTCACCGGCGGCGATCCGGTCCTGAACGTCCCCCGCCGCAACAGCCCGCGCACAGCCGTGCCCGCGGGATCCGTGGCCCTGGCCGGAGAATACTCTGCCGTCTATCCCCGCGAATCTCCCGGGGGCTGGCAGCTGATCGGCCGCACCAACGCCCCCATGTGGGATCTCTCCCGCGAAGACCCGGCCCTCATCCGCCCCGGCGACAAGGTCATCTTCCACCCCATCCGCGAACTCATCACCCCCACAACACTTCAGGCCGAGAACTCCGGAGCGGATACCAAGGCGACCGACCCGCAGCGAACAAGAGGTGCCGCGGGGATGGGGAGTCTCGTGAGTCCCGCATCAACGACCGAGGAACGAGGGAGTTGCCCTAGGGACGATGAGACTTCCCATCCCAGCCCACGCAACCACACGTTCCTGGAGATCAAAGCCCCAGGCCTCCAATCCCTGATCCAGGACCTCGGCCGCCCCGGCTATGCAGACCTAGGCGTCTCCGCCGCCGGCGCCGCCGATACCCGCTCCGCCCGGCAGGCCAACCGGCTGGCCGGCAACCCGGCTGGCGCGGCGGTCATCGAGAACCTGTTCGGCGGCCTGGAACTGACCGTGCGCGGCGGCGATGCCGTGCTGGCCCTCTCCGGCGCCGAGCTGCCCGCTGCCGTTGTCTCCCCGGACGGCGCCGTGGACAGCTCCAGGCAGGGCTCCGGCGACGGCGGGCGCGACCGCCCGGCACCGCTGAATACGCCCTTTGCCCTGCTGGATGGGGAAACCCTGATCCTCGGCATGCCCTACCGCGGCGTGCGTTCTTACCTGGCGGTCCGGGGCGGCATCGACGTTGCTCCGGTCCTGGGCAGCCGCAGCAGCGATTCGATGAGCGGCATCGGCCCGGCACCGCTGCAGACCGGAGACCGGCTGCCGATCGGTGCGGTTCCCGCCGCATCCTCAGTTGTCCCTGTCGGGGTTCTCCCCGTTGGCGCTCCGGAACCGTCCCCCCTGCCGGACGGCACCGGGCCGGGCATGCTCGGCACCGGAACAGAACCGGCCCAGCTGCGCATCACCGCCGGACCGCGGCAGGACTGGTTCGGTCCCGGTGCCGCAGCCGCTCTGACGGCCCATAACTGGTGCACCACCAGTGAATCCAACCGGATCGGCGTCCGGTTGGACACCGACACACAGGATCCGGATGCACATCCGCTGGAACGCACCAGAGACGGCGAACTGCCCAGCGAAGGCGTGGTGGCCGGCTCGCTGCAGGTTCCCCCGTCGGGCCTGCCCGTCCTGTTCCTGGCCGACCATCCGGTGACCGGCGGCTATCCGGTGATCGCCGCCGTCGTGCCCCAGGACGTGCCCGTGGCCGCCCAGCTGCCGCCCGGCCACCCCGTCCGCTTTGTTTTTGTGAACCCCGACACCCTGGCACCGCTCTCCCCCGAGGCGGCCGCCGGATTGTTTCCGGAAGGAACCCCATGAAGAAGGTCCTGATTGCCAACCGCGGCGAAATTGCCGTGCGCGTGGCCCGTGCCTGCGCTGATGCCGGCATCGCCTCGGCCGCCGTGTACTCGGATCCCGACGCCGATGCCCTCCACGTGCGCCTGGCCGATGAGGCCTTTCCGCTGCACGGTGCCGCCGGGGCGGACACCTACCTGAACATTCCCAAGCTGATCGAGGCAGCGCAGCTCGCCGGGGCCGACGCCGTCCACCCCGGCTACGGCTTCCTGTCCGAGAACGCCGACTTTGCGCAGGCGGTGATCGACGCCGGCTTGACCTGGATTGGCCCCGCACCGCAGGCCATCCGCGATCTGGGCAACAAGGTCACCGCCCGCGAAATCGCTGTCCGGGCGGGTGCGCCGCTGGTGCCCGGCACCGAGGGCCCGGCCGAAAGCGCCGAGCAGGTCCGCGCGTTCGCCGAGGAACACGGGCTGCCCGTGGCGATCAAGGCTGCCTTTGGCGGTGGTGGACGCGGCATGAAAATTGCCCGCCGGATGGAGGATGTGGAGGACGCCTTCGAGTCCGCCGTCCGCGAGGCAGTGTCCGCGTTTGGCCGGGGCGAGTGCTTCGCCGAACGGTTCCTGGACCGCCCCCGGCACGTCGAGGCGCAGGTGCTGGCCGATACGCACGGCAACGTTGTTGTGGTGGGCACCCGCGACTGCTCGCTGCAGCGCCGCAACCAGAAGCTGGTGGAGGAAGCTCCCGCGCCGTTCCTGACCGATGAGCAGCGGAAAACCATCCATGCCTCGGCCAAGGCCATCTGCCGCGAAGCTGGCTACACCGGCGCCGGAACCGTGGAATACCTGGTCTCACCGGACGGGCTGATCAGTTTCCTGGAGGTCAACACCCGGCTGCAGGTGGAGCATCCGGTCACCGAGGAGACCACCGGCGTGGACCTGGTCCGCGAGCAGTTCCGCATTGCCGACGGCCTGCCCCTCTCCATTACGGAGGATCCGGTGCCGCACGGGCATGCCATCGAGTTCCGGCTCAACGCCGAGGATCCGGCCCGCGGGTTCCTGCCCGGCCCCGGCCCGGTGGAAGCCTTCGAACCGCCCACCGGTCCCGGCATCCGGATGGACTCCGGCGTGCGTTCCGGGTCCGTGGTGCCCAGCGAATACGACTCCCTGATGGCCAAGCTGATCATCTGGGGCGAGGACCGGCCGCAGGCGCTGCGCCGTGCCCGGGCCGCCCTGGATGAGCTGGTGATCCGCGGGCTGCCCACCGTGATTCCGTTCCACCGGGCCGTGGTCCGCAGCGAGGCGTTCACCCGCAACGATCAGCTCGGCGTGTACACCACGTGGATCGAGTCCGAGTTCGCTGAACCGCTGGCTGCCTCCCCCGAGATCGCTGCCGCCATGCCCGACGCTGAGCGTGAAACCATCACCATCGACGTGGACGGCCGCGCCGTGGCCGTAGGCGTTCCTTCCGCGCTGCTCAACGCGCTGCGCTCCGGCGGCGGCGCTGGCCCGGCTGCCGGAGCCGCCGCGGCCGACGACGGCTCAGACTCCGCTGCCGCGCTTGCCTCCCCGATGTCCGGGAACCTGGTGAAGTGGGTGGCCGACGACGGCGCGCAGCTGGCCGAGGGTGATCCCGTGGCCGTGCTGGAAGCCATGAAAATGGAAACCACCGTCCGCGCCCACCGCGCCGGAGTGTTCGCCAGGTCCGCGCTCGAACCGGGCGCCGCCGTCGGCCGCGGGGACGCCCTGGGCCGGATCGGCTCCTAAATCTTCCGGGGTGCCGGCCGTCCCCCAGCGGACGGTGCTCCGGATCCATTTTCTTCCCGCTAGATTAGGGGAATGCTTGTGAACCTGGGGGATATCATCGCTGACCGTGCCGACCACGCAAACACCACCGTATGGGTGGCTGATGTGCTCCGCAGCCGGATCGCTGCCGGTGACCTGCTGCCGGGAACCAAGCTCTCGGAACAGCAGCTCGCGGCATCGCTGCAGGTCTCCCGCAACACCCTGCGCGAGGCCTTCACCATGCTCAGCATTGAATCCGTGGTGACGCGCTATCCCAACCGCGGGGTTTTTGTGGCCTCGCCCGACGCCGATGCGGTGCGCGAGATTTACCGGGTGCGCCGGATGCTGGAACCGGCCGCGGTCCTCTGGGGACCGGAGCTGGACCTCCCCCGGCTGGACACGGTGATCGCCGAAGCGCGGGACGCCAAGTCCCGCGGAAGCGTTGCTGACATGGCCGCGGCCAACCAGGACTTCCATCAGGGCCTGGTAGCCATGTCCGGCAGTGTCCAACTGCAGCAGATGATGGGCCGGGTGCTGGCGGAGATGCGCCTGGTATTCCACACCATGAGCGCCCAGCCGGATTTCCATACGCGTTATGTCGAGGAAAACGCGGCGCTGGTGGAACTGCTCCGAGCCGGGAGCCGCTCCGAGGCGGCTGACGTGCTGCGCGGCTATCTGGATGCCGCCGAGGCTGAGCTGCTGGGGCATCTGGGGGCGTAGCAGCTCAGCCGTCGCCCGGGCCGGGTTGGCTGCGCCCGGGCCCCTATATTCACACCAGGTAGGCGCTGTCCCGCGCCTCGGTAATCAGCATGTGCCCGGGGGCATGCCCAATAGCCAGCGACGGTCTGGATTCCATCACGGCGGCCTGCGGGGTCACGCCGCAGGCCCAGAACACCGGGACATGGCCGGCCGGAATCTGCACGGGATCGCCAAAATCCGGCTGGGACAGGTCGTAAATGCCCAGCTCCGCCGGATTGCCCACGTGTACCGGGGCACCGTGCACGGACGGATAGCGGGAGGTGATCCGGACGGCGTCGGCCACCTGGGAGGCGGGAATCGGACGCATGGAAACCACCAGGGGGCCGCTGATGCTGCCGGCCGGTTCACAGCGGATGGAGGTGCGGTACATGGGCACGTTGGTGCCCTGGTCGATGTGCGCGATGCGGATGCCGCCCTCCTGCAGCGCCGCTTCAAAGGTGAAGCTGCAGCCCACAATGAACGTCACCAGGTCATCGCGCCAGTAGTCCAGAAGATCCGTTGGATCCGCGACCTTCTCACCGTCCATATACACCGTGTACCGCGGCAGATCCGTCCGGATATCACCGTCGCCCAGCAGTGGGCCGGTGGTTTCACCGGCGTCGAGGACCCCGAGGATCGGACAGGACTTGGGGTTCCGCTGGGCGAAGAGCAGGATGTCGAACGCCTGCTCCTTGGGCACGATGATCAGGTTTGCCTGCGCGTAACCGGCGGACCACCCGGCGGTGGGGCTGACCAGGCCGCTCCGGAAGAGCGCCCGCGCCTCGGCCGGGGACAGCGCCGCCGTGGACACTGCCTCAGACAACAGGTGCCGCGGAACGTGTTCGGAGGTCATGGAAAGATCCTTTCGGAGATCCTGCGGTGCCGGTACTGTTACTGCCACAATGCGGCCAGACCGGACAAAGATTTCCAACCCAGGAACAGCGTCAGCAGCCAGGCCAGGACGCCGATGCCCAGCAGCCACTTGGGGTAGTTGTACCCCTGCAGCAGGTCGCGGCGGCGCCACGCGGCGTAGAGCAGGATGCCAAATCCAAGCGGCAGGATCAGCCCGTTGAAGGCACCGGCGAAGACCAGCAGGGTCTGCGGCGCCTGCCCCAGAAGCAGGTAGGCAGCGGCGCAGAAGGCGATAAACAGCACCGTGATCAGGCTGCGGGTGCGGTCCTTGGTGGCCGGTGTGGTCACGAAGGAGACCGAGGTGTAGGCGGCTCCGATCACCGAGGTCAGGGCGGCTGCCCAGAAGACGATGCCGAACATCCGCAGGCCGATTTCGCCGGCGGCGGCAAAGAAGGCATCGGCAGCCATACTGTCGCCGCTCAGCGCTACGCCGCTGGACACCACGCCCAGGATGGCCAGGAACAGCAGCACCCGCATGACGGCGGTGACGATGATGCCCAGCAGTGAAACCCGGGTGATGTCCTTGACGTGCCCGGTGCCGGTGGTCCCGGAGTCCAGGAGGCGGTGGGCGCCGGCATAGGTGATGTAGCCGCCAACGGTTCCGCCGATCAGCGTGGTGATGGTCAGGAAGTCCACCTTGGCAGGAAGCACGGTGTTCTTGAGTGCTTCCCCCACGGGAGGGGCAGCCACAATGGCCACGTAGAGCATCAGCAGGATCATGATGGCGCCGAGCATCACCACAATCCGGTCCAGGGCCAGTCCGGCCTTCTTGGACAGGAAGACCAGGATGGCGACGGCGGCGGAGACGGCTCCGCCGATCTTGGGATCCAGACCAAACATCGCATTCATGCCCAGGCCCGTGCCGGCAATGTTGCCGATGTTGAAGACCAGCCCGCCAATGAACACCAGTCCGGCCAGCAGCCAGCCTGCGCCGGGCAGCACCTTGTTGCCCAGCGCCTGGGCGCGCAGGCCCGAGACCCCGATGATCCGCCACACGTTCAGCTGCACCGCGATATCCACCAGGATCGATACCAGGATCGCGAAGGCAAAGGCGGCACCCAGCTGAACGGTGAAAACCGTGGTCTGGGTGATGAATCCCGGCCCGATGGCGCTGGTGGCCATCAAGAACATGGCGCCGAGGAGTGCCGTCCGTTTGGCGTTGGGCTTGATCTTCGCCTTGGGAGGCGGGACCTCATTCGGAGGCACGGTGTCCATACTGTCTTCCAATCGCTGGGGGATGTGGTTGCGGCCACACGGTTTCCAGCAGTCTATGGGTTGTTGAACAATCTCTGCCTCATTGTGTTGAACAATCCTCGATTATTTACGAGAGTTTAACAAACGCGGACCGGCCGGTCAGGGAATTCCAGCCCGGGATGGCCTGCCTTCGGGCATAGTCCGCCCGTAGGTGGGTTCGGCGAAGCCGCCCTTCAGGCCCGGCACCGTAAGACGGCGCTTCGCAGCTGCAGCCCGGGACCGGACTGCACCCACCGCCTGCCGTGCTCCCGTCGCCACGGCGGGGCCGTGGCCCGGCAGCAGCAGCGAAGCGTCCAGCCTGCCGAGCTGCGCCAGGGACCGGCGGGCGCCGTCGTCGTCGCTGTGGAACATGGAATCGAGCATCTGCGGGCCGCGGGTCCGGCTGAGCGCATGCCCGGTGACCAGCGCATCGCCGGTGGCCACGGCGTGTGCGGCCGGCAGGTAAAAGGCCGTGTGCCCGGGAGTGTGCCCCGGCGTGGGGACCGCCACGGGGGATCCGGGCAGCGCCGCCAGCTCGACGTCGTCGTGCCAGGCTCTGGCGGTCAGCACCGCCACCCGGGAGGCGCCGCCGGACGCAAGGATGTGCCAGGCCCAGTGCGCGACGGCGGGCTGCCATGCCCTGCGCAAAATGCGGGCGGCGGAAACCTGATCCTTGTCTTCTACGCGCAGATAGGGAAGTTCGGAGGCGCTGCACAGAACGGAAACGCCGTAGGCGGCCGCAAAATAGCCGGCGGTCCCGGCATGGTCCACATGGGCGTGCGTGATGAGGACGGCGGCGGCGTCCGCGGGGTCCAGGCCTGCATCGTCCAGCGAGGCCAGCACCAGGGGCAGGTCGCCCGGATAGCCGCCGTCAACCAGGGTGAAGTTCTTCCCCCGGCGCAGGATGACCCAGTTGGATGCCGGTCCCTCCGCAAACCAGACATCCGGAGCCGGTTCCGTCAGTGAATATCCCAGACGTCCACGTCCGCTGCTCATTCTCGCCACCTCCTATACAAGAGGTATATCCCGCCTTCCGGCGGGCAGCAACGGCGTCTCCTAGTCGGCCGATGATTCGTAGAAATCCCAAGCGCTGATCTGCTCCGGCACCGCAAGCGTATGATCGGCGCGCGGGATGACTGACTGCAGCCAGCTGAGCTTTGTTCCGGAACGCCCGTGGCGTGCCAGGATCATCGAACCGAGCATGAACATCTCCGCAACGGGGGCGTAAACCGCCACACCCTGGACCACGAACGGTCCGCCCAGGGCGTCAAACACCGCAGTGACCACGTCCCCGTGCCGAACGCTGCCGAGCAGGGCATCAGTGGACTCGGGATCCGGAACATGGGCGGTCAGGACGGCAACAAAGGCCGCATCCTCATCCTGCAGGACAGCTAGGGAATGGATGTCCCGCTCCGGCTTGGCGTTGTTCTCGATGCTGCGGTGTCCGAGCATCCGTACTCCAAGCACCGGCGATTTGAAGGCGGTGCCGGAGACCCGGAACACCCCGTAGTGATCGCTCTTGAAGGTGGCGGCGGCGAGGTCAGCCGGCCCCATCTGCGCCAGCACGGTGCCCATGCCCTTGACGTCGCGGCGCTTGGGCAGGGCCGGCGCAGTATCGGCCAGGGACAGCGGCTCGTAGGCGGAGGGCAGGAGCACGGCCCCACCGGCGGCCACCGCGGCGGCAGCTGGATCTGTATCCACCAGCTGCCAGAGAGCTGCTTCTCCAATGATCTCCAGGGCCTGGCCCTTGGCGCGCAGGTCCTGGGCCTTCTGGACGGAACGGCTGACGACGGCGCCGGGCCGCAGCATCTCCGGCTCCCAGTCGCCCACCACCAGCAGCGTGGTGGTGCGGGTGGGTGCATGGTTGTTCAGCTCACCGCCGTGTTCGCGCACCATCTGCTGCAGGACCGGGCGTTCCACGGAGAAGTCCCCAGTGAAGGAGACCATGTGCCCGCTCATTTTGGCGGACATCGCTGCCACCGGCTCGTCCAGGGTGAGCGTGGGCCGCGGAGCGAACCGCTGGGCCCGCATTGCCGCCGGGCTCTGGGCTGCCGACGCACCGGTTGCGCCGGAGGGCCCCTTGAGCCCGCAAACCTTCAGCACGGCGTCAATATCCGTCAGCCCTTCCCGGGCGGCCAGGGTGATGGTGATGTTCGCGCAGGCCTCGGCGTCGGCCAGTCCGTCGTGGTGCGTGAAGGCGCCGAAGCCCAGGGCGGCGTGGACCGTGGGGAGTTTGTGGTTCTCCAGGGGCAGCATGCCCTGCGCCAGCTTCACCGAGCAGCCGGAGCGGTACGGCGTCGACGCGATTCCCGCAGCCTCGCTGGTTTTCCGGAAGACGTCCAGGTCAAAGGCGGCGTTGTGGGCGATCACGGCGTCGTCGCCAATGAAGGCGGCAACCTCGGAATGGATGTGGGCCCAGGTGGGCGCGCCGGCCACCATGGCTTCGGTGATGCCGTGCACCTCGATGTTGCGCTGCTGGAAACCTCCGCCGTCGGTGGGCCGCAGGAACCAGTGGCCCCGCTCAACAATGTGCCCGTTGCGAACCTTGACCATTCCCATGGCGCAGGCCGAGGCCCGCGATCCGTTGGCCGTTTCAAAGTCGATCGCGGTGAAGTTCAGTGTCATGTTGTGTGCAAATCCTAGAGCTCTGACCGAACCCAGCCCGGCAGTGGTAACCGCAATTCGCGGCCCTTCACTCTACCTGCCCCGGGAATTTGAACGGGCCGGGCACGGTTGTGCCGGCATGACCACCGACGCCGCTGCCTCATCTCCGGCCACACCCGTCCGCCAGCTGCGACTGGTGATCGCCGCCGAGGACTATGCCGCCGCCCTCGCCTTTTACCGGGACACCCTTGGCCTGCCCGAGCAGGAGGCCTACTCGGGAGGCGACGGCGCCGAGGTCACCATCCTGGATGCCGGCCGGGCCACCCTGGAGATCGCCAACGCCTCCCAGGTACGCATGATCGACACGGTGGAGGCAGACGGAACGCCAAGCCTGAAGCTGCGGGTGGCCTTCGAGGTTGACGACGCACAACGGGCCACCTCAGCGGCGGTCGACGGCGGCGCCGAGCTGGTGGCCGCACCCCGGGAAACACCCTGGCGGTCGCTGAATTCCCGACTCAATGCACCGGAGGGACTCCAGCTGACCCTGTTTGAGGAGTTGGACTAATACGTTGGCTTCGGAGACCGCGATGAGGTGCTGATGGCGCTGGATCTGCAGCCTGTTTTGTAAGCTGGGAACGTGACCGCCTCCCCCGCCGCCGCGACCACCGGAGCCGGCCGCTTCGCCCCGAGCCCCACCGGAGATCTGCACGTCGGGAACCTCCGCACCGCCGTTTTGGCGTGGCTGTTTGCCCGTGCCTCGGGGCGCGGATTCCTGCTGCGCGTGGAAGACCTGGATCCGCAGCGGTCCAGGACCGAAGCGGGGCAGCTGCGTGACCTTAGCGCCGTCGGTCTCGCATGGGATGCCGCTCCCGTCCGGCAATCCGAGCGCACCGGGCTATATTTGGCAGCCATTGCCCGGCTTTCCGAGTCGGGACGGATCTACGAGTGCTTTTGCACGCGCAGCGAAATTGCCGACGCCCCGCGGGCTCCGCATATTCCACCCGGCACCTATCCCGGAACCTGCCGAAACCTCAGCGCTGCCGAGCGTTCCAAACGGCGGCTGGAACGCCCTGCGGCCCTGCGGCTGCGTAGCGAGGTGGATGAGTACACCGTGACGGATCTGCTGCACGGTGAGTTCACGGGGCCGGTGGACGATCTGGTGCTGCGGCGCAACGACGGCGCTCTGCCCTACAACCTCGCGGTGGTCATTGATGACGCCGCGCAGGGCATTGATCAGGTGGTGCGCGGCGGTGACCTGCTCAGTTCCGCTCCCCGGCAGGCTTACCTGGCGTCCCTGCTGGGGCTGCCGCCGGTGGAATACGCCCACGTTCCGCTCGTGCTGAACCGGTCGGGGCAGCGTCTTGCCAAGCGCGACGGCGCCATCACCTTGGCGGCGCTGGCCCGCACCGGCCTGGCTGCGATCCAGGTGCGGAACCTGATTCTTGCGTCCCTGAACCTGCCGGCCGGCACCCTGGCGCACGCGCTAGAGGCATTTTCTCCAGCACTGCTTCCGCGTGATCCCTGGATCTTCGCGGCACCGGCCTAGCTGCTTCCGACGTTAATTCCCAGTGCCAGGACGAACGCCGCCAGCCCGATAATCCCCACAACGGCCGCGTCCCGCCGGTGATGCAGCCACAGCCAGGAGGGCCGCCCGGTAAAGAACGCGTACAGGCCCGTCAGCAGCAGAATTAGTCCGGCCATCCCCACATAGCCCGCCAGCCCGGACGCAACGCCCTGGGCAATGACCAGAAGCAGCATGACCAGCCCAAAGACAAAACTTCCCCAGTGAAACGCGGGCTCACCGGGGGGATGAGAACGTGAAACCGAGCTGGTCATGGTCTTCCCATCGTTCGGCCGCCGGCCGCCGGAAGCGGCCGCGGTGCCCGCGTCACGAAATGCGGGCGCTAAGCGCGCAATGTGCCCTTCCCATTCTCCGGCGGGCACCCGTGCCTGTGAATACCGCCGGTGGCCTCCGGGCAGCGCCGCGGAAGTATTCGTCTTTTTTATCCAGGGCCGTTGACGGCTCCTCCGGGCGGGCGTAGTTTCGTAATCAACCAACAGGTTGAACAACCAGCACCTTGATTACATGCTGAAAGAACCGCAGATGCAGAACGAACCATAGAAGCTGACCCACGCCATGGACACTGCGAACGACGAGGCACACCTCGACCGGGCCTTCCTGGCCCTGGCCGATCCGGCCCGCCGCCGCATCATCGCCCGGCTGTCCCGGGGCCCGGCCACGGTCAACGAACTGGCGGAACCCTTCGAGATCTCCAAACAGGCTGTCTCGAAGCACATACAGGTCCTCGAACAGGCGCAGCTCGTCACACGCACGCGTGACGCCCAGCGCCGGCCCGTCCACCTGAATCCCACACGGCTGGAGGCACTCACTGCATGGATTGACCAGTACCGGTTGATCCGCGAGGAGCAGTTCCGCAGCCTTGATGCCGTGCTCAACGCACAGGCCGCTGAGAAAGGCGGCCACCAGGCAAAGGAATCATCATGACCAACGCCTTGGAACTCACTGTCCCGGACGGACTTCCGTTCATTAACTTTTCCCGCGAGGTTGACTACCCCGTGGCCCAGGTCTTCCGCGCCTACGCCGATCCGGACCTGGTTGCCCAGTGGCTGGGCCCGCGCGGGATGAAGATGGAAATAAACCACTACGACTTCCGGACCGGAGGCTCCTACAGCTACATCCACACCGGCCCGGACGGCGTGCCCTATGAATTCCGCGGCATCTTCCACACAGTGCGGGAGAACGAGGCCGCCATCCAGACCTTCGAGTTCTCCGGCTATCCCGATGTCACCAGCCTGGAGTTCATGACATTGGAAGCACTCGACGGCGACCGCACCCGGATCACCGCGCACTCTGTCTATCCGTCCATGGAAGCCCGGGACGGGATGGCCGCCTCCGGGATGGAGGCCGGCGTGGCCGAGGGCTTTGAACGCCTCGACGAACTGCTCGCGCAGCTCCAGGAAGGGGCTCTGCAGGGAGAAGGTGCGCCGTGAGCAACGCCCTTGCCGTTCAGCTGCCGGACGGTGAACCGTTCATGGATTATGAGCGGGAGTTCGACTTCCCGGTCCATGACGTTTTCCGTGCCCATATGGATCCGGACGTGTTTGCGCAATGGATCGGGCCGCGGAGATTGAGCACCCGGATCGACCTGTTCGAGCCGCAGACCGGCGGCGGCTTCCGGTTTGTCCAATCAGGGAACGACGGCGCGGAGCATGCGTTCCGCGGGGTCTTCCACTGCGTGCGAGAGGACGATTTTGTGGTGCAGACCTTCGAGTACGAGGGCTATCCTGACACCGTCTCTCTGGAATACTCCACGTTCACGCAGCTCCCCGGCGGCCGGTGCAAACTCTCCGGCCGCTCGCTGTATCCTTCGGTGGAATCCCGCGATCAGATGGCCTCTTCCGGCATGGAGGGCGGCATGTCCGCGGGTTACGACCAGTTGGATGAAATCCTCGACCAAGGCCGGCCCGCAACGTAGAAAGCAGGTGCACTATGGATTGGACCCTGGAGGTGATGGTCCTACCGGTCAGTGATCTGGACCGCTCGATCGCCTTTTACCGCGACCAGGTTGGCTTCGCGCTGGACCACCACACCGTCAACGAGCATATGGACGTAGCGCAGCTGACGCCGCCGGGGTCGGGGTGTTCCATTGTGATCGGGAACCTGGCCTCCCAGCAGCAGATGGAGCCAGGCTCGATGCACGGAATGCAGCTTGTGGTCTCCGACGCCCGGGCTGCCCGCGAGCAGCTGATCGGCCGCGGCGTGGAGGCGAGCGAAATTACCGTCTTCGACGAGCGCGACGGCGGCACCTTCTTTGGTTTCTCCGACCCGGACGGCAACAGCTGGGCGGTCCAGGAAATGAAGGTCCGTGCCGAGCATCCGCTGATACCGCGCAGCAGCCAGACGCTGTGACCCCGATGTTAGGCCGCCGGGAACGCCGTTCCATCGACAAGCCCGCCTTTTCGCACTTGACTGGGTTTGGCTAACTCGTGGCATGGACTCCGGCACAGAGGTGATGCGTGGAAAACCTGCAGGTGGTCCTGGATCCAATGTGGGCAACATATGTGGTGCTGGCGCTGGCTGTACTGGGCTTCATCACCAACCGGGTACCGCTCGTGATCGTGGCGCTGTTCGTTCCCCTGGCTTTATGGGCCACCGGGGTACTCTCGCTGACCGATGCCCTGGCGGGATTCAGCGATCCTGTTGTCCTGTTCATCGCCTCGCTTTTTGTCCTCAGTGACGCACTCGACGCCACCGGCATCACGGCCTGGATCGGACAGCAGCTCGAACAGCGCTCCTCGCTCCGCGGAGCCGGGCTTCTCCTGGCAATCATTGCTGCCGCGGCAGCCCTCTCGGCAGTGATTAGCATCAACGGCGCCGTTGCGGCGCTGCTGCCTGTCGTCGTCGTTGCAGCGGGACGGTCCGGCGTCGTTCCCTCACGGATGCTGATTCCGCTGGCCTTCGCAGCCGGCGCCGGATCCCTGCTGACCCTGACGGGGACGCCGGTGAACATCATCGTCTCCGAAGTTGCTGCTGAATCGGGCGGACGGGAGTTCGGCTACTTTGAATTTGCACTGGTGGGCCTCCCCCTCGTCCTTGTGACCGCGCTCCTCGTGGTGGCCTTCGGAAAACGCCTCCTGCCTGAGCGCCAGCCCGACCGGCTCGGGGGAAACACCGCCGATCCGAGCGAACGGGTGCGGGTCTGGCAGGAGAGCTACGCCGCGGACCTCGACGCCGGGCGGCTGTTCACCGGAGGAGAGGGAGTGGCCGAGGTCATCATCGCACCGCGCTCGAGGCTGAGCGGACGCACCGCCTATCCCGGAATGACCATCGAGGATGAGGACCTCATGATTATCGCGCTCCGCCGCGGCGGAGCGCCGTCGCCCGGCCCCGAGGCCCCCGAGCCACCAGCTGCGCTCACCCTCCACCCGGGCGACACAGTGCTGATCCACGGTCCCTGGGACGCGCTGCACCGATACACCGAATCACCCGATGTTGTTGCCGTTGAGCCGTCCCGGAACCTGCAGCGGAGCGTACCGCTGGGACGCGGCTGGCGGCGCTGCCTTGCCGTGCTCATCGGAACCGTCGTCCTGCTGGCCACCGGCGTGGTTCCCCCGGTGATCGCGGGGCTCCTCGCGGCAGGTGCACTCGTGGTCCTGGGCGTGGTTACCGTTCCCCAGGGTTTCCGCGCCATCTCGTGGAACACCGTGATCCTGATCGCGGGGCTCATCCCGCTCTCGAACGCGTTCGTCTCATCGGGGGCGGCTGATGAGATCGCTGCGCTTGTGGACCGCCTCACCGGCGGAGGGTCCCCTCATTTCGCGCTCTTCGTCATCTGTGTGCTCACCCTCATCCTCAGCCAGGTCATCTCGAACGTGGCAACCGTGCTGGTGATGGCGCCGGTGGCGGTGTCCTTTGCCCAGTCGCTGGACGTCAGTGTTCAGCCGTTCATGATGGCGCTGACCGTGGTTGGCGCCGCAGCCTTCCTCACCCCCATCGCCACCCCGGCGAACCTCATGGTGATGCAGCCGGGCGGATACCGTTTTGGCGACTACTGGCGCCTCGGCCTGCCGCTCGCCCTCATCTTCCTCGCGGCCGGAGTGTTCTACGTGCCGCTTATCTGGCCGTTCTGAGCCGGAGTAACGGACACCGGCGGCACCGGTGCCGGAGTCACGGGAACGGCAGAGCCGGTAGCCGGAGCGCTGGGCGCCGTAGCTCCCGCAGCCGGAGCACCAGGTACGGGGGCTCCTGGCACAGGGGATCCAGGCACCGGGGATCCAGGCACCGGGTCAGCGGCAGCATAGGGTGCGGGCTCCGCCGCAGGGGCCGGATTTTCGTCCTTCATCTGCCGTACTTCGGACCGGAAAATCCGCAGTGACTGGCCCATGCTCCGCGCCAGACCCGGCAGCCGCGGCGCGCCGAACAGCAGCATCGCCAGGACGATCAAAATGACAATGTGCCAGCCTTCAACTTTCATCATCTGCATATCCTATCGGCGCCAAAGATGGTCCCGCCGCTACCGCGGCCGGGCATGTTCGAGAAACGTACGGCAATCAGGAGCGCAGCGCCCCCGCAAACCAGCCGGTAATGGTGGTTGGGTGCGTGATCGCGGTGCCCACGACAACGGCAAATGCACCGGCATCCAGGCAGGCCCGGGCCTGGGCCGGGGTGTGGACGCGGCCCTCCGCGATCAGCGGCCGGCCCAGGTCCAGCGCACTGATCTCGGCGATCAGTTCCAGGTCCGGGCCGTCGGTTTTCGGCCGTTCGCCCGTGTAGCCGGCCAGGGTGGTGCCAATCAGGTCTGCCCCGGCGTCGGCGGCTGCCTTGGCGTCCGCTGCGGAACCGCAGTCGGCCATGACCAGCGCACCGGTCTGCTCATGCAACGCAGAGATGGTTTCGGCGAGGGTGCGGCCGTCCGGACGCGGCCGGCGGGTGCCGTCGATCGCCACAATATTGGACCCGGCAGCCACGCACGCCAGGGCATGTTCCAGCGTGGGCGTGATGAACACGCCGTCCGCTCCGTCCTTCCAGAGCCCGATCACGGGTACGTCCACCGCGGCGCGGGTCTGTTCCAGGTCCGAGATGCCCTGAATCCGGACTGCTGCGGCTCCGCCGGCAACCGCGGCCTGCGCCATCTGTGCCATGGTCCGCGGATCCCGCAGGGGTTCGCCCGGGTAAGCCTGGCAGGAGACAATCAGCTGCGACTCCAGGGCTGAGAGATCAACGCTCGACGGGCTCGCTGTTTTCGGATCAGACACGGGTTTCCTCCGGAACGGTGATGCGGTCAAAGGCATATTTGGCGGCTCCCACCACGGCGGCGGAGGAGCCCAGGACGGCAGGGAGCACGGGAAGGCCGGCCAGCGGATCCATCAGCTCTGCCCGCAGTGCGGCGAGGAACGGGGTCCACCAGAGCGCCCCGGCGGCGGATACTCCGCCGCCAATCACCACCACGGCCGGGTCCAGCATGTTGGCCAGCCCGCCCACGGCCTGTCCGGCCGCCGTTGCACCAAGGGTCAGGGCACGCAGCGCCACCGGTTCGCCCGCGGCGGCACGGACTGCCACCTCGCGCCCGGACACGGGCTCGAGGGCACCGGCGGCAGTTGCGCCGTTTCCGGACCCGCTGTCGCCGGCCAGCCGCCGGTACAGCAGAGCGATGGACGGGCCGGAGGCAATGGCCTCCAGATGCCCGGCGCGGCCGCAGCTGCACGGCAGCGCACGGCCGCCGTCGTCGTACGCGTAGGGCGAGGCAAGATGCCCCACGTGCCCGGCCACCGCGCGGGCCCCCAAATGTGGGGTGCCGTCCAGTATCAGCGAGCCGCCGACGCCGGTGCCCACTGCCACCAGCAGGCTGGACTGGGCACCGGTGGAGGCGCCCTGCCACTGCTCGCCCAGGTTGTGGGCGTGTACATCGTTGACCGCGAACGCAGGCAGCCCCGCCACCCGGCCCAGGTGAGCCGCCAGCGGCGTGCCCGCCCAGCCGGTGAGGGAATCGGTGGCCGAAACCACGGATCCGTCCCGCGCATCGATGACGCCTGCCGCGCCGATTCCCACGGCCAGCGGGGTCAGTCCCGCGGTGCGGGCCTGCACCAGCAGGGACTCCATGAGCCCGACGGCGGTGGCCAGGATCGCGGCGGAACCGGCGGCGGCGGGGGTGGGCCGGGACTCGGCGGCTTGCAGCGTGCCGGTGCCGTCCACAATCCCGGCGGCGGTTTTGGTGCCGCCGATATCCACCCCGATCACGCAGTGTTGGGCAGGGAGCATCCCTAGATCAGGCCGTTGCGCTCAAGGATGGTCCGGATGGCGGCCGTTTCGGGCTCGTTCAGGGTCACCATCGGGGCGGACATGATGTTGGTGTCAATGACGCCCATCAGCATGAGGGCGGTCTTGAAGGCGCCCAGGCCTGCTGCGCCGCCGGAGACGCGGCCCGGGGTGGGCGCGTAGACAATGTTGAAGACGTCCGCGAGGCGGTCCTGCTCGGCGGCGGCCTTGGCGAAGTCCCCGCTCTTGGCCGCGTCGTAGAGCCGGCGGTAACCGGCCGGGTCCACGTTCCCCAGTCCCGGAACCACGCCGTCGGCGCCTCCCAGCAGGGCGCCGTCCACCACTACCTCGTGGCCGGTGAAGACGGAGAAGTTCTCGATGCTGCGGGCGGCGAGGCTGAGCTGGCGGAAGGAGACGTCGTCGCCGGAGGAGTCCTTGACACCGGCAATGACCTGGTCACGGCCCAGCTGGATCAGCAGGTCCAGGGGCAGCTTGTAATTGGTGCGGACCGGAACGTCGTACGCGAAGATCGGCACGTCAAGGGCAGCGTGGATGCTGCGGAAGTGGGTGTCGGTTTCCTTTGCATCGGAGAGCGCGTAGAACTGCGAGGTGACCACCAGGGCGTCCGCGCCCAGGGCCGTCATTTTCCGGCCTTCCTCGATGACGCGGTTGGTGCTCTGCTCGCTGGCGCCCACAATCAGGGGAACCTGGCCGGCGTTGACCCCGGCGATCGTGGTGACTACCAGCTCGCGCTCGTCATTGGTCAGGTACGGCACCTCGCCGGAGGAGCCCAGGACGAACAGTCCGTGGACACCGCCTTCAAGCAGGTGCTTGGTCACCCGGGTCAGGGAGTGCGTATCGATGCTGCCGTCGGCGCTGCGCGGGGTGACGACCGGCGGAATGACGCCGTGGAACTGGTGGTTGGGCTGAGAGGCCACAGATATCTCCAAAGTGCTGGTAATGGTTGGTGCGGTGGAACGGGGAAAAATCAGGGGTGCAGCAGGCTGGGCGCGGCGCCCAGCAGCTTGCGGGTGTAGTCGTCCTTGGGCTGGGCGAAGACCTGTTCGGCCGGCCCTTCCTCAACGATCCGGCCGTAGTACATGACGCAGATCCGGTCGGACACGTAGCGGACGGTCTGGATGTCATGGGAGATGAAGACCATGCCCAGGTTCAGTTCACGCTTCAGATCGGCCAGCAGGTTCAGGACCTGCGCGCGGACTGACACGTCCAGGGCCGAGGTGGGTTCGTCGGCCACGATCACCGCCGGGTCCAGGGCCAGTGCCCGGGCAATGGCCACGCGCTGGCGCTGTCCGCCGGACACCTGGTGCGGCGTGACCTCCGCGGCCGAGTAGGGCAGGCCCACCAGTGCCAGCAGGTCCTTCACCTTGGCCGCACGGGAGCGGGCATCGCCGATCCCGTGGACCTGCAGCGGATCGGTGAGGATGTCCTGGATGGTCATCCGCGGGTTCAGCGCGGTGGACGGGTCCTGGAACACCACGGCCACATCCTGGCCAAAGCGCAACCGGTCCGCGGGACGGCGGATGCTGACCGGTTTTCCGTGGAACAGCACCTGCCCGGCGGTCGGTTCCTGCAGGCCCACCAGGACCGAGGCCAGGGTGGACTTTCCGCAGCCGGACTCCCCCACCACGCCCACGGTTTCACCGCGGCGGACCGTGAAGTCCACGCCGTCCACGGCCTTGACGATGTTGGGACGGAAGATGGAGCCGGTGCGGGTCCGGTGATGGACCTTGAGGCCGCGCAGTTCCAGCACCGGCGTGCCGGCACCGGGAGTGAGCGCTGGATCCTGAATAGATGTTTCGGTGCTCATGACTGTCCTTCGGCACTCGTGGCTGCGGCGGCCAGCGGAATCCGGCTGCCGCCGTCGTCGTTCTTGGGTTCCGCGAGGTGGCTCGCCCAGAAATGGTCGCCGTCGCCCACCGGGACAAAGGACAGGACCTGGTCCGGATCGGCGTCCGGACGCAGCGAGCGTTCGGCGAACCGGTCTCCGGCTGCGAACTCCCTCGGCGAGGGGACGGTGCCCTGGATCTGGTGGAGCCGGTCCGCATCGGATTCGATGGAGAGGACGGCGCCCAGCAGGCCGCGGGTGTATTCGTGCTGCGGGTTGCGCATCAGCTCGGAGGCTCCGGCGGACTCCACTACCTGGCCGGCGTACATGACCGTGATCCGGTGTGCCAGGGAGGCCACCAGGGCAAGGTCATGGCTGACGAACACCATGGCAAAGCCGAGTTCCTCGCGCAGCTCGTTGAGCAGGTCCACCACCTGTTTCTGAACGGTGACGTCCAGGGCGGTGGTGGGTTCGTCCGCCACGATGATCTTGGGCGAGCGGGAGAGCGCCATGGCCACGAGCACGCGCTGGCGCTGCCCGCCGGAGAGTTCGTGCGGGTAGCTTTTGAGCGTGCGGTCCGGATCCAGTTTCACCATTTCCAGCAGTTCGCGCGGGCTCTTGCGGCCGTTGCGGCGGGTGAGCTGCAGGAGCTGGTCCTTGATCAGCATGGACGGGTTGAGCGAGCTCAGCGCGTCCTGGTAGACCATGGCAATCTGTTCGCCGCGCAGGCCGCGGTAGAGGCGGTCCCGTTCGCGGGGATCGTTGGTGAGCAGTTCCTTGCCCTGGAAGGTGATGGAACCGCTGAGCACCGCGGTGGGCGCCAGCAGGCCCATGATGGCCAGCGAAGTAATCGACTTTCCGCAGCCGGACTCCCCCACCAGGCCCATGGTTTCGCCTTCGCGGACGGTGAAGCTGACCCGGTCCACAATGGCGGTGTCGCCGTAGCGTCCGGGGAACCGGATGGACAGGTTTTTGACCTCGAGGATGACGGGCGCGTCGGCGGAGACGGCGGGCAGCCGGTCGGTGCGCTGCGCTTCCACCGTTGCCAGCAGCTGCAGTTCCTGGGCCAGGGCGGCCAGGGAGCCGGGCAGGTTGATCAGGGCAGCTGCTGGGTCGTCGGCCAGCTCCGAGGAGCGCTCCGGCGCGTCGGCGGACGCCGCACCGGCCGGTGCTGCCTCCGGGTCGACGACGGCGGCTGCGGCGGGCGGGGCCGAGGGGACGGCGGTGGCGGCAGCCAGTTTCACTGTGGCTTCCTTGACCGGAGCCGCGCGGCGCATCCGGGGATTCACCATGGCGTCGGTGAGGCCTTCGGCCAGGATGTTCAGTGCCAGGACGGTGAGCAGGATGGAAATGCCGCCAAACGTCGTCGGCCACCAGGCGCCGCTGAAGACCACGTTGCGCCCGTCGGCCATCACGTTGCCCCAGGAGGCCGACGGCGGCTGGACGCCGGCGCCGAGGAAGGACAGCGAGGCTTCGAGGATGATCGCGTCCGCCACCATCACGGTGGCGAAGACCAGCACGGGGGCTGCGGTGTTGCGGATAACGTGCTTGGTCAGGATGAACAGGCGGCCGGCGCCGATCACCCGTTCGGCGCGGACGTAGTCTTCGCCGTACTGGGCCAGCACGTTGGCTCGGACCACCCGGGCCAGCTGCGGGGTGTAGACAATGGCGATGGCGAAGATGATCACCGGCACCGTGGAACCGAAGAGCGTGAGCGAGTACTCCTTGAGGGCAAAGAGCAGGGCTGCGGCCAGGGCGATGCCGGGGAAGGCCATCATGATGTCCAGGACGCGCATGATGCCCTCGTTGACCCATTTGCGCGACGTCGCGGCCAGGGCGCCGAGGATGGAACCCAGGATCACGGCCACGGCCACCGAGCCCAGGCCGATGGCGGCCGAGACGCGGGCGCCGTAGAGCAGGCGGGAGAACACGTCGTAGCTGGAACCGTCGGTTCCCATCAGGTGGTCTCCGCCCGGGGCCAGCACCGGGGCACTGGATTCGTTTTCCCCGAAGGGTGCCAGCGACGGGCCGGCAATGGCAATGAAGGCCACAATGAGCAGGAAGGCCAGGGCCAGTTTGGAGCTGAAGTTCAGGGATTTGAAGCGGGCGCCTGAGGAGGCGAGCCGTTCAGCGAGTCCGTTGCGCATGGTTTATACCGTCCGGATCCGGGGATTGATGAGTACGTAGAGGACATCCACCAGGATGTTGACGACCACGAAGGCGACGGCGATGGTCAGCACGGCACCCTGGACCAGATTGGTGTCCGAGGTGTTCAGGCCCACGATGATCAGGTCACCCATGCCGTTGAGGCTGAAGATCTTTTCAATGACGACGGCGCCGCCCAGCAGGTATCCCACCCGCAGGCCCAGCACGGTCACCGGAGTGACCAGGGCATTGCGCAGCACATTCCGGGCCACCACTGTGCGGTACGGGACGCCGTTGCCGATGGCCGTGCGCACGTAGTCGCGGTCCAGCTCTTCGACCATGGAGGTGCGCACCACGCGGATCAGCGAGGCGGACACCGGAATGCCCAGGGCCAGGGCAGGCAGGGCCATGGAGTACATCCAGCCCACAAAGCCGTACTGGTCGGCCCAGGCCAGGCCGCCGGTGGGGAAGATGGAGCCGGCGGGCAGGGCCAGCCACTGAATGAGCAGGATGGCCAGCCAGAAGGAGGGGGTGGCAATCGCGGCGATGGAGAAAATACGGATCGCCTGGTCCTGCCACCGGTCCCGGTACAGCGCGCTGGTCACGCCCAGGACCAGTGCCAGGACCACGGCGAGCAGGATTCCCAGCAGGGTCAGCTGCAGGGTGACCGGGAAAGCCGAGGCGATCTTTGAGGCCACTGATTCTTCGGGCGGGTTGGTGAAGCCAAAGTCCAGCCGGATCACGCCGCCGAGGTAGCGCAGGAACTGGATGAGCAGGGAGTCGTTCAGGCCGCGCGCTTCGCGGAAGGCGTCTTTGGCCTCTTCGCTGGCGTTTTCACCCAGGACGGCGGTGGCGCGGTCGGCGGGAATGACGGACAGGACAATGAAGACCATGATGGTCACGCCCAGCAGCATGAACGGCAGCGCTGCCAGCCTGCGGCCAAGCAGGCGCAAAAGTGTAGCCATGTTTTTGTTTCTCCAAGTGGTGCGGGCCGCCCTGCCGGAGCAGGGGTTTGTCTGTGGGGGGATGTTCCCCCGCTTCCGGCAGGGCGGGGTCTTACTTCCGGCCGACGCCTACAAAGGAGAGGCCGGTGGTTGGGAGCGGAGCAAACCCGTCAAGGGTGCCGCTGTCCCAGGCGGTGGGGAGCTGGCGGTGGAAGAGCGGGTAGAGCGGCACCTCTTCGGCAACAATGTCGACGACGGCTGCGTGCACCTTCTTCGCTTCGGCCGGCTCCAGCTGCACGGCCTTGTCCAGCTTTGCCTGGACGTCGGCGTATTCCGGGCTGCCGGACCAGGCCATACGGTTCTTCGCCCAGGTGTCCCCGCGGTAGAACCAGCTCAGGAGCAGGTCGCCGTCGTTGCCGAACACGGAGGGATCGCCCGGGGCCACCAGGACGTCAAAGTTCTGGCCGCCCACCTTTTCCGGCGCATAGACGGCAGCTGACTGCAGCGGCTCCAGGGTGGTGGTGATGCCGATGGCATCCCAGTTTTCCTTGATCAGCGGAGTTACCCGGGTAACCCAGCCGGTGTCGGTGGAGGTCAGCGTGATGGTGATGTTCTCCATCCCGGCTTCCTTGAGCAGCGCCTTGGCCTTTTCCGGGTCGTACCCGTAGACGGTGGAGGCCTCCGTGTAGGAGGGGTGGCCCTTCTGGAAGTAGGAAGTGGCCGCCGCCGCGTTGCCCAGCAGCGCCTTGGAGATGATGTCCTCGGTGTTGGTGGCGTAGTGCAGGGCCTGCCGGACGCGCTTGTCCGCGAACTTCTCCGAGGCACAGTTGAACATCATGAACAGCAGTCCAAAGGACTGCACGGACTCGACGTCCAGCTTGGCCTTGAGCTGGTCCACGTCCAGGTAGGGAATGTCCTCGATGGCCTGGGCGCGGGAAGGAACCGCGGCCACGCGGGCAGCGGGATCGGCCAGCAGCAGCCAGGTCATGTCCGTGACCTTGGCCGGGTAGGAGCCGTTGTATTCCTCGAATTTCTTGAAGACAATCCGGTCTTCCTTGACCGCGGAGACAAACTTGTACGGGCCGCTGCCCACCGGTGCCAGGTCGAAGGCGGCCTGGTCCGAGGCCAGGGCCTTGGGAACAATTTTGACCACGGAGATGCGCGGTCCGAATTCGGCGAAGGGGTACTTCAGCTTGAACTCCACCGCGTCGCCGTCAGCGGTGACGGAGGCGATGAAGGGGACAAAGCCGGCAAAGAGGGACTTGTTGGCCGGGTCCAGCACTCGTTCAAAGGAGTACACGACGTCGTCGGCAGTGACGGGGTCGCCGTTGTGGAATGTTGCGCCTTCGCGGAGCGTGACGCGGTAGGTGGTCTCGTCGATTTTCTCCGGCTGGGCTGCTGCCAGCGCCAGGTACGGTTCACGGGTGGCCGGGTGCAGCTCGGTCAGGCCCTCGAAGATGTGGAGGTTTGCCGCCACCGGCGTTGCACCGGTGGCTGTCATCGGATCGAATCCCGTGGACAGGGAATAGGAGATTCCCGCCTCGATGGAGTCGGCTGTTGCTTTGCCGCCGCCGGTGGCTGCGGTGGAACCGCCGGGGCTGCAGGCGGCCAGTGAACCGGCAAAGGCCGTGGCCGTGCCGAGGACTCCGGCAAGGCGCAGGAAATCGCGGCGGCTGGCGTTCCGGAGGATCCCGGTGCTGTCTGTGGTCTTGCTCATGGTGTCTCACCAATCAGAGTGTGATGCGGATATCGGACGTAGGACATCCCATGCGGGTTGAGTAGACTGTAGGCTGAATCACACAACCGGGTCAAGCACGTCACATTTGTGAACCACGCAGGCCCCGGGGTGATCGCCGGCTAATAGACTTCCGGCAGCCCCGGATCCCCCGGCCTCTGACCGTTTCCGAAGGAGTTTCGATTCTGGTGAACGACACCGCACCGATGTCCCGCGCCGCTGCCCCAGCCGTTGCTGCTCCGGCTGCCGGGGATACAGGGGCTGCCGGGGGGACGGCTGGAGCCCATTCTTCGGCACGTGCGCCGCGCTTCAGCGCCCAAGCCCGCCTGATGGCACTGCAGAGCGACATCATGGACCTGATCCTGGAAAGCAGCCTTGAAGCCGGCAGCCCCCTGCCCACCGAATCCGAGCTGTGCAGCGCACTGGGCGTAGGCCGAAATACGCTGCGCGAATCTTTGAAAGTCCTGCAGGCCCTGGGCGTGGTGGAGATCCGCCACGGCTACGGCATGTTTGTGGCGCCCACCAACTTTGACGCCCTGACCGCCGGGCTGACGTTCCGGGGCCGGCTCTCGCTCCGGCAGCAGGGCAAGGAAGCGCTGGAACTGGTGGATGTCCGGCAAACCCTCGAATCCGGGCTGATCGGCCAGGCGATGACGCTGATGACCCCGGAGCATCTGGCCCGTATTGGTGACACCGTGCGGGAAATGGAATCGCTGGCGGACCAGGGACTGGCGCTGGCAGCGGTGGACTCGGAATTCCACCGCCAGCTTTTTGAACCGCTGGCCAACGAGCTGCTGACGCACCTGATGTCCGTCTTCTGGGACGTCTACAGCCAGATCCATGCCGAAGCGGGCATGAAGGCCACCAACCTCCATGCCACCGCGCTCATGCATCGGGAAATCTACGAAGCCGTCCGAAGCGGAGACAAATCGCTGGCTTCTGCACGCATTAATAGCCATTTTGACGGCATCCGCGAAGCCATCGCCGCGCTGGTCAGCCGTTGAATAATCAGTGGGAAGGATCCATGGATATTTTAGTACTCGAAAGCCCGGAAGAAGCCGGAGCCGCGGCAGCCGCCGTCGTGCTCAAATCTGTGCTGGACAAGCCGGACGCCGTGCTGGGATTCGCCACCGGCTCCTCGCCGCTGCCGCTCTATGATGCGCTGGCGGAGTCCGGCGGAGATCTCGCCGGTGTGCGGGGCTTCGCTCTGGATGAGTATGTGGGCCTGGCCCCGGACGATCCCCGCAGTTATGCGGCAGTCATCAACAGCGAGGTCACCCGCCGGCTGGGCCTGCGGCCGGACGCCGTCCGGGTCCCCGACGTCTCAGTCCCGGATCTGGAGGCTTCGGCGCAGGAGTATGAGCAAGCCATCCGCGACGCCGGCGGAGTGGACCTGCAGATCCTGGGCATCGGCCACAACGGCCATCTGGCGTTCAATGAGCCAGGTGCCGCCTTCGACTCCCGAACCCGCGTGGAAGTCCTGACGGAGCGCACCCGCCGCGCCAATGCGCGCTTCTTCGATTCACCTGACGAGGTTCCCACGCTCTGTCTGACCCAGGGAATCGGCACGATCCTGCAGGCCCGCCATCTGCTCCTGATTGCCCATGGCGCCGACAAGGCGGAGATCGTGGCCCGTGCGCTTCAGGGGCCGGTCACCCCGGAGTGCCCGGCCTCCGCCCTGCAGCTGCATTCCCGCGTCACCGTAGTCCTGGACCGCGCCGCCGCCGCCGGGCTCAGCCGATGACAGCCGGCAACCACCCCCAGCCGGTGACGGTCATCCGCGGCCGGGCACTGCTGGGCGCGCGCCTGGTGGAGGACAGCGCCGTTGCCGTTGCCGGAACGCAGATCCTGTACTCGGGGCCGCACACCGGCCTCGCTCGGGCGCTGAGTGATTCCGGAACGGACCTGGACGGCGGCAGTGTCACCACACTGGAGCTGGCCCCCGGACAGATCATCGTTCCGGGGTTGGTGGACGTGCACAACCACGGCGGCTACGGCACCGATTTTCCGTCCGCCGGCGCTGCCGCGGCCCGGAATGCCCTGCACCGGATGCATGCCGCCGGAACCACCACGGTGCTGGCAAGCCTGGTCACCGCATCCCCCGCCGACCTGCTCTCCGGCCTGGAGGTCTTCGCCGGTCTGGCCGATTCCGGTGATGTCGCCGGAATCCATCTGGAGGGCCCCTTCCTGTCAGCCGCCCGCTGCGGCGCCCAGGATCCGCGATGGCTGCGTTCCCCCGATCCCGACTTCGCCGCGCAGCTGATTGCTGCGGCCCGCGGGCACCTGCGCACCATGACCTACGCGCCGGAACTGCCGGGGGCCGACGACCTGGTGGACCTGCTCACCGCACATTCGGTGGTTCCCTCGCTGGGGCACACCGCCGCCACAGCGGACGACGCCGCCGCCTCCCTCGCGCGGGCAGCGGCTGGACTGGCCTCCCGCCCGGGATCGGACGGCAGCGGACGGGCGGCGGTTCCCACGGTGACCCATCTGTTCAACGGCATGGATCCCATCCATCACCGCTCCCCCGGCGCCGTCACCGCGGCCCTGCGGGCGGCCCGCTCCGGCGCCGCCGTCGTGGAGCTCATCGCGGACAACACGCATCTGGATCCCTTTGTGGTGGCCTCCATGTTCGAGCTGCTCGGCGCGGACAACATTGTGCTGGTCACTGATGCCATGGCGGCCGCAGGCCTCTCGGACGGACGGTACCGGCTGGGTCCTGCCGACGTCGCAGTGCTCAACGGCGTAGCCCGGCTGGACTCCGGGTCCATTGCCGGCGGCACTGCCGGCATGCTGGACCTGGTCCGCAACGCCGTCGCTTCCGGCGTTTCAACGGAGGATGCCCTGCACTCAGCCACTGAGGTTCCGGCCCGGGTGCTGGGAATGTCCGGGCGGATCGGTACCCTGGCCGCCGGGGCCAGCGCGGATCTGCTGCTCTTGGACTCCGGATTACGGCTGACCCGTGTCCTGCGCCGCGGGGTGTGGATTACCGCCGCCTGAGGCGCGCCCGTAACCCTCAGCCCCCTCCTCCCTCCCCCCCCCGCGAGATGGCAGTAGGTGCTCTTCCCGGGCCCCACACGGGCATCTACTGCCGGTTCGATGAGAACCAGGCGGCGGTCTTCCCGCTGAGAGATTCACCACCCGCCCCGGGGTTAAACAAAAAAAGCCCGTGCCACCCGGGCACGGACCCAACCCCGACAAACACGCCACGGGTTAAACAGGTAGGGCCCCGCAACCATGCGGGGCCCTACACTTCAAATATTGTCCGGCGGTGACCTACTCTCCCACATCCTCCCGGATGCAG
>NZ_JBEPPM010000024.1:0-64245 GCF_040547315.1 Arthrobacter sp. UYP6
TCCTGGCTCCGGATGCCTCAAAAAGAGCCCCAAAAGCTCCGAAACCGGCCCGTTTCAGACCCGCCAAATACCCGTCTTTCTGGCGAAACTACCTGCCTTCTCGTTCGTACGCAGAATCCGGGACCTACCTCGAGGACACGGCCGGCCGCCGCGCCACCCAGGCCAACGGCGTCGTCGTGCTCCCGGAACCCGGCCTCCCCGGCCCCTCCCTTCCCTGCCCAAGGCAGATTCACTCAAGGGCGAGTTGACCCGGGATATCAACCCGCAGCGAGAGGAGTGTAGGGATCAGAGTGGCCGCAAGCAGCAGGACGAAACCAGCCGCGCTTACGGTGGCGACGCTGGATAGCGAGAGCACCGGAAGACCCACGTCCAGGGCCAGAGCGAGAACCCCCGCGCCAACCACAATTGCTGTGGTGGCCAATATTGCTGCAGTCACTGTATAGATGAGTGCCTCCCAGACTGCGGTCAACACAATCAGTGAGGTAGTGGAGCCCGCCGCCCGAATCAGCGCGAACTCGCGCTCACGGGCGTACCCGGACATAAAAACCGTGGCCACGGCACCGATTCCGGCCAGCAGAAGCGGCCCGCCCAGCATGAGGATGACTACCCCCGCGGACAATTCCCTTTTCTCTCCCACAGCGGCACTGAGACTCGCCGCCGTCGTAAAAAGTCCGCCGGGCAGGGCGACGGCGATCATCAGCGGGGCAATGGACGCACTGCTTTGCCCCAGGCGATAGGCGGCGGAATTGCGCGCCAGGTACCAGCTGGCCGACCACCGGGAAGGGATGATTGATGTCCAGGCCTTCAGCACGGGTCGAAAAACTACCGGGCCTGCGACGGCGAACAGCGCAGCGATCATGGGAACCAGGAGAATCGCGTTGCCGGCTATCGTTTCGAAGTCGGCCCGCATGAGGCTCAATGACAGCGCCCCGGTGGCAGTGAGCAAAGCTATGAACAGCAGAATCCTGAACCAGCCAAAGGAAAGCGGCGTGGCCTCAGCTGCCCGCAGCGCCTCGATGGGCGAGACACGGCTTGCCGTGCGGGCCCCGCGCAGTCCACCCAGCATCACCACCAGCGACTGCACGACGACGAGAACGGCAAACCCCGCAGCGCCTAGGTGAACGCTGGTTGGTTCAGCAAACTCCAGCGGCTGCCACAACCAGTCGAAGATCGGTGCGGCGAACACCTTCACGAACCCCCACCCGATCGCCGCCCCCAATGAGCCGACAACGGCCAGCTGGCAGAGAACCACTGCGGCCACAGTCAGAGGGCTGAGACCGGCCAGTTGCCACAGCGCGTAGCTGCGCTGCTGCAGGGCGACGGTGAGGTCTGCCGTGGAACTAAGGACGATCAGGGCGGTCGCTGCGGAGAGCACAATGAGGATGGTGCTGGCGCCGGCGAGGTCGTACTGGACGTCGCCGCCGTAATGGTTGCCGGTCTCGATCAGCCCGGCACCGATTGCGCCTATGCCACCGGTGGCAACGGAAACCATGAGGATGCCCCACCAGACGCGGGCGTGGATCCAAAGGTCGCCAAGAACCAATCTGGTCAAGCCATAACTCCGGCCTCTGCCACGGCCGCTAGGACCTGCGGCGGAGATGGAGAGTGCAACTGCGCATGGATGGTGCCGTCCCGCAGCACTAGGACACGATCGGCCAAGGCTGCGGCTTCCAGATCATGGGTCACCAGGACCACCCCGCGTTCTCCCTGGGCCGAGTCCCGAAGCAACGCCAAAACCATCGCGCCGGTGGCGGTATCCAGTGAGCCGGTGGGTTCGTCAGCGAAGACTATTCTTGGCTGCATGGCCAACACGCGGGCGATCGCCACCCGCTGTTGTTGACCGCCCGAGAGCTGGGCCGGGCGGTTCTTTGCGCGCTCAGTCAGGCCAACTTGGGCAAGGGCCTGGCTTACCGCGGACGGGTCAAGGCGTTTCTTGGCCAGCCGGGCCGGAAGGGCAATGTTCTCCCGAGCGCTCAAGGACGGAATCAAGTTGAACGTCTGGAATATGAACCCCACGTCAGCACGCCGAAGCGCAGCCAGATTTCGTCGACTGAGACCGGCGAGTTCCTTGCCCAAAAGATTCACCCGGCCGCCGTCGTGCGGCTCCAAACCTGCAAGGCAATACAGCAGCGTAGATTTTCCCGACCCGCTGGGGCCCACAATACTGACCATCTCGCCCAGGCTCCACCGCTACGGAAACACCGCCCAATACTCTGACGGACTTCCCGCCCCGGGTAGGGGCAGGAAAGGTCTTCACGATGCCCCGGGCATCCAGCAGGAGCTCAGACAAGGCCCACTCCGAACCACGGTGCCAGGGACATGGAACTCCTCACGTTACGGACTGGGCGACGGCAGGCGGCAAAGATACAGACAGTCCATATCCGGCGGCTCACGTCCGAAGCGTAACACCAGGTGGGGCAGGCTTTCCGGACACGGTATGCCCGGCACACCCGGGGCTTCCCGGTTCCGGAAACACCGGTCCCGGAAGCCCCGGCGCACCTGCTTCCGGTCCGGCGGGCGCTTCTCGGCGCGGCAGCCGGACCGGAAGCGAGCGGCTGCTAGTAGAGCTTGATGCTGCCGCCGTCGGCCATCAGGGTCTGGCCGGTCAGGTAGCGGGACTCATCGCTGGCCAGGAACGCCACGATCGGAGCAATGTCAGTTTCCGGATCGCCCAGGCGTCCCAGCGGAACGCCGTCCACCACTTCCTGATACGCCTCAGGGTAGGCCTTGCTCCACTGCACGATGCCCGGAGTCAGCGCCACGGGGCTGACGACATTGGCGCGGATGCCGTCCGCCGCCCATTCGTTCGCAGCGGTACGGGTAAGGGCGCGGATGGCCTCCTTGGCCGCGGAGTAGGCAACCTGGTTGGGCAGGCCCTTGATCCCGGCGCCGGATCCAAAGTTGATGATGCTGCCGTGGGTCTTCTTCAGCTCCGGATGGGCTGCCTGCATCAGGTACAGAGTGGCCTGGGTTCCGGTGCCAAAGGACAGGTTCCAGATTTCCGGAGTGGTTTCCAGAATCGGCGCCTGCTTGGAGGCATGGGCGTTGTTGACCAGGATGTCCAGACCGCCGAAGCGTGCCACGGTTTCGGCCACAATCTCGGCTGCACTCTCGGGCAGCGAAATGTCCTTGCGGATGAAGATGACCTCACCGAGGCCTGCCAGGTCCGCCACCAGCTTGTCGCCCTGCTCCTGGTCGATGTCCACAACGGCAACCTTGGCGCCCTCGGAGAGGAAATGCCGGACGATACCCTGCCCAATGCCGCCGGCGCCGCCGGTAACAATTGCTGTCTTGTTGCTCAGTTTCACTGGTATTCCTTCTCTAGCCGGACTGCTTTTCTTGGTGCATCCGGACGTTTTTTAGACTGCGGGCCTCAATGCCGCGCAGTAAGCCGTCAACGGCAAAATCCAGGGACTTTCGGGAAGAGTCATAGGTGATGCCGCGGCCCCGAAAGGCGGCGGTAAGCGACTCCGGCCGGGCGGCGTCGTCGGCATTAAGGGGTACGACGGCGTTGGCCCGGGTGGGGCTGTGAACGCCTGGTCCGGGGTTGGCGGCAAACGCAAGACTGGAGGTACCGATCACCAGGGCCGGGATCGCCAGGACGCAATCAAAGCACTCATCGTCGGTCAGGCCGGCTGCGCGAAGCGCCTGAAGCAGAACCTCCAGGTCGCTGGTGGACGCCATATCCAGAAGCCGCCTAGGACCCAGGACGATCTGCAGCAGCCAAGGGTGCTTCACGAACCCGTCCCAGAGCGAGGACGCCAGGTGCCGAAGCATCTCCTGCCACGTCGCGGGGGCCGGAGGGAGAAGGACGAATTCCCGTCCGGTTTCGGCTGCCATGGCGAGGAGGAGATTTTCGCGGTTCTCCACGTGGCGGTACAGGGCCATGGCGGAGACCCCTAGGGCGTCAGCGATGTGCCGCATCGAGACCGCTTCCAGACCCTTTGAATCCGCCAGTGCCACACCGCAGGCGGCTATGGCCGCAGCCGACAGGGGGCTGCGGCGGTGCACATCTGCGTTCATTGTCATGTGTACAGCGTATACCCTGCGGTTTACGGTGTACACACACGGTGATCATGACGCATGCAGGGATCCGCGGCCGGAGTGTGATCTTGTTCTCACGGTCATCACGGGAAGGTGGCGGCCGGGTAGGCAGAAATGCCCGGTGGTCTGCGACGTGAGGGCAGAGGCCCTACTCCTCGTCACTACGGCCGTCAAGAGCGCTCCACAGGAACCCGTTGTATCTTGGGCGAATGCGACAAAACAACTCCTCCATGCTGGGCAGACTCGGCACCTCCGGCCGGCTGGTGTTGTTCCTGCTGGTCAGTGCTTTCTGCGGAGCCCTGGTTGCCGGGATCTTCGTGCCCGCGGCCGCCGTTGGTGCCACCGGTGCAAACATCGTCTTTGATTCCCTGGAGAACCTTCCCGATGAGCTGGAAACCGGCCCGCTGGACGAAGGATCCAAGATCTACTCGGCGGACGGTGCACTTCTGGCCACGTTCTACGCCGAGAACCGGATTCCGGTCACGCTGGATAAGATATCGCCGTCCATGCAGGACGCGATTATCGCCATCGAGGACAATCGTTTCTACGAACACGGGGGAGTGGACGCCAAAGGCGTGGCCCGCGCCCTGGCCTCGAACCTGGCCAAGGACAGCACCCAGGGTGCCTCCACGCTGACCATGCAGTATGTGAACAACGTGCTCATTGACCAGGGCGTGGCTGAAGGTAAGAGCGGCGACGACCTCACGATCAGCGGAACCAAGAACATCACGGACAAGATCCGCGAAGCCAAGCTGTCCCTGGCCGTGGAGAAGGAATACTCCAAGGATCAAATCCTGGAGGGTTACCTGAACATCGTGCTGTTCAGTGGCCGCACTTATGGCGTGGAAGCGGCCGCCCAAAACTTCTTCGGCATTCCCGCTGCCAACCTGAACGTTGCCCAGTCGGCCATGCTGGCCGGTATGGTGCAGTCCCCGAACAACTTCAACCCGGTGACCAACCCCGAGGGTACACGTGACCGCCGAGACGCGGTCCTGGCCGCGATGCTGCGCTACGACAAGATCACTCAGCAGGAGTACGACGACGCCGTTGCCTCCGATCTGCAGCTGAACCCGCAGCCCGCAGCCCACTCCGGCTGCGTGGGTGCTGAGATGGCAGGTTACTTCTGCAGCTACGTGGAACAGGTCATCCTGTCCTCGGATGAGTTCGGCGCGGACGAAACAGAGCGCGCCAAACTGCTCGCACGCGGCGGCCTGACCATCACCACCACCCTGGACTCCAGGCTCCAGAAGCAGGCGCAGGAACAGATCGAGGCGCAGGTGCCGGTGGGAGACGCCTCCGGCGCCGGTTCCGCCATGGTCTCCGTGGAACCCGGGACCGGGAAGATCCTTGCCATGGCCCAGAACACCAACTACACGCCCGAAGAAGGCACGGGGAACACCCAGCTGAACTTCAACGTCGATTCAAACATGGGCGGCACCTCCTACGGTTTCCAACCCGGCTCCACCATGAAGCCGTTCACCACTGCGGCGTGGCTCGAGGCCGGTGGAAGCATTGACGACGTCATTGATGCCTCCCGGACCACATATCCGGCGGGTTATGACTGGACAGCCAGCTGCCTGCCCGAGGACGCGTACTTCGACGAGTGGAAATTCAAGAACGCGCAGGCAGGCTACGAACGCAGCATGACCGTGGGCGATGGGCTGACCTGGTCCGCCAATACGGCCACAGTGGCACAGGCATCCCAGCTGGACCTGTGCGACATCCAGGATGTTGCCACCCGCATGGGCGTTCACCGCGCCGTCGACGGCGAAGCGCTGGAAGTCAACAATCCCTCCTTTGTCCTGGGCGGCCAGGAAGTTTCCCCGCTGACCATGGCGGCGGCTTACGCAACCTTCGCCAGCGGCGGAGAATACTGCGAACCGATTGCGCTCACCCAGGTCGCGGACTCCCGCGGTAACGCATATAAAGTCCCCGAGCAAAAGTGCGGGCGCGCCATCTCCGAGGAGATTGCCAAAGAGGTCTCCGAGCCGCTGCAGAACCTGATCAACAGCGGCCCCGGTGCCTTGGAACCGCTCGGCGTTCCTGCGGCCGCAAAAACCGGTACCACCGACGTGTCTGAACAGACCTGGACCGTGGGATACACCCAGGGCATCTCCACCGCTTCCTGGGTGGGTAACTGGACATCCTATTCCTCCCTGAACGACGTGCCGATCAACGGCGTATCGCGCAGCTATGTGGACGGATCCACCATTGCCGGGGCGCAGTGGACCGAGTACATGCGTGCCGTGGCGCCGCTGTATGCCGCCGGAGAGCTGACGGACCCCAACCGTGTCCCGGCTCCCGCCCCGGAACCTGAGCCGCAGGTGGAGGAAGAAAAGGAACCCGAAGAGGAGCCGCAGGAAGACCCTGCCCCGGCCCCGTCGGCACCCTCAGACCAAGGGGCGGAGCCGGTACCGACCCAGGAGCCTGCGCCCCCGGCTGCTCCGGAGCCGTCGGCGCCGGCAGCGCCCGCCCCGACCCAGGAGCCCGCGCCTGTCCAGCCGCCCGCAGAGCCCGGTCCGGCACCTGCCCCAACCTCAGGCACCTAAGGCCGCCTCCGCCGTCCGGCCTGTCACCGCAAAGTGCTCCGCAGCCTCCTTCCGGCTGCGGAGCACTTTGTGTTCCGGCGAGTGCAGTGATGCTCTTGTGCCATAGTGGCCTTGTGCCGAGCCGGAACACCCGGCGCTCCGGGTGCGGCAGTCGTGGGCGCACTGGCGATCGGAAGTGTTGGCCGCGCTGACATCAAGGAGCTCTACGTCGGCCGGCTTCAAGTCGATGAGCTGGTACTGGCGGAGTCCACCGCCCCGGCGCCCGAGCTGTAGACCGCTACGCCTGCGTGGCTATCTGCCTCATCGCATCACGAAGGCCCTGGGCCGTCTTCCTGGCGGTGTCCCGGAGCTCGGCATGGTCATACAAGTCCATCACCCGCTCAGGGTTCAGGCACTGCACTCGGCGCAGGATCGGCGCTCCCGCCGCGGAACGCGCCCCGGAATGCAGGCCAGACACGGAGGTTCGCCTAGAATGGTAAGGACACTTAGCACCTCACCGGTTTGCCACTAAACCGGTCCTCTCCAAAGGAGTTCACCATGATTGGTTTCATTGTCGCAGGACTTGTCATCGGCGCCCTTGCCCGCCTCATCAAGCCCGGCAAACAGAACCTCAGCCTGCTCGCCACCCTGCTTCTCGGCCTGGCCGGGTCCGTGATCGGGGGCGTGATTGCGAATCTTTTCAATACCGGCGACATCTTCGAGCTCAACATCTTCGGCTTTATTGTTGCCGTGGTTGCCTCGGTTCTGCTGATTGGCGTGGCCGAAAGCATGTCCGGCCGCGGCAAGGGCCAGGTCCGCCGCTGACCCACGACCCATGGACTGAACGTGGCGGCCGGGGTGCAGGCTGCCCGGCCGCCCAGAGGATACTTGTTGCCGGCAGGCTCAGGCCTGACCCAGAACCTTCCGTGACAGGAAGGAGTTCACAAACTTTCCGTCCGGATCCAGGCGGAGTGCAAGGTCCCGAAAATCTCCAAAACGCGGATAGAGCTCCTGCAGCTGCTCCTGGTCCAGCGTAAACAACTTTCCCCAGTGCGGCCGCGGAAGCAGGTGCGCCAGAGCGGCCTCCATGCGCGGAAGCAGCGCTTCGACGTCGTCCTGCCGAGGCTTCCAAGTGAAGTGGAAGCCCACGGAGTCCGCTCCGTAGTTGGTGCTTAGCCACAGGTCATCGCCCGCCATGGTCCGGATTTCACAGACCTGCAGCAGGGGAGCGATCTCCGCCGACATCCCGCGCAGGATCCCGATTGCCTCAACAGCGGAGCCCCGATCCATCAGGTATTCGCTCTGTAGTTCATCTCCGTTGCTCGGGGTGAAGGCGAGCCGGAAGTGCGAAAGGCGGTCCGACCACGGACCGGGAACACCCATCTGCTGCGAACAGTTCACCGCGCTCATCCCCGGCAGCGGATGCATCGGTTCAGCAGCCGCAGTCCCGCCAAAGAAATCAGGCTTCCCGGCGTAGGGAAGTTCAGCGTCCGTGCGGCTCTTGAGCCACACCTGGGATGCCTCCGGTCCGGCCAGAGAACTGAAGATGCTCACACTGTAGGCCGCGGAGGTGATCTCGTTGAAGTTCTCCTCCACAGAGCTCCACGGCACGCCCGTAAAGACGTCCTGACGGACCTCGTATGCCGGTTCAACATCCAGCGTGATCCGGGTGTTGATACCCAGTGCGCCGAGGGAGACCACCATGCCGTTGCAGTCGGGGGAGGACCGATCAACCCGCAGCAGACCGCCGTCAGCCGTCACTAGTTCCAGGGCTGCAACCGCGGTGGCAAGGTTGCCGTTGAGGTTGCCGGATCCGTGGGTGGCGGTGGCCACGGCGCCGGCCACGGAGATGTGCGGCAGCGAGGCCAGGTTGTGGAGGGCGTAGCCGCGTTCCACCAGAAAGCCGGCCAGGTCTCCGTAGCGCATCCCCGCATCCACCGTCACCGTCAGTGCCGACTCGTCGAGTTCCGGCGTGCTGATCAGCTTTTCCAGGTTGATCATAAGGGCGGGGGAGTCTGCAATGTCGTTGAATGAATGCCTGGTCCCCACAGCCCGGACCGACGGTGCGGCGGCAACAAGCGCCTGCAGCTCCTCCACTGTGGCCGGCTGCGCTATCTCAGCGGCAGCGTAACGCAGGTTCCCGGCCCAGTTGTAGTGCCCGGCCCCGGATTCCTCAAGCACTGTATTCCTTAAACACGTTCTCGCCCTTCATAGATTGGAGCCGCCTCGGGTGGACACCGGCAGCGCGCAGGTCAGAAGCCCTGTGCCAGCCGATAATACGCCTGGTTCAGTTTCAGCTCGTTGACGAACGACGCCGTGGTGGTGGCGCCGTCGATCATGGCCAGTTCCACGCCGGCGATCTGCGCGAAGTCCTCCCAGACCTCCCGCCCCAGCGCGGTGGACATGACCGTATGGTGGGCGCCCCCGGCGGAGAGCCAGCACTCGGCGGAGGTCTCCAGGTCCGGAGCGGGTTTCCAGACGGCGCGGGCCACGGGAAGGTTGGGCAGATCCTGCTCGGGCACCACGTTCTGGACCACGTTGGCGGTGAGCCGGAACCGCTCGCGCATGTCCGCCAGCGAGACCACGACGGCGGGGCCCGGGTCCGCGGTGAAGACCAGACGCACCGGGTCATCCTTGCCGCCGATACCCAGCGGGTGGATTTCCAGTGCGGGCTTGGAAGTGGTCAAAGACGGGCAGATTTCCAGCATGTGGGCGCCGAGGATGACTTCGCTGCCGGGCACCAGGTTGTAGGTGTAGTCCTCCATCAGCGACGCTCCGCCGGGCAGGCCCTCGCCCATGACCTTGGCGATGCGGACCAGCACCGCGGTCTTCCAGTCGCCCTCCGCGCCGAAGCCGTAGCCGTCGGCCATCAGCCGCTGCACGGCCAGGCCGGGCAGCTGCTGCAGGGCGCCCAGGTCCTCGAAGTTGGTGGTGAAGGCGCCAAAATTGCCGGTCTCCAGGAAAAAGCGCAGGCCCAGTTCCTGCCGGGCGCCGTAGCGCAGAGACTTGTGGCGTCCGCCGTCGCGCCGCAGTTCGGGTACGACGTCGTACTGCTCTTCGTACTCGGCAACCAGGGCGTCGATGGCCTCTTCGGTCACCGCGTCCATGGCCTCGGCGAGCTCGTTCACGGACCAGGTGTTCACGGAGACGCCAAACTTCACCTCGGCCTCGGTCTTGTCACCCTCGGTGACGGCGACGTTGCGCATGTTGTCGCCGAAGCGGGCGAGTTTCAGGTTGCGGATCTCAAACCAGCCGGCCGCGGCCCGGGCCCAGGAATCGATTCTTGCCAGGACCCGGGGGCTGGAGACGTGCCCGACGACGGTCTTGCGGCTAATGCCCAGACGGGAGGCCATGTAGGCGAACTCGCGGTCCCCGTGGGCGGCCTGGTTCAGGTTCATGAAGTCCATGTCAATGTCCGCCCACGGCAGTTCAACATTGTGCTGGGTGTGCAGGTGCAGCAGAGGCCGCTGCAGCTTGGTCAGGCCACGGATCCACATCTTGGCCGGAGAAAAGGTGTGCATCCAGGTGATGAGCCCAATGCAGGCGTCCGAGGAGTTGGCCGCCAGGATGGTCTCCTGGATGGCGTCGGAGTCCTTCAGGACGGGCTTGAACACAATCCGGTACGGGACGGCATCGGCGTCGTCCAGCTGACGGGCAATGTCACCGGCCTGGTCGCGGACCTGGGCCAGAGTGTCTTCGCCGTAGAGTCCCTGGCTGCCGGTGAGAAACCATATTTCGCGGGCGGGGGCGGTGCTGATGGTCATGGTGAAGTCCTTTTCGAGCCGAGCGGGCATTCGTGGGGGGGGTGAAGCTGAGTTATTTCTGGCCGTACACGTTCTGGTAGCGGTCAAACAGGCGGTCGATCTTGTCCTGCGGGATGGGCAGCAGCTCGCCGAGCTGGCGGCTGATATGGACGGTGCGGGCCACCTCTTCACACAGCACGGCAGACTTCACAGCGGAGCGGGCGTCCTTGCCCACGGTGAAGACGCCATGGTTCTGCATCAGGATGGCGGTGGACCGGTGTCCGTCCAGGACCTGGACAATCCCGCGGCCAATGGAGTCGTCACCGATCAGGGCAAACGGGCCCACGGGAATCTCGCCGCCAAACTCATCAGCCATCATGGTCAGGACGCAGGGAATCGCTTCGCCGCGGGCGGCCCACGCGGTGGCATAGGTGGAGTGCGTGTGGACCACGCCGTGGACATCGGGCATATGCCGGTAGACGTAAGCGTGCGCGTCAGTGTCCGACGACGGCGAGCCGCCCCCGTCCACCGCCGTGCCGAACAGGTCGGTGAGGACCATACTCTCGGGAGTGAGATTGTCGTAGGAAACCCCGGAGGGCTTGATGACCATCAGGTCCTGGTCCGGCACACGGGCGGAGATGTTGCCGGCGGTCCAGACCACCAGATCATTGCGGGTCAGTTCGGAGTGCAGGTCGCTGACCTGCCGGCGGATCCGTTCAACGGTGCCGAGGACATCGGCGGTGGCCGTCACAGTGCGGGCTCCATTTCTTCTGTGTCTTCGGCCGCCGCTCCGGAACGGCCGGCAACGGCCGTGCGCTGAATCTTCTTCAGCCGGTGCATGACGTTGTTGGCGCCGCGGCCAAAGTAGTCGTGCAGGGTTTTGTATTCGGCAAAAAGCTCGTCGTAGGCGGTGACGTTTGCCGGGATGGGCCGGTACACGCCGTGTTTGACCCGCCCCATGGCTGCCGCTGCCGCGCGGACATCGGGGTAGGCTCCGGCAGCAACTGCGGCGTGGATGGCGGCCCCCAGCGCCGGTCCCTGCTGCGAGTCAATGACGGAGAGCGGCAGGTTGATGACGTCCGCGTAGATCTGCATCAGAAGCGGGTTTTTCAGCAGGCCGCCGGCCACCACAAATTCGGTCACCGGAACGCCGCTGGCGTTGAAGGCATCGATGATGGTGCGCGTGCCGAAGGCGGTCGCTTCCAGCAGTGCGCGGTACATGTCTTCGGGCCGGGTGGCCAGGGTTTGACCCACAAAAACTCCGGACAGCTCATGGTCCACCAGCACGGAGCGGTTTCCGCTGTGCCAGTCCAGGGCCACCAATCCGTGCTGACCAATGGCCTGGGCGGAGGCAAGGTCGGTCAGGTGTTCGTGGACGCCTAGACCGGCGTCTGCCGCGGCGGTGATGTAACGGGGCGGCACGCAGTTGTTCACGAACCAGCCAAAGATGTCACCCACTCCGCTCTGGCCCGCTTCATAGCCCCAGAGGCCTTCCACTATCCCGCCCTGCACCGCTCCGCACATGCCGGGGACGTCGGAGAGTTCCTCGGCATTCATGACATGGCAGGTGGAGGTGCCCATGATGGCCACCATCTGGCCGGGCTGCACGGCATTGGCGGCGGGGGCGGTGACGTGGGCATCCACGTTGCCCACGGCGACGGCGATGCCTTCGGGGAGCCCGGTCCAGGCGGCGGCGCGGGCGGACAAAGTGCCGGCGGCGGAACCGAGCTGGCCAATGGTGCTCTCCAGTTTGTCCCGGACGAATCCGGCAAAGCCGGGGTTGAGGGCAGTGAGGTAGTCCTCTGACGGGTAGGCACCGTCCTGGTAAATGCCCTTGTATCCGGCGGTGCAGGCATTGCGGACGTAGGTGCCGGTCAGCTGCCAGACGATCCAGTCCGCTGCCTCCACCCAATGGTCCATGGCGGCATAGACCTCGGGGTCTTCTTCGAGGATCTGCAGGCCCTTGGCGAATTCCCATTCCGAGGAGATCAGACCGCCGTAGCGCGGCAGCCACGTCTCGCCGCGCGCGGCGGCCAGGGTGTTGATGCGGTCAGCCTGGCCCTGCGCGGCGTGGTGCCGCCAGAGCTTCACAAAGGAGTGCGGCCGCTGCGAGAACTCCGGGAGCTCATTCAGGGGCGTTCCGTCCTGCGTGACGGGAACCATGGTGCAGGCGGTGAAATCGGTGGCCAGGCCAATAACGGTGCCGGCATCGACGCCTGCGTCCAGTATCGCGGCCGGCACCGCTTTCTGCAGCACTTCAACGTAATCCCGGGGAACCTGCAGGGCCCAGTCCGGCGGCAGCAGGGTGTCGGAGCCCGGCAGCTTCTCGGTGAGGACGGCATGCGGGTACTCGTGGACAGCCGATCCCAGTTCCGTCCCGTCAGAGACCCGCACCACCACGGCACGTCCGGACAGAGTCCCGTAGTCCACGCCAATCACGTAGTGCTCCTGCGGATGGGTGCTGGTCATGGGGCCTCCTGCCGCGGATGCAGGCCGCGGAAATCGTCTTTGATGGTGTTAGCGCTAACAATTAGATGTGGGATGCGTCTCATTGTCAAGCGCCTTTACCCCATTCCGCGAGATGGCAGTAGATGCACGTTTGAGCGCCCAGAAGGACACCGTCTGTCATCTCGCGGGTTGGTCTCGCGGGTTGGTTAGGCGGCCGGGGGAGCGGTGCTGCTGCGGACCACGAGCTCCGGAACCGGAATGCCCGATGAGCCCGGAACCGGCTGAGCCGAGGCCCTTTCGTCCGGCCCCGCGCCGCCGGAGCCTGCAACCTGTTGCAGCAGCAGGTCAATGCAGTAACTGCCCATGCTGCGGAAGTCCTGCCGGATGGTGGTCAGCGGCGGAAGGAAGTATGCCGCTTCCGGCTGGTCATCGAACCCCACCACGCTGACGTCATGAGGCACCTTGATGCCGCGTTCGTGCAGCGCACGCATGAACCCCAGCGCCATCTGGTCATTGGCCACAAAGACTGCGGTATGGGCATCGTCATCAAAGTCCAGCCCGATGCGGTATCCGGACCCGGCACCCCAATCGCCTACGATCGGCGGAGTGGCAGGGAGCCCACGCTCCGCCAGTTCTTCACGCCACCCGGCTGCCCGCTGCCGGGCGTCCATCCATTGATCCGGCCCGGCAAGGTGGGCAATTGAGCGGTGCCCCAGATCGGCGAGGTGTGCTACGGCGGTCCGGGCCGCCTGCTCCTGGCTGCCGTCAGGTGCCAGGCCGCTGGTCACGATCTCCAGCGGGATCGTCACTTCCAGTTTGCGGAAGAGGTCAACGCCGGCCTGGACGGGAGCCACCACCACAATGCCGTCCGGCGCCTGGTTCAGCAGGTGATTGACGGATTCCAGCATGGCGGCGCGGGTCATTTCGCGCAGGCCGGCCACGCTGACAAAATATCCGTTCCGGAAGGCGGCCTCCTGTAATCCCAGCAGGGTGCTCGCCGGGCCGTATTGCTCCAGCTCGGTGATGATCACACCAATGACCTTGGAGGAGCGGGTGACAAGTGACCGCGCGGCCGCATTGCGCCGATACCCCAGCTCACCGATGGCGGCGGAGACCCGATCCTTTGTCCCGGGGCTGACGTTGGGGTGATCATTCAACACCCGGGACACCGTCTGATGGGAGACGCCGGCAACCCGGGCAACATCCTCCATGGTGGGAGCAGACCCTGAGGGCCTTCGGCGGGACGGTGGCATGTTCTTCTTTCGGTAGGGCGCCGGCGCGGAGCGGCAGGGAAACGGCAGGGATATAAAGAGGTTATCCGGCGCTGATTGAATACGAATAGTCGTGGTTGTCGCCCGGTTCCAGCACCAAAAGGTCAGTGCCGGTATTGAATGCGTCCGGCGGGCAGGTCATCGGTTCTACCGCCATTCCCCGCCGGCCAAGCTCTTCGCCGGAATACAGCTGCAGCCAGGGGGATCCCTCCGGCCCGGCAGGTGAGGAAAGGACGGCGGCCGCACCCGTGGCAGGATTTCGCAGACTGACCTGCCATCCGCCGTCGGGCAATCCCGTAAAGGCATGGTCCAGGCTCATGGACCCCAGGACCCGGGGCCGGGAAAAATCAAAGTCCGTGCCGGCTGTTTCCTTTAGCGCCAGCGGCAGCATCCGGTCATCGGTCATGAGCGCGCGCGAGGCCGTGAAAAAGACCTCGCAGCTGTCCACCCCGCCGGGGCCGGCGGTGAGGTAGGGGTGCGAGGAGACGCCGTAGGGTGCAGCGGTACCTCCCGTATTCGTAGCGTGAATCCTTACCGTCAGTCCACTCTCGGCGGCCAGCGTGAACTGAGCGCGCAGCAGCAGCTGGTGCGGATAGCCCGGTTCTCCGTGCAGGGTGTGTTCCAGTACGACGGCGTCACCGGAGCAGGCAGCGACCTGCCAGTTGGCCCACGCCACCAGTCCGTGCAGGGCTGTGCCGGTGGAAGCCTCATTGACCGGGACCTCATAGGTCTCGCCGCGGAAGGCATACCTTCCTCCGTCAATCCGGTTGGGCCAGGGTGCCAGCGTTTTGCCGGCAAAGGCGTGGGGCACACGGTCCGGATCGAACGGCAGCACCACATCCGCACCATCAAAGGTGAGGCTTTGGATGGCGGCTCCGACAGTGGCAATTCCAGCCCGATAGCGGCCTGCCTCCAAAGTGATAATGCGTCCGTTGGGGCTGGTTGCTGGCTGGGTCATAGCTGGCTCCTGTCTGGGCGGGCACTGATGCCGCGTTCAGGTCCGCGAAGCTCATGCCCGGGGACTCTCTCCGAGCATATCTGTGAGCGCTAACAGAAAGCACATGGCCGGGCCTGAAGCTCCCCGGGGGCGCCCCGGCCGGCCGACACTGCCGCTGCCGGCCGGGGCCACCCGCCTGAGTTCGGTTACGCCACCGCGGCCCGCCCGAAGTCCGCCAGCAATGCACTCGACAGGCGGCCGTCGCGCATCCCGGCCACGGCGTCGGTCAGCGGGACAAAGTCCGTGTCATGCGTGACCATGACCGTACCGAAGCCAAACTCGCGGGTCAGTTCCACGAGCAGCTTCACAATGCTCTCGGAGCGTTCATGGTCCAGGGCCGCTGTGGGCTCATCGACCAGCATCAGCGCCGGGCTGCCCATAAGTGCCCGTGCAATGTTGACCCGCTGGCGCTGGCCGCCGGAGAGCTGGTGCGGCCGCTTATTCGCTGCGGGGGAGAGGCCCACCAGATCCAGCAGTTCCATTGCCCGCTCCGTAGAAGCGGAGCTGCGCAACCCGCGCAGCCGATCGGTAATGACAAGCTGTTCCACCGCGGTGAGCGAGGGCAGCAGGTTGGGCTGCTGGAAAATCAGGCCCACCTTGCCCCGCCGCAGCGTGGTGCGCCCGGCGTCGTCCAGCGTGGCGGTGTCCGTTCCGGCAACGCTCACGGACCCGGAGGTGGGGCGGATCAGTGTGGCCGCAACAGCCAGCAGGGAGGACTTGCCGGAGCCGGAGGGTCCAACCAGGGAGAGGATCTCACCCGCCGGCACCTCAAGGCTGACGTCATCTAGCGCCTTGAGTGTGCCCTCGCCGTCGGGGTATTCAAGAGTGACGCCGGTTAGGGACAGAGCAGATACAGGCATGGATAAATCCTTTCGAGAAGTGTTGGCGGGGTGGGCTAGCCGGGAGCCGGAAGCCTGGTCCATCAGTTCCCGCCAAGGGCGGTGAGCGGGTCCACCTTGGTCACGTTGCGGACCGCGAGCGCGGCGCCTGCAAGGCCCAGCAGGACAATCCCGAGGATCGGCAGGACGGTGGTGGCTGCGCTGACAAGGAACGGTGCCACCTGCGCTGCAACCGCACCAATGCCCACGCCGAGGAGGCCGCCCACTAGTGCGCCGCTCGCCAGCACGATCGCTGCCTGGGCGAGCGCATCCCGGAGCAGGTAGGAGGAGGAACCGCCCAGGGCCTTGAGCACGGCGATGTCCCGGGTACGCTGCACCGTCCACACGGTCAGGAAGGCAACAATTACCAGCGCAGAGATCCCGTAGAGGAAGGCCTGCATCATCAGCAGGGAGCCGTTTTCGGATTTGTAGGAGCCCAGGGCGCTGAAGGAACCGCTGACGTCGGTGGAGACGGTCCCGGCGGCGGCATTGGCAGCGTCCGCCGCATCGGAAGTTGCGTCGGAAACAATTACGGTGGCAATGGGGGCCTCCGGCAGGGAAGCGTCATCGGTGTGTGCCACCTGCTGCCAGGTATCCAGTGACGCCCAGGCCACCGGCGTGTGGCTGTACCAGGAGTCTTCGGAGACGGCGCTCACGGTCAGGCTGCGGCCGCCCAGGGATATCTGGTCGCCCACGTCCACGCTGAGATCTTCCGCGGTGGAGGTACCAAGGATGACACCGCCGTCGTCCACCTTTTGCGGCGCCAGAGACGAGCCGGGCTCGACGCCGAACACGGCCACATTTGCCGTGGAGCCGGCCACTGCACGGGTCTGGGTGATGCCTAGCGGCTCCGCCCCTTCAACCCCCTCGGTATTCCGCCAGTCCTGCAGCTGCTCGTCGGTAACCACCGACTCGGTGAAGGAGGCCTTGGCCTCGGTGTTCCCGGGAGCGCCGAACGCCACGGAGTTGATCCCGTGGTCTTCCAGTCCGGCCACAGCGGCAGTGTTTTGGTTACCGAGCCCGGCGGTGAGCCCGGAGAGCAGCACCAGCAGCAGGGAGATTAGTGCCACTACGCTGCCCATCAGGGCGAAGCGCCCCTTTGCAAAGCGAATGTCACGAAGTGCGAGATACACGATGGTTCCTTCCAGATCATCAGCCGGTATGTCCGGCTTGTTGTCCTTGTCTTCCACGGTCCCGCGAATGTGGAGCGATTCCATCGGATGAGTGGTCGATCCGCACTGACTGATGGGGTGAGCCTACGCTCCACCAAACGGTTGATGTGCCCGGGGGCGGGGCGGCTTACGCTTGGAGGCATGAGTGCCCGGATCCACAGCCAGCCGCAGCCCGCTCCGCAGGCTTCTGCGCCGCCGGCAGGGGCCACAGCCGTCAACGCCATAGCGGCGAAAGCTTCAGCCGGCGCCTCTCCCGGGGATGTGGTGCTGCGCGCACTGCGCATTGCCCTGCACACGGCATTTGCCGGCTTGCTCCTGCTGGCCGTTTTCCAGATGGGACTCAACCAGCCCGCCTGGCCCGCGCGGGTGGGCGCCTACGTGCTCAGTGCAGTGCTCGCCGGGGTTTACCTGGCGGGAACACTGACCGAGACACGGTATGCCGCAACCGGACTGGGGCCGGCACCGGACCGTTACGGTCCGGCCTGGCTGGGTATGGTGACCGCCCTGTGGCTGTGCCTGCTGGTCATCAGCCCCGACTTCTCCTGGTTGGCCTTCCCGCTGTTCTTCCTGGACCTGCAGCTGCTGCGGACGATACCGGCGCTCGCGGCCGTCCTGCTGAGCACGGCCGCCGTGGTTCTGGCCCAGTGGTCCCGGATGGGTCACCCAAGCCTTGCTGCCCTTCTGGGCCCGATGATCGGTGCCCTGTTTGCGGTTGTCATGGGCAGCGCTTACTCCGCCCTCCACCGCGAAAGCGTCAACCAGCGCCTCGCCCTCGAGGAGCTGCAGCGCGCCCGGGGTGAGCTCGCGGCGTCCCAGCACGACGCCGGTGTGCTGGCGGAGCGCGAACGGCTGGCCAGGGAGATCCATGACACCCTGGCGCAGGGCCTCTCCAGCATTGTTCTGCTCTCCCGAGCCGCCGTCAGCGCCCTTGATGCAGACGACCCCGGGTTGGCCCGGGAACGGCTGACCCTGGTACAAAGCACGGCTTCTGAAAATTTGGCTGAGGCGCGAAGGTTTGTCCGCGGCCTAGCTGCACCGCTGGAGCACGGTTCCCTGGACGCGCGCCTGGCCTCGGTCTGTTCCAATGCTGCACGGCGTTCAGCCGCAGGAGGGGGACATCTTGAATGCCTGTTTCGGGTGGACGGAACCCCGGGGCCGCTGCATCCTGCCTGCGAAGCCACCCTGCTGCGGGCGGCCCAGTCTTTGCTCGCCAACATTGAGGCCCATGCAGGGGCGTCCAAGGCAGTGGTGACGCTGGAGTATTCGCCGGATTCAGTGGCGTTGGACGTGTTCGACGACGGCACGGGCTTTGACCCGGTTATGCTTCCCGCCGGTCCGCGGGCCGACGGCACGGGGTTTGGACTGCTCTCCCTGCGTGAGCGGGTTGCGGACCTGCACGGCACCTTGAGCGTCGAGTCCGCGCCGGGGGAGGGCACCGTGGTGGCGCTGAGACTGCCGCTGGACCCGGCTGCTGCGGCCTCCGGGAGCACCGAATGACCGGCATCCGTGTCCTGCTCGTGGACGATCACCCCGTGGTCCGGGCCGGGCTAAGGGCCATGCTGGGAGACTTCGAAGGAATGGAGGTGACGGCAGAAGCGACTGACGGCGCTGCAGCCATCACCGAAGTGGCCCGGCAGGAAGCTCTGGGCACGCCGTTTGATGTGGTGCTGATGGATCTGCAAATGGGCTCCGGGATGGACGGCGTGACGGCTACAAAACGGATCCGAGCGGCTGGCGGTCCGCCGGTGCTCATCCTGACCACGTATGACAGTGACGCCGACATTCTGGCGGCCGTCGACGCCGGAGCCGCCGGCTATATGCTTAAGGACGCAGCACCGGAGGAGATCCGCAACGCCGTGATCGCGGCCGCCGAAGGTCGGACGGCCTTGGCGCCCCAAGTGGCCGGACGGCTGCTTGGCCAACTCCGCAGCCCGGAAACGTCACTGAGTCCGCGCGAGCTGGAGCTGCTGGAACTACTGGCCGACGGGATGGCCAACCGCGCCATGGCCCGACAGCTCTTTATCTCCGAGGCCACAGTCAAAACCCATCTGGTCCACATCTACGAAAAACTCGGCGTTGACAACCGCACGGCCGCCGTCAACGAAGCCCGCAAGCGGCGGATCATCCGGCGTTAGGAATCATCCGGCGCTGCGCGGCCTACACCCCTGTGGAGGCAGTAGACCGGGTCAAGCGGTGGACCCGGGCCTCCCAGGGCCGCAGTAGCTCCGGGCTGCCCGGTTCGATGTAGTTTCCCAACACCAGCTTCGAGTCGCGGAGGTATGCGGGCACCGGGAGCGGACCGCCGGAGACGTTGCACATCACGCTCAGCTCCTCGTCGCCCAGGCGGCGCCGGAACGCAAAAAGCAGCGGGTCGCCGGGGTCCACCATTTCAAAGTCGCCCAGGGAGACCACCGTGGAGTTGTGCCGCAGTGCAATGAGCCGCTGGTAGTAGCGGAAGACAGATTTCTCCGCCGCCCGGTCTGCCGCGGCATTAATGGAGGGGTAATTGGGATTAACGTCGATCCAGGGTTTACCCGTGCTAAAGCCTGCATGGGGCGACTCGTTCCACTGCATGGGAGTGCGGGCATTGTCCCGGCTGACCCTCCCCAGGGTGTCCAGCACATGCTCCTTTCTCATGCCTCTGTTGACCGCGTAGTCGTAATAGGCCAGCGATTCCAGGTCCCGGTACTGTTCTATGGAAGTGAAACCGGCATTGGTCATCCCGATTTCCTCGCCCTGGTAAATGAACGGTGTGCCGCGCTGCAGATGGAACAGCGTTGCCCACAGGGTGGCAGACTCGTACCGGTACCCGGTGTCATCGCCAAACCGCGAGACGGACCGGGGTTGATCATGGTTGCCAAGGTAGAGACTGTTCCAGCCCCGGTCAGCCAGCGAACGCTGCCACCGGTTCGCGATGGTCTTCAGGTCACGCAATTTCACGGGCACATGATCCCATTTGCCGCCTGGCCCATGATCCAGGCGCATGTGCTCAAACTGGAAGACCATGTCCAGCTCGCCGCGCAGGGAATCGGTGAACAGCACCGCCTCCTCAACGGTCACGCCGTCGGTCTCTCCCACCACAAGGTAATCGTTCGTCCGGTAGCCAAAGACGGCGCGCATCATTTCCTGGAGAAACTCGTGGACTCTGGGACCGGATACATAGAACGGAGCGCCGTTGGCGTACATGCCGCCGGCCCCCACCGGGCTGTCCGGCAGCGATGGCCGCTTGGAAATAAAATTGATGGCGTCCATTCGAAATCCGTCAATGCCGCGGTCCAGCCACCAGTTCATCATTTCGTACACCCGACGGCGCACCCGGGTGCTTTCCCAGTTCAGGTCCGGCTGATGCGGGCTGAAGAGATGCAGGTAATACTGTTCGGTTCCGGGGTGGTAGGTCCAGGCGCTTCCACCGAAAATGGACCCCCAATTATTCGGTTCGGCTCCGGGCTCATCAGGCGAGAATCCCCGGCGTGGGTCGCGCCAAAAATAGGAATCCCGCGACACGTTGCTGCGGGACGAGGCTGAGACAACAAAGGCCGAGTGTTCATCGGAGGTGTGGTTCACCACCAAGTCCATGATCAGTTTCATGCCGCGCCGGTGGACTTCGGACAGCAGCTGGTCGAACTCCTCCTCGGTGCCGTACAGGTGGTCAATCCGCCGGTAGTTGGAGATGTCATATCCGTTGTCATGCTGGGGGGATTCATGGATGGGGGAGAGCCAAATCACGTCCACACCCAGGTCGCTGAGATAGTCCAGATGCTCGATGACACCGGAAATGTCTCCAATGCCGTCACCGGTGGTATCCGCGAAACTCCGCGGGTAGATCTGGTAGACAACGGCGTTGGTCCACCACGCCGGCTGATACGGATTCCTCATAGGGCGGCGGTCCTTTCGCAGGCCCTCAGGGCAGCGGGATTCGGGACGGTCGGTGTACGAACCCGGCTGGCAAAAGTCTAAGTGCGGTAGTGGGGCTGCCACTAGGGAGGTGCCCCGCAGGGCATGCACAGCGGGGTAATAGGCTTCGTCCGGAGACACCCAAGCGGTGAGATAAAACGCACATCAGCCCGGATTGATTTCGCTCTCATTTACTGCAGGCGTAGCGTTGTTTCGCCGGTCGGCCAGGTGCGGGCCGGCAATACCTCCCCATAACAAAACAAAGCAGCAGGAGTATGCAGTGTCGCGCGGCGGTCAGTTACCCCACCAGAAGCTATGGACCAAGGGGTTTGTCCTTGCCATCATCACCAACTTCTTCCTCTCCCTGGTCTTCTACCTGTTGATGACCACCATGGCGCTCTACGCCGTCGAGCAGTTCCAGGCTTCCGGCAGCGCCGCCGGTTTTGCCTCCGGTTCCTTTGTGGTCGGCGCCCTGGTGGCCCGGATCTTCAGCGGCAAGTTCCTGGACTTCATCGGCCGGCGCCGCCTGCTGCTGGGCGGACTCGTGGTGTTCACGGCCGCGGCGCTGCTTTATCCGCTGGCGGACAGCATGGCAGCGCTGCTGGCCATCCGGTTCCTCCATGGAGCCGCCTTCGGTGCGGCCAGTACGTCCATTTCCGCGTCCGTCATGGGGTTGATTCCCGTCCGCCGCCGTGGGGAAGGCACAGGCTACTTTGGCATCTCCACCACACTGGCCACCGCCGTCGGGCCTTTCCTGGCCGTGCTGATCGTGGACACCATGACCTATGACTTCCTGTTTCTGACCAGCTCCGCCTGCGCCGCCCTGGCCCTGCTGATCGCTGTTCTGCTCAAGCTGCCGGAGCGCACGCCGACGCCGGCGGAACAGGCCCGCAAATGGCGTCTTCGCTTCACTGACATCCTCGATCCCGCGGCCCTTGCGATTGCTTCGATCATGTTTGTTGCCGGCGCCTCGTATGCCGGGATCCTGACCTTCATAAATTCGTATGCCCAGGAAGAAGACCTGGTCACTGCGGCGAGCGCGTTTTTCCTGGTTTACGCGGCGGTGGTGCTGATCTCACGCCTGTTCATGGGCCGGCTGCACGATGTGTACGGCGACAACGCCGTCATCTATCCCACGCTCGTCTCCTTCGCCGTCGGCCTGGCCATGCTGGCCTGGGCACCCAACGGCCTGGTGCTGGCGGCAGCGGGTGTGTTTGTTGGCATCGGCTTCGGCGCACTGGTTCCCACCGCCCAGGCCATCGCCGTCACCATGGCCCCGCCGCACCGGATCGGGCTGGCCACCTCCACCTACTTCATCATGATGGATGCAGGAGTGGGCCTTGGCCCGCTGGCCCTGGGGGCTCTGGTCTCCGTCACCGGATTCCACCGCATGTACTGGCTGCTGGCCGGCTGCATCCTGGCCACCACCGTGCTGTACCACTTTGTCCACGGGCACAAGCACTACCGCCGCACTGAGCCCGCCGCGGACACACCCGCCTAGCGCACAGCCCCGCCGAGGCCCGCTGCCCGTGACGGTGAGGGTATTTCCGAGTAGGTTATGGCCATGGCCGGCAAAGCAACCACACTGACTGTCCCTGGTCCGCACGGCGAACGCGAGATGCGCATTTCCAGTCCGGACCGTGTTTTGTGGCCAGAACTGGGGCTGACCAAGCTGGACCTCGCACAGTACGTGGCGGAGGTGGGCAACGCGTTCATCGCCGCCAACGGCGACCGTCCTCTCTCTCTGCAGCGGTTTCCCGAAGGGATCGACGGCGAACAGTTCTTCTCCAAGAACCCGCCCAAGGGAGCACCGGATTTTATCCGTGCCGTCACCGTGACGTATCCCAGCGCCCGGGCCCATCCGCAGCTGGTGCTCGACGAGCCCGCCGCCGCGGTCTGGGCCGTGCAGATGAACACGGTGGTCTTCCACCCCTGGCCCTCACGGACCGATAACACCGACAATCCGGATCAGCTGCGCATCGATCTGGACCCCCAGCCCGGTACCGGTTTCAGCGACGCAGTGCCCGCAGCCTTCGAACTTCGTTCCGTCCTGTCCGAGGCAGGGCTGGACGCTTTCATCAAGACCTCCGGAAACCGCGGCCTGCACGTTTACGCTCCCATCACCCCTGATCATGAGTTTCTCGATGTTCGGCACGCGGTCATCGCCGCGGCGCGGGAACTTGAGCGGCGCATGCCCGGGCAGGTCACCACGGCATGGTGGAAGGAGGAGCGCGGGGAGAAGATCTTTGTGGACTTCAACCAGGCGAACCGGGACCGCACCATTGCCGGCGCCTACAGCCCCCGGGCGCTGCCGCACGCACCGGTGTCCACGCCGCTGCGGTGGGAAGAGCTGGAGGATGCGGATCCCCGGGAGTTCACCGTCCTGACCGTTCCTGAACGGCTGCGCACGGTGGGTGACCCCTGGGCGGACATGGCCGCCCGGCCCGGGAGCATCTCCGTGCTGCTGCAGTGGTGGCAGCGGGACCTGGACAACGGGCTGGCGGAGATGCCTTTTCCGCCGGATTACCCCAAAATGCCCGGGGAGCCCCTGCGGGTCCAGCCCAGCCGGGCACGGAAAACGGATTAGCCCCGTCGGAGCGGCGGGTGCGCGCCGGCCGGGTACCACCGGGCGTCACCGTTACACTGGTTGTGACCGAGTTATCACCGGTTTGGAGCACTCTGAGGATTTCCCGTAGGGTGGATAGAAGGTGCGCCGGGAAGTCTGGTCGGCAATATCATTGTCGACCGCTTTTTCAGGAGTAAACCCCGTGCACCCCCACAAAACCCCGGAGCCTGCTGCGTCCGCAGCACAAACACCAGCCGAGGGAGCCCGTGTCTTCAGTCGCGGCAGCTACAGCGAGAAGCTGCGCATCGGCGAAATTCTGCGTAAGGAAACCGTAGGCGGAATCCTGCTGGTTGCGGCAGCATTGATCGCCATTGTCTGGGCCAATTCCCCGTTCTCGGAGAGCTACTTCGCACTGCGGGACTTTGAAATTGGCTACGAACCCTGGCATCTGCAGCTGAGCCTGGGTGCCTGGGCAGCGGACGGTCTCCTCGCTGTTTTCTTCTTCCTGGTGGGCCTGGAACTCAAACGTGAGTTCGTCGCCGGGGATCTGCGAAACATCAGCAAGGCCATAGTGCCAGTTGCCGCTGCCGTAGGCGGCGTGGCGGTCCCGGCGGCAATTTATGCCGCAATCAACTGGAGCCATCCCGAAAGTCTGAACGGCTGGGCTATCCCCACTGCCACGGACATTGCCTTTGCGGTTGCCGTGCTGGCCATTATCGGTTCTCATCTGCCCTCTGCCCTGCGGATCTTCCTTTTGACGCTGGCCGTCGTGGATGACCTGCTGGCGATCACCATCATCGCCGTGTTCTACACCGAGGACGTCAAGATCACTCCGCTGCTCCTCGCGGTTGCCGGCCTGCTCCTTTACACCTTCCTGGCCCAGAAATACCGCCGCTTCTTCGGACTGAAAGCCTCCGCAGCATGGTTCATCCTGCTGCCCATCGGCATTGTTGTGTGGGCCCTGGTCCATGCCTCCGGCATTCATGCCACGGTTGCAGGCGTGCTGCTGGGCTTTGCAATTCCCGTAATCCGCAGCAAGGCCAGCGGCGGACCCGAAGCGGGCCCCGGCCTGTCGGAAATCTTCGAGCACCGGTTCCGCCCGCTCTCCGCCGGATTCGCCGTCCCGGTCTTTGCGTTCTTCTCCGCCGGTGTGGCGGTAGGCGGCTGGGACGGCTTTATGTCCTCGCTGACGGATCCCATCTCGCTGGGCATCATCGCGGGCCTGGTGCTGGGCAAGCCAATCGGCATCCTGGGAACCACCTGGTTGCTGACGAAGCTCACCCGCGCAAAACTGGACGCTTCCTTCAAATACATTGATCTCTTGGGTGTGGCCGTTCTGGCCGGCATCGGCTTCACCGTCTCCCTGCTGGTCGCTGACCTGAGCTTTGGCCAGGGTACGATTCCCAATGACCACGCCAAGGTGGGTATCCTCGCCGCGTCGATCATGGCGGCCATCCTGGCATCCCTGGTGCTGACCCCGCGCAACCGCCACTACCGTGCGATTGAAGCCGAGGAGAATACCGACGACGACGGCGACGGCATCCCCGACGTCTATCAGCAGGGCCGGCAGGAGTAATACCCGCTCCCCGGAGGCGCAGGGGAGCCTCGGCGTTTCCGCCGCGGCCCCCGGCCGCTACAGTCTGAACAATGCCAACAATCTCGGTGGTCATCCCGTCCCGCAACGACGCACTCATGCTGTCTGCCTGCTTGGCGGCCCTGCAGCGGCAAGCCCGGCAGCCGGACGAAGTTGTGGTGGTGGACAATGGCAGCACTGATGAGACTGCTGCGGTCTGCGCGGCGGCCGGAGTGCGGCGAGTGGCCCTGGATGTCCCGGGGATTGCCGGCGCAACTGCCGCCGGATTCGACGCCGCGGCCGGGGAAATCCTGGCACGTCTGGATGCCGACTCGGTTCCGCCGCCCAACTGGCTGGAACGGGTGGAGAAGATCCTCGAGGCACAGGGCCCCCTGACCGCCCTCACCGGCCCCGGGAACTTCTACGGCGGAAACCGCGTCACGAGGTGGATTGGCCGGACCATCTACATCGGGGGTTACATCCGCGTGGTTGGGCTCCTCCTCGGGCATCCGCCGCTGTTCGGCTCCAACTTTGCGATGTCCGCGTCCATGTGGAAGCAATTGCGCGATCGTGTGCACCGGGAACTGCCGCAGGTCCACGATGACCTGGACCTGAGTTACCAGATCCGTCCCTGGATGTCGGTCCTGTATGACCCGACCCTCAGGGTCGGCGTCTCTGCCAGGCCCTTCGACAACTGGAGCGGGCTGCGCCGCCGGCTGATCATGGCTTGGCAGACCTTCGACCTTGATTTCCGGGCGGAACCGCCGCTCGCGCGGCGCCGCGCCCGCCGCCGCGCCAAAAAAGCGGGGCCGACGGATCAGCCCGCCGCAGCGTAAAGGGCCAGGAGATCGCGGCTGAGTTGATGTGGCGCATCCTCGCACGGCCCATGCCCGGATCCGTACGCGGCGAAACGGGCACCGATGGATTCAGCGAACGCATAATGCAGATACTGCGGCCACACGTCCGCACGGCCCACCGCCACCAGCTTGGGCTGCGGAGCAGCAGCGAGGTTTCGGCGCAGATCCGGTGACCGCTTCATCAGCCGCACTATGTCCTGGAGCGACTCGTCCCGCGTGTAGTCAAAGCGGTGGCGGATGAAGTCCATGCGTGCGGCCGGCACCCCCACAAAATTCCTGCGGATACCCCAGACAATGAGTCCGGCATGCATCTTGTCATTGACCAGGGGGCTGAACCTGCCCACCCGGCTCACGGCGCGGAAACTCTGGCCCGGAACCGGTGGGCAGCTCAGCAGGCACAGGGAGCGGAAGAGATCGGGTCGGCGCACAAGGGCGATCTGGGACACTATTCCGGCAAAGGAGTATCCCAGCACGTGCGCGGCACCGGTGAGGGACTCCAGGACGGCCAAAAAGTCGTTCACGAACAGGTCATATTCGTAATGGCTCTGCGGCGGCCTCAAATGCTCCGGGCCGGCGGCCGCGGACTCATACTGGCCGGCCAGGTCATAGCTGACAACGTAGTATCCCGCAGCCGCCAGCACCGGCATCATGAGGGAAAAATCTTCCTTGGACCCCATGGCCCCCGGCACCAAAACAACGGGCGGATCGGTCTGCGCGCCCATGGTCCGCATGGCCAGTGTTCCGCTGGGTGCAGGAAACGAGCGATCAGTCGATCCTGCCGGGGGAACTGCCCAGTCGATCTCCCCCAACTGGGCATCGAGACGCTGGGCCTCGTCGAGGAGAACCGGATATGCCTGCAGGGCATTTCTGCCTCCACGCACACGTGTCAGGTTGCGCCATGCCATATGCCACGATAACCGTGGAGGCCGTCCGACCGGCAGGGACCAGAGCCAAAAGGCGCGCCGCCGGCGGCAGGCCACTGAAGCCTGACGCTGCCGCCACCCGTCGGTTCAGCAGAGCGGCCCCTCACCGGATAGAATTGTTGTCCTGCCCGGATTATCCACGAGGAGATGACGTTGAAGTTTGCCCCAAACAAGTACGTCTACCGCAGCATTGTCCTAACCGGAATTCTGTCGACCAAAATCTTCCGAATGCCCGTCCTGCCCTCGGGACTGGAGAATCTTCCCGCGGATGAAGAGATCCACGGGTTGAACCGGACGGTGGTGCCCGGCAAGGGGGCCGTGGTGGCTATTACGCATTTTGGCTACCTTGACTTTGTTTTTGCCGAGTACTTGGTGTGGAAAAAACTGAAGGCGCACATGCGCTTTTTGGTCACCAAAAAAGCGGCCCGGAAGCCGTTCGTCAAGGCCGTGTGCCAGATGTGCGAACACATCATCGTGGACCGGTCCGACGGCGCTGGCGCCTATGCCGAATCGGTTCAGGCTCTGCGCCGCGGCGAGTACCTGGCCGTGCTGCCCGAAGCCGGTGTAAGCCGCAGCTTCAGCGTCCGCAAGCTCAAAACCGGTGCGGTCCGCATGGCGGCCGAGGCCGGAGTACCGATCATCCCAGTGTCCGTGTGGGGCAGTCACCGCATGCTCACGCGCGGAGGCCACGGCCTCAGTCTGAAGTCCGTCTGGAAAAACCCGGTCCGGATCCACGTCAGCCCCATGATCCGGGTTGCCCCGGACGCCTCGGTGACCGAGGAGACCGAACTGCTGCAGAAAACCCTGCAGGCCGGCATGGACCACTGCATAGACACTTACCCGGTGAAGCCCGAGCCGGGAGCATGGTGGATGCCCGTCAGCCGCGGCGGCAGTGCCATGACGGTACAGGAGCAGATCATCCTGGATGAACAGGACCGCGAAAAGTACAAGATCACCGGATAACCGGCAGTCTGATCCAGCCTCCCGGTACCCAGGGCGGCAACCTTTAGCTGTCCAGGAAGTCCAGCAGTGCGGCGTTGACGTCGTCGGCATGCGTCCAGAGCAGGCCGTGCGGGGCGCCTTCAACCTCCACGTAGCGGGCATCCGGAAGCGCCTCGGAGAACGGACGGCCGGTCGAATCGATGGGCAGGATGTTGTCCGCTGTTCCGTGCAGGATCAGCACCGGCAGCCCTGACTCGCGCACCTTGACGACGTCGCCCCGGAAATCCGTAAGCCAGGACGGCACTACAGCGTATGCGGCCCTGGGAGCGCTGCCCGCGGCCACGTTCCAGCTGCCGCGGACCGCCTCTTCGCTGATGCGGGTTCCCAGGTTCTCCGGCAGGTTGTAAAAGTCGGAAAAGAAGCTGCTGAACCAGGCAAAACGGTCGCTTTGCGCGGCGGCTGCGATGCCCTCAAAGACCTCCGCCGGTACGCCTGTTGGGTTGTCATCCGTCTGCAGCAGGAACGGTTCCAACGAGGCGAGGAAAGCCAGGCCGCTGATCCGCTCGGTTCCGTGCCGGCCCACGTAGCGGGCCAGTTCACCGGTGCCCATGGAGAAACCCACCAACACCACGTCCCGCAGGTCCAGTTCGTTGATAATCGTGGACAAGTCATCGGCGAACGTGTCGTAGTCATAACCGAAGTTCGGCTTGCTGGACCGCCCAAACCCGCGCCGGTCGTAGGTGATGACCCGGTAACCGCCGCCAAGCAGGGCCCGGGTTTGCCGCTCCCAGGAGTCCCCGTCCAGCGGGTAGCCGTGGATCAGCAGCACGGGCTGGCCTGATCCCTGGTCCTGGTAGTAGAGGTTTAGATCTCCGGTGTTCTCTGTGCCGACGGTGACGTGGGGCATGGCTCGTCCTCTCTGCAATGATGTGTGCTCGAATTCTTGCCCCGCGGATGCGTGGGCACAAGAGCAGCCCGGAGTGTCTCTGCATTCTGGTGACGCACGCGGTGATACCTTCATCGTCATGTCACGCTCAACACCGGACTCCGAAGTGCTCTTCATTGGTGGGCGATCGGGTGTTGGAAAAAGCACCACCGCCCTGGAGCTTCATGCGCTGCTTACCCGCCTGGATATCCGGCACGCCGTCATCGAAGGCGATACCCTCGATCTGGCGTATCCGGCACCGTGGAAAGAACCGTCACCCTGGCCGCAGGGCCTGGCAGCCGTGAATCTGGCGGCCATCTGGGGGAACTACCGGACGCTCGGCTACCGGCGTCTGATTTACACCAACACGGTCGCTGTGCGGGAAACAGCTGAGCTCGCAGCGGCCATGGGAGAGGACCCCCGCGTCCACGCAGTACTCCTGCGGGCCTCTGATGCGGGCGCGAACCTGCGCCTTGGCACCCGCGAAGCCGGCAGCACGTTGCAGGAACACATTGCCCGGAGCAGGAATGCTGCAATCGCACTCGACCGGGACACTCCGGCCTGGGTGCACCGGATCGACACCGATAACCTGAGCGCGGCCGACGTCGCCCGCCGGATTCTGGACCTCACCGGCTGGGCGTCGCCGGTACCAGCGCCGGCTACCGGCTAAGTGCCGATTCCTAACCGCCGATTCCAACGACGGCGATCATCACCGGCACGATCGTAATAATCAGAATGGCGCCGAGAATGTCGAAGAACAGCCCGGTGCGGATCATCCGTGTGATCGGCACGGCGCCGGTTCCGTAGACAATAGCGTTTTGCGGAGTGGAGACCGGCAGCATGAAGCCGAAGGAAGCGGCGAACGTGGCGGCCAGCGCCGGCACAAACGGGTCGACGCCAATGGCCTGACACAGGGGTATCACAATAGGCACGATCACCGCGGCGGAGGCAGTGTTGGACGTGGTCTCCGAAATCAGGATGGCCAGGATTGCGGAGAAGGCCGTGATGGCCACGATGTTGGTGATATTCAGGTTCTCTGAGGCGCCCTTGCCGATGGTTTCCGCGAGGCCGGTGGAGGCAAGCAGCGCACCGAAGATGATGCCGGTTCCGAAGAGCAGGATGGTGCCCCAATCGATCTTCGCCGCATCGGACCAGGTCAGGGTGGCCTGCCGCTGCTTCCAGTTCACCGGCAGGATGAACAGCAGAGATGCGCCGAGCACAGCCACAATCCCCTCGTCGAGGCGGTCGTCCAGGAAAATATACGCCTCTGATTCGGTGCCTCCGATCAGGCTTGCAACAGCCGGCGCCAGCCACAGAGTCACAGTCACTCCGAAGGCGATCAGCGTGTTGACCTCCGCCCGGGACATTTTCCCCTGGGCTTCCCGCCGCTCCCGCACATATTCCTCGACACCCTCGAGACGGCGGATTTCCGGTTTGTTCAGCAGCAGCATGACCAGGGCCAGGACCACAAACATCGCCAGGCATACCGGTGCGGCAATGGCCATCCACTGGGCGAAGGAAATGCGTACACCGGTGGCTTCTTCGATCAAACCGCGGCCGATGAGGTTTGGCGGTGAACCGACGGGGGTGAGCAGCCCGCCCACGCTGGCGCCGTAGGCGAGCATCAGGAGCAGAGCGGCCCCGACGCGCATCCGCAGCGGATCAAAATCCGCCTTCACGATGCCACGGTCCTGCATCAGCTGGGCAATCACCACCAGCACGCCCAGCGCGGTGGGCATCAGCATGGCCACCGTGGCGGTGTTGGAGACAAAAGCCGAAAGCAGGCAGGTGATCACACCGAACGCGATCACCACCCGGTACGTTGATTTCCCGACTCCGGGCATGGACAGCACGGCGAAGGCCAGCCGCTGCGCAATCCCGTGCTTGAGCATCGCCTGCGCCAGGATGAACGCCCCGATGAACGTAAAGATGGTGGTGGATCCGAACGGGGCCAGCACGGCACTGGCCGGGGCCACCCCCAAGATCACAATCGCCGCGACGCCGATCAACCCGCCGATCGGAATGGGCACCGGCTCGCAGATCCACAGGACGATGACGCCCAGCAGGATGGCGGCCAGCATGTGCTGGTTGGATTCCAGGTTCAGGGGCAGTAAGGCAAACCCGATGGCGACCACGGGGGCGAGGAACAAGCCGATGGTTTGCCGGGCACGCTCAAATCTCTCTTCCCGGGGTGAGAGCGTTTGTTCGCTCAGGCTGCGGAAGGTGGTTCCGCCCAGGAGCGCTGCACGTACATCTGTCCGGTGTGGAGCGCCCGAATCTTCGGTTGGAGCCGGCTGCTGCGTGTACACAATCGGAGCCCTTCCTCGTTGAATGCGTTCACTATGCAGCAGCCTCTTGCGCCGCGTCCAGAACCTGTTGTCTACTCACCCATAGGTGAAACCAATGCTTCGCCACTGGACGGGGTTCAGCACGGCACCGGATCCGTCACCCGAATGCAAGGGAGCCGTCGTGGACGTCAGGCACCTGAAGTACTTTCTGGCCGTGGTGGACCATCAGGGGTTCACCCGGGCCGCCGAAAAGCTGCTCATCGCCCAGCCCTCCCTGTCACAGACCATCAAGAGCCTGGAACGGGATTTAGGGGTTCCACTCTTTCACCGGGTTGGCCGCAACGTGGTGCTGAGCGAGGCAGGCCGGGAGCTGGTGGGGCCGGCGCGCGTCGTCGTCCGCGATTTGGAAGCCGCCCGCTCCGCAATCGACGAGCTCAAGGGCATGCGCCGGGGCCGGCTGGATGTCATCGCCATGCCATCACCCGGAATTGAACCGATGACCTCGATCATTGCGGCCTACGCTCGGACCCACCCCACCGTGACGGTGAGTGTCGAGGCTGCCTTCACAAGCGACGCCGTTGTGGCCGCCGTCCGCGACGGCAGTTCCGAGATAGGCCTGCTGGGGGCGGACCGTCCCTTCCGGGCCGCGGACATCGACGTCCTGCCGTTGGGCCGGCAGCCGCTGATGCTGGTGCTCAACCCCCACGCGGATTTCCCCTCACGTACGGACACAGACACGGCCGGGGACGACCACGACAGCGGGCTGACGCTGCGGTGGGAGGATCTCGCCGGCCAGCGGATGGTTGTTTCCCAGCGCGGATCGCTCATGCGGTGGGCTATTGACGAGGCGCTGGCCCACGGCGTCGGCCTGGAGATTGCTGTTGAAGTGGCGCACCGGACGTCCGTCCTTCCGCTGGTCCTGGCCGGGCTGGGCCATGCCGTCCTGCCGTCGTCGTGGTCTGTGCTGGCGCGGCAGGCCGGACTGCGGACGGCGCGCATCGAACCCGAGGTCCTGCTGCACGTCTGTGCCCTGAGCCGGGTGGCCGAGCTGACCCCGGCTGCCCGGGCCTTCCTGACGGTCGCCGCGGGAAGCCAACCGGAGTCTGCCGGCATCGGAGCGGAATCACCACTCGGATAGAGAACACCTATTGATGGGATGCGGATTCGATCTTGGACGCCGCACCCCGGGGCAGGCTCTAGTGGAAGCGATACCACGTACGGCAAACGGGAGCAGGACATGCCTGATCGGAGAATGTACCGCATAGCCGCGATTCCGGCGGATGGAGTGGGGAAAGAAGTCATTGCCGCGGGGCGGCGGGTCCTGGATGCGATGGCGGACCAGGCGGGGGGCAGTACAGAGGGTGCCTTCGGACTCGAGTGGTCCGAATTCCCTTGGGGATCCGAATACTATGCAGAGCACGGCCGCATGATGGCTCCTGACGGGCTTGCGCTGCTGCGGGACTTTGACGCCATCTACTTCGGCGCCGTGGGGTGGGAGAACGTTCCGGACCATGTGAGCCTGTGGGGGCTGCGGCTGAACATCACCCAGAACTTTGACCAGTGGGCCAATGTGCGGCCGGTGACGTTTCTGCCGGGCATCGAGTCCCCGCTGCGCAAGGCCGACCGGTTGCCGCTGGACTGGGTGGTGGTCCGGGAGAACAGCGAAGGCGAGTATGCCGGCCTGGGTGGCCGCAATCTCTCCGGCCGGGGCCCCGGCAATGAAGTCGCCGTGCAGACCGCCCTGTTCACGGAGAAGGGCTGCGAGCGCATCATCCGCTTCGCCTTTGACCTGGCCCGCACCCGGGAGGTGAGCAAGGTGTCCAGTGTGACCAAATCCAATGCCCAGCAGTACGGCTCGGTGCTCTGGGACGATGTGTTCAAGCGCGTCGCTGCCGACTATCCGGAGGTGCAGACCGAGAGCGTGCTGGTGGATGCGATGAGCGCCAAGTTTGTGCTGCAACCTGAAGACCTGTCGGTGGTGGTTGCATCCAACCTGTTTGCCGACATCCTCTCCGACCTCGGCTCAGCGCTCGCGGGCAGCCTGGGGCTGGCGGCAAGCGCAAACCTTAACCCGGAGCGCCGTTTCCCCTCCATGTTTGAGCCCGTGCACGGCTCGGCCCCGGACATTGCCGGCCGCGGGATCAGCAACCCGGTGGGCGCCATCCTGAGCGCTGCGCTAATGCTGGATCATCTGGGCCAGCCTACGGCGGCGCGAAATCTGGAGACCGCGGTGGAAACCGTCACGGCCGCCGGCATCCGCACCCGCGACGTGGGCGGAACGGCGGGAACCGACGAGGTGGCGGCTGCGGTGATTGAGGCACTGAAACTCGCTTCCGCCCCGCTTGAGCCGGCGTAGCCGTCAGCCGATCCGGGCCAGGATCTCCCGGGTGAATTCCCCGGTTCCAGCGGTTCCGCCCAGGTCCCGGGTCCTGACCTGCGAGTTCGCAAGCACATCGAACACCGCTTCAAGCACCTCGGCTCCTGCCTCCGGATGGCCCAGGTGATCCAGCATCATGGACCCGGACCAGATGGCGCCCAGCGGATTGGCCACACCCTTGCCGTAGATGTCAGGGGCAGAGCCGTGGACGGGCTCGAACATGGAGGGGTAGTCCCGTTCGGGGTTGAGATTCGCGGAGGGGGCAATGCCGATGCTGCCGGCAATGCCTGCCGCCAGGTCGCTGAGGATGTCCCCGAACAGGTTCGAGCCCACGATCACGTCGAAGCGGGAGGGGTTGAGCACCACCTTCGCGGCGAGGGCATCGATATGCTCCTGGTTCCAGGTCACTTCGGGGTAATCTGCAGCCCGTTCGCGCAATAGCTCGTCCCAGAACGGCATGGTGTGAATGATGCCGTTGGATTTGGTCGCTGAGGTCAGCACGCCCCGGCGCTGGCCGGCCAGGTCAAAGGCGTAGTCCAGGATGCGGGTGACGCCCTCTCGGGTGAAGACCGATTCCTGAATGGCCATCTCTGAGGGGAGTCCGCGGTTCAGGCGGCCGCCTATTTCCGAGTACTCGCCCTCACTGTTTTCGCGCACCACCACAAAATCCACGCCCGGTTCGGTCAGCTCGGGGCGGAGGGGACTGGATACGCCGTCCAGGACCCTGATCGGGCGCAGATTCACGTATTGCCGGAATTCCCGGCGGATGGGAATGAGCAGCCCCCACAGACTCACATGGTCCGGTACGCCGGGCCAGCCAACCGCGCCGAGCAGAATCGAGTCATGGCCGCGGATCTGGTCCAGCCCGTCCGCCGGCATCATGGCGCCCTGCTCCAGATAGCGCTGGCAGGACCAGTCGAATTCGTCATACGTGAGGTCAATGCCGTGGCGGCGAGCGACGGCGTCGAGCACGGCGCGGGCGGGCGGCAGCACCTCGTGGCCAATGCCGTCGCCGGGAATAAGGGCAACGCGGTAGCGGTCAGTCATGGGCCCCATCACATCGGGAACGTACCCGTGTTGTCAAAGCTCCGGCTTCTGCCCGTCGTCGTGAGACTTTAGGCCGGCCCGGCATCAGAGACGCGCGTCACCGGTCCAGGATATGCCGCAGGTAGCGGCGGGGTTCGTTCAGGTAGGACTTCCAGTTTGCGACCAGGTCCAGGTCTTCCCAGTTTTGCCGGACGATTCCGTGCTCGCCGGTTTCATAGATGGTGGCGCCGGGCAGGGATGCCAGTACGGGGGAGTGGGTGGCGCAGAGGATCTGCGAGCCGTTGGCGGCCAAATCGTCCAGCACTCCGATCATCGCCAGCGTGGAGCTGAAGGAGAGGGCCGCTTCCGGTTCGTCCAGGCAGTAGAACCCGGGGGTCTGCAGATAGGTCTCCGCCACGGCCAGGAAGGACTCCCCATGGCTCATGGTGTGAAAGTCGTGTCCGCCCTCGAGCTGGTCCTGGAAGGTGTAATAACCGTGCATGGTCTCCGCCCGCAGGAAGAACCCCCATTTGGCAGCGCCGGGCTGCCGGACCAGCGTGATCCAGTTGCTCAGCGGCGACTCGGTTCCGCGTGTGGAGTGGGCCGAATGGACGCTGCCGCCTTCGGGGCCCAGACCGTAGGCTGCAGCCACTGCCTCCACCAGCGTGGATTTTCCGCTGCCGTTTTCACCCACCAGGAAGGTCACTCCCGGGGGCAGGTCAAGGGCCGTGCTGCAGGACGGCGGCGACGGCGGGGATGTTGGCCGGCCACCGGTCTGGTGGAATGTCCGCGTTCTCTTTGGCACGGACCTCGCGGACCAGCCGCACATAGTCAAATCCCCGGGATGCTCGCATGACCCCCAGTCTGACAGGCCTGCCCGACCTTTCCTCCACCCCTCAAGGCCCGCGAGATGGCAGTAGATGTCCTTCTCAGCGCTGAGAAGGACATCGTCTGCTATCTCGCGGGCCTTGATTTGCGACCTAGCTCATTGATACGTTTCAGAAAGCGGTTTCACGGCATTTCGGCTGGACACTGCGGCTCAACGAGGAGAGGCCATGAACTCCATAACCGGGCAGAAGCTCGCCGACCTGCAGATCCGTGACCCCTTTGTGCTTCCGGTGCCGTCCGAACAGGCTTATTACCTGTTTGGCAGCACGGATGCCAACATCTGGTCCGGTCCTGGGACCGGATTCAACTGCTACCGAAGCTCCGACCTTGTGACCTGGGATGGGCCGCTGCCTGCCTTCCGTCCGGATAAATCCTTCGCCAGCTACGCCGAATTCTGGGCGCCGGAAGTCCACGTTTTCCGCGGAAAGTACTATATGTTCGCCACGTTCAAGGCGCCCGGGGCACTGCGCGGAACCTATGTCCTCGCGGCTGAGAGAGCCGAAGGGCCGTATACCCGGTGGTCTCCGGGGCCCGTCACTCCGAAGAACTGGCAATGCCTGGACGGCACCCTGCATATCGACGATTCCGGTGTTCCCTGGCTTGTGTACTGCCACGAATGGGTCCAAGTGCACGACGGCGCCATGTACGCCCAGCGCCTGGCCTCCGATCTTCGCCACACGCTAGGACCGCCGGTATTTCTCTTCAGCTCCTCCGAAGCACCGTGGAGCTGTCCGCTGCAGCGCCGCGAGCCCACACCTTTTCCCGTCTACGTCACTGACGGTCCCTACCTGCGCCGCCAGCCTGACGGGCAGCTGATGATGCTGTGGTCTGCGATGGGTGCTGCGGGATATGCCATGGGAGTGGCACATTCGGCCTCCGGAACGGTCCTGGGACCCTGGGAGCAGGAGCCGGAAGCACTCTGGCCCAGCGACGGAGGACACGGCATGATCTTCGAGACCTTCGCCGGCGGGCCCTTCCTGACACTGCATCAGCCTAACCGGACGCCTGATGAGCGCGCTGTCCTCCTGCCGCTGGATGCGGCCACTCTCGACCGCGGGATAAAGCACCAGTGAACAAGGAACAGGTGAACAGCGAAAAGGTGAATAAAGACAAAAGGGCCCGGAACCTGCGCCGGCCGCCGATCGACCGGAAGCTGCTGGTCAGCCGTCACAACGTGCGCCAGAACAGCCTCGATCCGGCCAGCCCGGTTACCGTCGGCAACGGCGAATTTGCCTTCACCATGGACCTCACGGGTCTGCAGAGTTTCCCGGCGTCCTATCCAGTGGGGGAACCGGGCCAAGAGCCCGCCGGAACCCTTCTTGGCACCCAATCCTCCTGGGGGTGGCACTCCATCCCTCCTGCGGGCGCCGCCCCTGATCTCAAGGACTCGCTGGTGGAGTATCCCTCTCCCCGCGGACCGGTCAAGTACGTGGATTTGAACGGGGGAAGCCAGGACCAGCACAGCGAAGCAACCGGAGCGGCGGAGGCCTGGCTGCGGGGGAACCCGCACCGTCTGGACCTGGGTCGGATCGGACTCTCGCTGCATGAGGGCGGTAGTTCCCGCCCGCCTCATGCCGCGGAAATCAGCGGCCCCGAGCAGTGCCTGGACCTCTGGACCGGGATGGTGGACAGCAGGTTCAACCTTGCGGGAGAAACTGTCGCCGTCCGCACTGCCTGCCATCCGGACCGGGACGAGCTGGCAATCAGCGTGAGCTCGCCGCTGCTCTCCCGCGGTCTGGGCATCACGGTCTCCTTTCCCTACGGTTCAGCCCAGTGGCACGACGCCGCAGACTTCACGCGCCCCCAGGCTCACCGCACGCAGGTGGAAACAGTTCCCGGCGGCTGGCTGGTGCGCCGGTCCCTCGATAAAGACGGTTACGTACTGCGCATTACCTGTGCCGCAGCGGAACTGGACGTCACCGACGAACACGAGCTCCGGCTACGCAGCACTGACGGGACGCTGGACGCGTCGTTCCTGTTCCTGCCTGTCGGGGAATTCCTGTCGACCGGGGAAACGGCAGGCAAACCGGATGACTCCACACCCGCCGGCGCGGCAGGCGTCCTTGCTGCCTCGCCGGCCTGGTGGGAACGTTTCTGGTGCTCGGGTGCGGCCGTGCAGCTCGCAGAAACCCCGGACCCGCGTGCCCTGGAGCTCGAACGGCGGATCGTGCTGTCACAGTACCTGACCGCCGTGAACTGCGCCGGATCAACGCCCCCGCAGGAAACCGGCCTGGTCTGCAACTCCTGGCGCGGGCGCTTCCACCTGGAGATGCACTGGTGGCACGGCGCCCACTTTGCCTTGTGGAACCGTCCGGAACTGCTGGAACGGAGCATGGGCTGGTACTCGGAGATCCGTGACACCGCCGTGGAAACGGCCCGCTCGCAGGGGCTTTCGGGTGCCAGATGGCCCAAGCAGGTGGCACCGGACGGGAGGGAGAGTCCCAGCACCATTGGCCCGTTCCTGATCTGGCAGCAGCCGCACCCCATCTATCTGGCCGAGTTACTCTACCGGGCGGCCCCCTCCCGGGCGCTGCTGGAAAAGTACGCGGAAATCATCACCGACACGGCCAATTTCATGGCCGGCTTCGCCCTGCCGGCTGACGGCGGCTATACCCTCGGACCACCGCTGATTCCTGCCCAGGAAAGCTACGCCTCGCTCCGCGCCAGGGTCAGCAACCCCACCTTCGAACTGGCCTACTGGCAGTGGGCACTGCAGACGGCCTCCCGATGGATGCAGCGAATGGGCCGCGAACCCGATCCCCGCTGGACGGAGGTGGCCGCGGGCATGACGGCGCCCCTGATTCGGGAGGGCGTATACGCCGCCATGGACGTTGAGCCTTTCACCCTTCGTGAAGACCACCCCTCCATGCTTTGTGCCCTGGGCTTCCTGCCCCAGACAGAACTGATTGATCCGGAGGTCATGCGGGCCACCCTGCATGATGTGCTGGATGACTGGGATTGGAAGAGCACCTGGGGTTGGGACTATGCCGTTGCCGCCATGACTGCTGCCCGACTCAGCGAACCGGAGACTGCCGTTGAGGCCCTGTTGAGGCCGGAAGCCAAGAACACGCATCTCACCAACGGTCATAACCGCCAAACACCTGCCCTGCCCGTCTATCTTCCGGGCAACGGCGGACTGCTCTCGGCCGTAGCACTGATGGCGGCAGGCTGGGACAACGGCCCACGAACCCACGCCCCCGGGTTTCCACCGTCGTGGACCGTCCAATGGGAGGGGCTCGTTAGAGCACCCTGACCTCAGCTTTCGCACCATAGCTCGTTCACTCACCGCTATTGCCTCACACGACGACACCGGTCATTCACCGACGGACTCTTATGAAACGCCGCTCCAGACTCCGGCGCACCGCCGCTGCGGCGCTCGCCGCATCTTTCCTGCTCAGCGCCTGCAGCAGCGCCGCTGATCCGGCCTCGGACGGGGATGCCCCGGTCACCATCCGTTTTGCCTGGTGGGGCAATGACACCCGGGCCAAGGACACTCTCAAGGTCATTGAGGCGTTTGAAACGGAATTCCCGCACATCAGGGTGGCCCCCGATTACTCCGAATTTGGCGGATACTGGGACAAGTTGGCCACCCAGACAGCGGGAGGAGACGCGCCGGACCTGTTTGCGATGAGCGGTTCCTACCCGTCCGAATACGCCAGCAGGGGGAGCCCTGCTGGATCTGTCCGAAGGCACCGTGGAGCTGGGGCAGATTGACGGCACCCAGTACACCGTTACCGCCGGGGTCAACGCGATGAGCATGGTGGTTGACCCGGTGGTCTTTGAAGCAGCCGGCGTGGAACTGCCCGACGACGAAACGTGGACTTGGGCGGACTACACCGACCTTGCCGCCGAAATATCGGCCAAGTCTCCCGACGGCACCTACGGCACCACACCCACGACCAATGACTCGTTCCTCGCGGTGTGGGCACGGCAGCACGGGGAGGAGCTGTACACAAGTGATGGAACGTCCGTAGCGATGAGCGAGGGCACCCTTGCTGACTGGTTTGACATGTTTGTCTCGCTCATGGAGAACGGCGGACCGCCTGTTGCCTCGGCCGCCGTGGAGGACAATAATTCCGGCTCACCCGAGCAGACGCTCATGGGGCTGGGACGCCAGGGGATGAAAATCTCGTGGAGCAACCAGATGAATGCCTACGCCGGCAACGGACTGATGCAGCCCAGCTCCTGAACTACCTCGTGAACAACGAAGAGGCCGCCAAGGTGATCAAGCTGGACCGGGGAATGCAGGCCAACCTGGATATCAGGGGCAAAGTCCTGCCGCTGCTGGACGCAACGAAGCAGCAGGAAGCCGTCTACCTGGACCGGCAGCTCTTCGAAGTCCTCTTCGGCAGGCTCTCAGTGGAGGAAGCGGCAAAAGCGTTTACGGCGGAGGTGAACGCCAACCTCGCCGGAAACTAGGACGGGCGCGGAAGCGTGGCACCTCTTCCTATAGGACTCTTGCTAAAGAAGTCTTTAGGATGCAGACTCGCTCCATGTCTCCTTCACCGCACCCCGACGTCGACGCTTCCGCCCCGGCCGCACCTGCCTCCCCGCAGCCCAAAAGTTACAGCGCACCGCCAGGGGAGGAGGTCATCGCAGATCCCGTCCGGATCAGGGCGCTGGCGCATCCGGTGCGGCTCGATCTTCTGGACTATCTGGATGACGTGGAGCAGGCAACAGCGACGGAATGTGCGGCGGCCATCGGCGAATCCGTGGCCAGCTGCTCCTATCACCTGCGCATACTGGCCAAACACGGCTACATCGAACAGGCACCCCGGGTAGGCAGGGAGAAACCGTGGAGGGTGCTCTCACGGGGGAGGTCCCATGTACCGGACCGGGATGCTCCGGGTTCAGTGCATGCGCTCGCAGCCATGGCCTCAATCCATGTCAACCGTCAGCTGGACTGCATCCAGTCCTGGCTCCGCCGGGCACCGGAGCTGCCTTTTGACGAGATGGACCTGGCAACCATCTACAACGCCAGCTTTTATGCCACGCAGGAGGAGATCCGGAACCTGCGTGAGGAAATATGGGCGCTCACCCGCCGTTTCGACGGCCGCAGGCAGCATCCGGAGCAGCGACCGGAGGAGGCAGTACAGGTCCAGCTCTTTACCGTCCTGAATGTGGATCCGGACGGCAGCAGACGGGAAGCTGGGACGGCCGCAGGAAGGGAAGAGCAGTGACCGCCGAACTCCCGCCGGCCGACGTCGTCCCGGCCGTGAGCGCTGGCACCGGCACCAACCGCGAAGCCTTCCGGATTCCCGCTTTCCGCCGCCTTGCCCTCGCCTGGGTGTTCTCCAACTTCGGGGACTCGGCCCTGTACCTGACCACGGCAATTTGGGTCAAACAACTGACGGGCAGCGACGCCGCAGCCGGACTGGTCTTCGCCGCCCTGGGGCTGCCGGCGCTGCTGTCTCCGTTCACCGGACGGCTCGCCGACCGGTACCGGCGAAAACCGGTGGTCATCATCAATAACGCCTGTGCCGCCGCCGTGGTCCTGGCCCTGCTCGCAGTGCGGGATGCGGATCAGCTGTGGCTGATCTACACAGTGGTGTTCGTGTACGCGAACTCCTCGTATGTCACAGCCGCTGCGCAATCCGGGCTGCTGCGGGACCTGCTGCCGGACCGCCTGCTGGCGCCGGCCAACGGTATCCTCAGCAGCATCGACCAGGGCCTGCGGATCGTCTCTCCGCTCCTGGGTGCCGGCATGCTGGCACTGTGGGGGATGAACTCGGTAGTTCTGCTCACCTGCGCCTGTTTCCTGGCCGCTGCCGGGGTGCTGGGCACGCTTAAGCTCAAGGAATCGATCTTCGACAGGGACAGCACCGAAACCTTCTGGGAAAGTACGACGGCGGGATTCCGGTTTCTCGCCCAACACCCCCTGCTTCGTTCCGCCCTCATTACCCTCTCAGTGGCACTTGGCGCCACCGGCGTCCTGAACGTCACTGTCTTCGCCACGAATGAGCAGGGGCTGGGGATGGCTCCCGAATTCCTGAGCGTGCTGCTCAGCGTGCAGGGAGTGGCGGCGGTGATCGGCGGACTCACGGCGTCGGCCGTAATCCGCCGGTTCGGCGTCCGCACGACGATCGTCACGGCGGTGGTGATGCTGGCGGTTGCCGTGCTGACGACGGCGCTCACGGTCCTCGCCGTCGTCTTCTGCGGCGCAGTGCTTCTGGGGGTAAGCGTCGCGTGGATGGTCATCGCTTTTGTGACTCTGCGGCAGCAGGAGACTCCTGCCGGGATGCAGGGCAGGACGGCTGCGGCAACACATGTTCTGATCAACGTGCCCCAGGTGGCCACCTCCATGGCAGCCGCGGCCCTCATCGGCGTGGTGGACTATCGGGTGCTCGTCGCGGGGATGGGCGTCATTTGCCTGCTGGCTATCCTGCCGCTGCTGAGCCCGGCCGCTGCTAAGCCCTGCTGACCTCGAGTTCCACCGCTGCCCAGGAGAGCGCAGGCAGCGTGAGCCGCAGCTCGCTGCCCAGGGCCTTGACGCCGCCCAGCGGAACCATCCCCACCTGCTCGCCGTCGGCCCGGGAATTGATGGCAAAGCGGTCCTTACCCTCGGGAACCTGCAGGACCTCGGCGCGGAGAATGCGTCCGGCGGTGAATCCGCGCAGCGCCACGTCCACATTGGCGGCCTCTTCCAGTCCGCGGTTGGCCATGAAGAGTGCCAGCCTGCCGTTCTCTTCATCCCAGGTGGCGCTGACGTCCACCAGGTCCGCGTCGCCAAACCGGCTGGTGGCATATTTGTCCGACTCCACGGCTGTCCGCATGATCTGCCCCTTGGCCAGGGCAGCCATGCGGGCAAACGGATGAAAGATGGTCTGCCGCCAGGCCGGGCCGTTCTCTTCGGCCATGATCGGAGCAATGACATTCACCAGCTGGGCCTGGTTGGCAATGCTGACGCGGTCGCCGTGGCGCAGCAGCGAGTTCAGCAGCGTTCCGACAACGACGGCGTCGGTCACGTTGTATTTGTCCTCGATGACACGGGGATGCTCACGCCACCCGGCGCGTGCCACCGCCGTCGGCTGGTCATCGGTGTCCAGTCCCCGCTGGTACCAGACGTTCCATTCGTCGAAGGACAGGTTGATGAACTTCTTGTGTTTGCCCCTTGCCCGGACGGCATCTGCGGTCACCACCACGGACTCAATGAAATAGTCCATGTCCACGGCGCTGGCCAGAAAACTCTCGGCGTCGCCCTCTTCCTCCTGGTAGTACGCGTGCAGGGAGATGTAATCCACCTCGTCATAGGCGTGACCCAGGACCGTCTGCTCCCAAGCGCCGAAGGTGGGCATCCCGGAACCTGAGCTGCCGCAGGCCACCAGCTCCAGGTCCGGATCCACATAGCGCATGGCCCGCCCGGCCTCCTGGGCCAGCCTGCCGTACTCATCCGCCGTCTTGTGGCCCATCTGCCAGGGTCCGTCCAGCTCATTGCCCAGGCACCAAAGCTTGATGTTGAACGGATCCTTGTGCCCGTTCTGAGCCCGCAGATCAGAAAGGTAGGTGCCGCCGGGGTGGTTGGCGTACTCCACCAGTTCACGGGCGGCGTCAACACCGCGGGTTCCAAGGTTGATCGCTTCCATGATTTCGACGCCGGCCAGGCGCGACCAGTCGACGAATTCGTGCAGCCCGAATGCGTTGGTTTCCACCGTGTGCCAGGCGCCGTCGAGCCGGGTGGGACGCCGTTCCACCGGCCCCACGCCGTCCTCCCAGTTGTAGCCGGAGACAAAGTTTCCGCCGGGATAGCGGACAACGGTGGCGCCGAGCTCTCGGACCAGGTCCAGGACATCCCGACGGTACCCCTGTTCGTCCGCTTCGGGGTGGCCCGGCTCGTAAATGCCGGTGTAGACACAGCGGCCCATGTGCTCCACGAAGGAGCCGAACAGGCGGCGGGGGACCACGCCTGCGGTGAAGCTGCGGTCAATGCTGATTGTGGCGCGTGACATGTGTTTTCTGCTCCTTTTGATGTGGTGCTGTGCAATGTGTGCGTGCAGCGGATCAGGCCGCCGGGGGAGCAGTGGAATCCCGCACCACAAGCGTGGTGGCAAGTTCCACATGCAGCGATTCCAGTTCCTCGCCGTTAGCCAGGCGCAGGACGCTGCGCAGGGCTGAGCGCCCCATCTCCTGCAGGGGCTGACTCACCGAAGTCAGCCGCGGCACGGACTGCTCGGTGAGGTCCGTGCCGTCAAAACCCACGAGGCTGAGGTCTTCCGGCACCCGTATGCCGCGGCGGCGTGCTTCATCCAGCACGCCCAGGGCAGTGAGGTCGCTCCCGGCAAAGATCGCGGTGGGGGGATCGGGAAGCGACAACACGCCGGCGGCACCGCGCACTCCGGATTCGCGGTTGAAGTTACCGCTGACGATGTAGCCGTCCGGGACATCAATCCCGTGCGCCCGCAGTGCTGCGAGATAGCCGTGAAGCCGCGCCATGCTGCACTCTGCTGCATCCGGGCCGCCAACAAAAGCGATCCGCCGGTGTCCGAGCCCTATCAGGTGCTCAGCGGCAGCCTTGCCCCCGGCCCAGTTGGTGGCCCCGATGCTGACGAATCCCGACGGGGGCGGATTCAGCGGATCGATCACTACCACCGGAATGCTCCGCCTGGCGAACGCTTCAAGCTGTTCAGCGGTTACCTCTGACGTCACGAGAATGAGCCCCCGGCGACCCGAATCGGCCAGCCGGGAGGACCATTCCACATGGTTAGTGCTTTTCAGCTTTCCCGGGGTGACCGTACTGAGAACCACTTCCACGTTCTCGACGGCCGCAAGAGTGGTAATGCCCATCAGAATGGCGAGCGAATAGGACGTGTTCAGTCCATCAAAGACCAGGTCCACCAACGCCGGGGCACTGCTGCGGAGCCGCCGCTGGACGGGCGATTCATATCCCAGCCTGGACAGCGCCGCCTGCACCCGTTCCCGGGTGGACTCAGCAACGTCGTCGCGGCCGTTGATGACCTTGGAAACAGTCGGAACGGACACCCCGGCCAGCTCGGCAACGCTGGCCAGCGTTGTTTTAACAGTGTGAGCCCGGTTCAAGGTAACGCTCCTTTGCGAAAAGTTTTCGATCGTCGAAGTCTGGTGGATACCGGGCAGCCACGTCAAGAAGCCAGGGATTCTCTTTTCCAAAGTTCTTGACGAGTGATGCATATCACAGTAGCTTTCATGGCAGTACGGCAGCTATTGCGAAAAGTTTCGAAAGGTCCCGGCCACGGCACGGGTAAAAAATCCGCCGCCGCAGTGACGCGGCTCTTTTCAATGGAGATAAGAATGGAACAGAAGCTCACCTCCCGCCGGTCCTTCCTCTCGCTGGCGGCACTGGTGCCCATAGCCGCCTACGGCCTGACTGCCTGCGGATCCTCGGGGCCGGGAGACACGTCTGCCGGGGGAGCCAGTATCTGGGCACTGAGCGGGCAGCCGGACGAGGGTATCCGGCAGGACACGGTGGACGCCTTTAACGAGGCAAACTCGGATGCTCCGATCAAGCCGACCTTTTTCCAGAACGACGCGTACAAAACTAAAATCAAGACCGCCATCGGTGCCGGCCAGGCACCCACCATCATTTACGGCTGGGGCGGCGGCACGCTGCGCACCTACGCCGAAGCGGGCCAGGTGGAGGATCTGACCGCCTGGTTCGACGAAAACCCGGACGTCAAGGACCGGCTGCTGGACTCGACCTTCGGTGCTGCCACCGTTGACGGCAAGATCTATGCCATCCCCACCCAGACCGTCACGCCGATTATCTTCTACTACAACAAGGAGCTCTTCGAGCAGGCCGGCGCGGAGCCGCCCGCTACGTGGGATGACCTGATGAACCTGACCAAGACGTTCAATGACATGGGCGTTGCCCCGCTGTCCCTGGGCGGCCAGTCGCGTTGGACCTCCATGATGTGGCTCGAGTACCTGTACGACCGCGTGGGCGGCCCCGAAGTCTTCACTGCCATCTATGACGGCGAGCCGGATTCCTGGTCGCATCCGTCCGCGCTGAAGGCCACCACCATGATCCAGGAGCTGGTCAAGGCCAACGGGTTTATCAAGGGCTTCACGTCCATCACTGCCGACAGCAATGCAGACCAGGCACTGCTGTATACCAACAAGGCGGCCATGATGCTGCACGGCGGCTGGACCTACGGCGGTATGAAGAACGACGGCGCCGGTTTCGTGGAGGGCGGAAAGCTCGGCTGGATCAACTTCCCCACTGTGGAGGGAGGCGCGGGTGATCCCGCCAATACCGTGGGCAACCCCGCCGGATACCAGTCCATCTCCTCGAAGGCGAGCGAGAGCGAAAAGGAAGCGGCCAAAAAGTTCTTCAAGGACGGGCTGCTCACCGACACCGAAATAGATGCCTACATTGAAACCGGATCTGTTCCGATCGTGAAGGACATCGAAGACAAGCTGGAAAAGTCCGAGGACAAGGAGTTCCTGAGCTTCCAATACGAGCTGACGAAGAATGCGCCAAACTTCCAGCAGTCGTGGGACCAGGCCCTGAGCCCCACAGCAGCCGAAGCACTCCTCAGCAATATTGACCAGCTGTTCCTGCTGTCGATCACGCCAGAGCAGTTTGCCAGCAACATGAATGCGACGCTGGGTACATGATCGCGGCAGTTCCCCCGGCAGCACTTTCCCCGGCGGACCCCGGATCCAAGGGCCGCCGCTCCATGGCCCCGGTGCAGGGCGCCAGCCGCGGCAAGACCGGGCGTTTGTGGTGGCTGGTCCTTCCGGCACTGTTCTTCTTTGTGGTCTTCGCCGTCGTTCCCCTCATTGGCGTCTTTGTCCTCAGCTTCGCGAACTGGGACGGCATCGGGGCCATCTCTCTGGCCGGCGTTGGCAACTGGCTTTCAGTGCTGGCCGATCCCGTGATGCACAATGCACTGAGGCTGACCTTCCTGATCATGATCGTCTCCTGGCTGGTCCAAACACCCATCAGCCTTCTGCTGGGTGTCTTTACCGCCGGAAGCCAGCGGTACCGGGCAGTCCTCGCGGTTCTGTACTTCCTGCCGCTGCTGCTGTCCTCGGCGGCCATTGCCATCGCGTTCAAGGCACTGCTTGATCCGAACTTCGGGCTGGCCGAGGGCCTGGGCCTGCCCTTCCTCGCCCAGGACTGGCTGGGACACCCGCAGCTGGTGCTCTTTGTGGTCATCTTTGTGATCGCCTGGCAATTCGTTCCCTTCCACACGCTGATCTACCAAGGCGGGGTCCGGCAGATACCGAAGTCCCTCTACGAAGCGGCTGAAATCGACGGTGCCGGAAAGGTCAAGCAGTTTTTCCACATCACGCTTCCGCAGCTGAAGTACACCATCATTACCTCTTCCACCCTGATGGTGGTGGGCTCCCTGACCTACTTCGACCTCATCTTTGTGCTGACAGCCGGCGGGCCGGGAAACTCCACCCGCATCCTGGCACTGGATATGTACCTGACCGGGTTCCGGGCAAACCTTATGGGCCCGGCCAGTGTCCTCGCCGTGATCCTGGTGCTTATCGGGCTGGCACTGGCGCTGGCCCTGCAGCGCCTGGGCGGTAAAGGCTCCAGCGGCAGCCAACTGGAAGGCATGTGAGATGACAGCTACAGCAACCAAACGGCCGGATTCCCCGGCACCTTCCACCGGCGGAGCCTCACAGCGACGGGGGCGGCGCTGGAGGAAACTGAACTATGCCGGGGGTCTCTCCGGCTGGATCTGGCTTGCCATCATCATCATCCCGGTCTATTACGTGGTGATCACCAGCCTCAAGACCTCGGCGGGTTACTTCTCCCAAAACCCGCTGGCCCTGCCCACATCTCCAACGCTGGAGAACTACCGGATGGTGCTTGAGGCGGATTTCGCCAAGTACTTCATGAACAGTGCCATCATCACCCTCGGCGCCGTCATCCCGGCGGTGGCCGTGTCATTCATGGCCTCTTTCGCCATTGTGCGCGGCAACAGCAGGTTCCTCAGGTTCTCCAACGGTCTGTTTCTGCTGGGCCTGGCCATTCCCCTGCAGGCCACCATCATTCCGATCTACCTGATGATCATCCGGCTGAACCTCTACGACACGCTGCTGGCACTGGTCCTGCCCTCCATCGCTTTTTCCATCCCGCTGACCGTCCTGATCCTGTCCAATTTCATCCGCGACGTGCCAAACGAGTTGTTCGAGTCGATGCGTTTGGACGGCTGCAGCGAGTGGCAGACCATGTGGCGGCTCGCCCTGCCGCTGACCAAACCCGCCATCGTCACCGTGAGCATCTACAACGCGCTGGGCGTCTGGAACGGTTTCCTCCTGCCGCTGATCCTCACGCAGAGCCCGGACCTCCGTGTCCTGCCCCTTGCGCTGTGGAGCTTCCAGGGCCAGTACAGTGTGAACATTCCGGCGGTCCTGGCGTCGGTGGTCCTGACCACCCTGCCGATCCTGGTGCTTTACATCGTTGGACGCCGCCAGCTGCTGAGCGGACTCACCGCGGGATTCAGCAAGTAGCACACCAGCGCATCACTGACGTTCAGCAAAACCCATGAAAGGAATCTCTATGCCGCAGGCAGAACCTGCTCCGCTTCGGATCGGGATGGTCGGCTACGCGTTTATGGGTGCCGCCCATTCACATGCATGGCGCAGCGCCCACCGCTTCTTTGACCTTCCCCTCACTCCGCAGCTCACGGCCTTGGCTGGCCGCAACGCCACGGCGGTGGAGGAAGCCGCAGCCCGGATGGGCTGGGCATCCACGGAAACAAACTGGCGGGCGCTGATCGAGCGAGCAGATATTGACCTGATCGATATCTGCTCGCCGGGCAACACCCATGCCGAGATTGCGATTGCCGCCCTGCGCGCGGGGAAACACGTACTCTGCGAAAAACCGCTCGCCAACACGGTGGCCGAGGCCGAGGAGATGGCCGCTGCCGCCTCCGAGGCCGCACGCAGCGGAGTCTTTGCCATGTGCGGCTACTCCTACCGCCGCACCCCGGCACTGGCCCTGGCAAAGCGGATGGTCGACGACGGCCGGCTGGGGAAGATCCGCCAGGTGCGGGCGCAATACCTCCAGGATTGGCTGTCGGATGAGAATGCGCCCCTGACCTGGCGCCTGGACCGGAACCTGTCCGGCTCCGGTGCCCTGGGCGACATCGGCGCCCACATCATCGATGCCGCCCAGTTTGTTACCGGGCAGCAGATCACCGGCGTCTCGGCACTGCTGGAAACCTTCACCCGCCGGCGTCCGGTCAGCGGTGATTTTGTGGGCCTGGGCGGACACGGCGACGCCGGAGGCGACCAGCCGATGGGCGATGTCACGGTGGACGACGCCGCCATCTTTACCGCGCGTTTTGACGGTGGTCCGATTGGGGTCTTTGAAGCCACCCGGGCGGCTCTGGGCCGGAAAAATGCCATGCGCCTGGAAGTGAACGGATCGCAGGGCTCGCTTGCCTTTGATTTTGAGGATATGAACTTCCTGCAGTTCTACGACGGCGGCGACCGCAGCGGCGAGCAGGGCTTCCACCGCATCATGGTCACCGAGCCGGAGCATCCCTATGTTGGCAACTGGTGGCCCACCGGCCATGGGCTGGGCTATGAGCACGGTTTCACCCACCAGGCAGCGGATCTGGTGACGGCCATCGCCGCCGGAAGCCAGCCCACGCCGTCGTTCGCTGATGCCCTACAGGTACAGCGGGTGCTCGCCGCCGTGGAGGAAAGCGCAGCCGATGACAGCCGCTGGACCACGCTGGGCACGGCAGGCACGGCTCACAGCACACTGACAAACACAGCAGAGGAAATCCGATGACCCGTCCCATCACATTGTTCACCGGCCAGTGGGCCGACCTTCCCTTCGAAGAGGTGGCCCGGCTCGCGGGCGAGTGGGGCTTTGACGGTTTGGAGATTGCCTGTTGGGGCGACCACCTGGATGTTTGGCGGGCTGTGGAGGACGACGCGTACCTTCAGGACCGGCTGGACATCCTCAAACGCAACAATCTCTCTGTTTACGCCATTTCCAACCACCTCAACGGTCAGGCTGTCTGCGACGATCCAATTGATGAAAGGCACCAGGGCATTGTCTCCTCCCGGGTCTGGGGTGACGGCGAGCCGGAAGGCGTGCGCACCCGCGCCGCTGAGGAACTGAAAATGACAGCCCGCGCCGCAGCCCGCCTTGGGGTCAAGACGGTCACCGGGTTCACCGGGTCAGCCATCTGGAAGACAGTGGCCATGTTCCCGCCGGTGCCCGAGGGCATGATTGAGCGCGGCTACCAGGACTTTGCCGACCGCTGGAACCCCATCATTGACGTCTTTGACGAGGTGGGCGTCCGCTTTGCCCTTGAGGTCCACCCGTCCGAAATTGCCTACGACTACTGGACGGCACACCGAACGCTGGAGGCGATAGGGCACCGGGAGGGCTTCGGCCTGAACTTCGACCCCTCCCACTTCATCTGGCAGGACCTCGATCCGGCGGCCTTCCTCTATGACTTCCGGGACCGGATCTACCACGTCCATGTCAAGGAATCGGTGAAACAGCTGGACGGCCGCAACGGCCGGCTGGGATCGCACCTGCAGTGGGGCGATCCGCGCCGCGGCTGGGACTTCGTCACCGCGGGGCACGGCGATGTCCCCTGGGAACGGATTTTCCGGATGCTGAATTCCATCGGCTACGACGGACCCACGAGCGTGGAATGGGAGGACGCGGGTATGGACCGTATGGTGGGCGGACCTTCAGCCCTGGCCCTGGTGAAGTCCCTGGCACAGATCACCCCGCCGGACGCCGCTTTCGATTCGGCTTTTGCAACCAAGTAAAGGACTATTTCCATGAGCACCACACGTCAGGCCCTGATTATCCGGGGCGGCTGGGACGGGCACCAGCCCGTCGAAGCCACCGATCTCTTCCTCCCTCATCTGCGGGCACACGGGTTCGACGTCCGGATCGAGGAATCGCCGAAGATCTACGCCGACGCCGGTTATATGGCCGGGGTTGACCTGATTGTCCAGTGCAACACCATGAACACCATTGAGCGGGAGGAATTCGAGGGGTTGCGGGACGCCATTGAAGCCGGCACGGGGATGGCCGGCTGGCACGGCGGCATCGCCGACTCCTACCGCAACAACTCGGACTACCTGCACCTGATCGGCGGCCAGTTCGCCTGCCACCCGGGAAAACATCCGGATGAACGCAGGGGTGACGCCTCGGATAACTTCATCGATTACACCGTGAATATGCTGCCGGCAGCGGCAGACCATCCCATTACTGCCGGGCTGGCGGACTTTGATTTGCGCACCGAACAGTACTGGGTCCTTACTGACGACTACATCGACGTGCTGGCCGCCACCACGCTTCCGGCGCGGGAATGGGATTCCTGGCACCGCCCTGTCACCTGCCCGGCTGTCTGGACGCGGCAGTGGGGTGCGGGCAAGATCTTCGTGGCCACCCCCGGGCACTCGGTGGAGATCCTGCAGGATCCGAATGTCGCCACCATCATTGAAAGGGGCATGCTGTGGGCCAGCCGCTGAACACTCATTGGACAAGTGCAGGACCGCTGAAAGTCGGCATCGTGGGCTGCGGAAACATCAGCACCGCCTATCTGGAGACCTTTCCCCGCCTGGATGCGGTGGCCCTGACCGCCGTGGCGGACCTTGATATGGATCGCGCACGGGCCGTGGCTTCAAAGTATCCGGGTGTTCGTGCCCTGACCGTGGATGAACTGCTGTCCGACGACGCGGTTGATCTGGTCCTGAACCTCACCATTCCGGCCGCCCACGCGGAAGTTGCGCTCAAGGCCATCGCCGCGGGCAAGCATGTGTATGGAGAAAAGCCGCTGGCCGCCAGTACCGCTGAGGGGGAGTCGATGCTGGCTGCTGCGGAAACCGCCGGCGTGATCCTGGGCTCGGCACCCGATACCGTGCTGGGCACCGGAACCCAGACGGCCCGCAAAGCCATCGATGACGGGCTCATCGGCAAGCCGATCTCCGCCACTGCCACCATGGTGACGCCGGGCCATGAGCGGTGGCATCCGAACCCCGATTTCTACTATGTCCCGGGAGGCGGGCCCCTGCTGGACATGGGACCGTACTATGTTTCCGCCCTGGTGACGCTGCTGGGGCCGGTTACCGCTGTGATCGGAGCTTCAAGCAGCACCCGCAGCACCCGGGTCATCGGTTCGGGCCTGCGCACGGGGGAAGAGATTCCGGTCAGCACGCCCACCCATGTGACCGGGGTGCTGATCCATGCCTCTGGCGTGTTGTCCACGCTGGTGATGAGTTTCGACGCCGTGGCTACCCGTTCCGCCAACATCGAAATCCACGGCGAAACCGGTTCGCTGGTGGTGCCTGATCCCAACCGGTTCGACGGCGAGGTCCACCTGCGCCGGCTCGACGCCGAGGAATGGGAGGAACTGCCGGTATCCGCCGGGTATCAGGACGCGTCACGGGGGATCGGACTGCAGGATCTGGCCCGAACTCCGGCGGGGGAACTGCCGCGGGCAAGCGGGGAAATGGGCTTCCACGTGCTTGAGGTCATGGAAGCGGTACTCGCGTCCGCCGAATCCGGGACCACGGTGCCTATCCGCAGCACCTGTGAGCGCCCTGTCGCCGTAGCCCTCTCCCTGCCGGGGGGACTGGAAGCAGGCAGCTTCTCCGCGTCCAGCTGACCGTACCTCGGACTCCCGCCCCCATGTTCGAACATGTATTCGAACATGGGGGCGGGAGTCCGGGTAGGGGTCTGTCATCGCTTCATGCGGCCGGACCCCAGTCGTGCCCGAACCTGGCCACTCGGTGCTCTGCCCGCCGTAGTCCGGATGCCGATCCAAGAGGCCGATCCAAGACGTTGACCCTGAGGCTGAAGCCGTTGTCCGGATAACAGAAGGGCACGCGGGAGTATTCCGAGTGCTTGACCCGCTGGGATGCAGGACCGCCGTCGCTCACTCCACCGAACAGACGCTGCTCCCAGCGCCAGTGGCCGCCGCCCGGCCACGCTGTAAGTCCACCATTACCCGAACCGGTTTCAAACTGCGACCGATAGAGACCGTCCGCAGCCAGGAAGTCCTGCAGGGTAGTTCCGTTCACAGGGGTATCCGGATGGGAATGAATGGTGACATCAAGACCCGGATCCGGACGGCCTGCTGCCACGGGAGGGAGGGCACCTCTCCGGGGATACCGCCGCCATCGATCGCAGCACACCTTACCCATTCCGCTGGGATGAGCGCGGGGGCGTTACTCTGTCCTCCGGACGGCGCTCGCGGGTACCGCGAATTTGTCCGGCGCTCGCCGATATGAAGTACTTGCAGGCCGCAGGATCGCTGTCAGAGTCCCGATCAGACTCGGCCCGCAGGAAGGCGGCAGATCGGTGAATCTGAAAGGCTGATGGATTGGTCAGCGCCCTTGACTGTCAGTGGAAGCCGGGCCCGGATCCGTGGCGGGCTTCGGGAAAGGCTGCGTGTCATACCGCATGACATCTTGTCTGGGTTCCTGCAGGATCCTGCCGTACGCGGAGGCCACCTTCAGTGTTATGGCTTGTGCCGGCGGTGCCGGCCACACCTCGATCAGGTAATCCTCTACTGGGGACTCGACGATGAGATCATGCGCGACATCACGGTTGCGGGCATGGATACGCGTCCGGTACCAACCCGGCCCGAGGAAATCCAGGCGAGCTTCCTGTGGTGGTTTATCCAGGCCGACCCGCTCTTCAAGACCCAGGATAATGGGATACGTCTCTGCCAGGATGCTAAGTTCTGCGACATCCTCCCAGCCCGAGGTGTTGGCCTCGGGGCGGGAGTGATGATGAACAACACTGATGTTGACGGGGCCACCCGCAACGCCGGTCTCGATGATCGGAAAACTGACGGACAGTGCTCCGATCAGGCCTCCGACGTAGTCGAAGGGTTCCGGCGGGGAATATGCCGGCGACAAGAGCATCTGGTGGTCGCTGGTGTAGCCAACGTATGTCAGTTGCTGCATGCAAGACCCTTCCTTGCGGGTGTCTGGTTCAAGATTCCCTGAATCCTGACATAAACACCGTCACCGTCCAAGATCCGATCACTCGTATCCCTATCGCTCCGCGATGAATACGATGCCTGATGGTGAATCCGGGTGCCGGGGGAGAGGTGCGCTGACATGGGGGTGGGAATCAAGACACCCCGGACTTCGCCCGCAGATACTGGCGCAGCCCGGGAATAGCAAAGTCGACTTTTCCGTGGCCTGCGGATTCTATGAGACCTGCTGCCAGCAGCCTGGAACGGTAGTTGGCCACCAGATTTGATTTGGCTCCGAGGCGGCGGCCGATTTCTCCGGCTGTGGACGGCCCGTCGTCCTCGGCCATGGCGAAAAGGAAGTCCAGATCCTTGGGGGAGGCGGCGGCAAGGGCGGCTTCAATGACGGTGCGTGCATTGCGGCGGTTCGCCGCCTGGATGGCCCGTGCAACCCTTTCGGGGTTGAGATCACCCTGGTTTCCTTCAGCTTCCCGCCAGAGGAAGTAGCCGACCAGCTGGATGAGAAAGGGGTATCCGCCGGTGGCCTCGGCTGCCTGGCGCACAAGGTCGTGGGAGACCCTGAAGCCTGCCGCCGCGAAGGTGGCCGCGAAGGACTCTTCAACTTCCCGGACGGCTGCGGCATGGAGGTCGATTTTGTCCGCCCTCCGAAGGAAGGTGGCTACTCCTTCGTTGAGCAGGTCGGACACGGCGGCGGGCAGTCCGGCGAAGACCAGGCCAATGGGTAGCCGGTCCTGGATAAAGTGCTGGACACTGGCGGCAAGCTGGGCGAGTTCTCTGCGGTCAGCGGCGTGGATCTCGTCCACTGTGATGATGAGCCCGTTGCCTCGGTCAGCCAGGAGCCGGAGGAGTTCCTCGCCCAGCGTCCGCCACGCAACTTGGCGTTCCGGCGGGAGCGCGGTGGTGATACTGAACCCCGCGGCAGCGATTGCTGTGATTCGGCGGTTTACCGGGCCGTTGCCGAGCTCTTCAGCCAGTTGCCGCATGGACTCTCCGATGCGGCCCATGAAGCCGGAAGTGGCGGTCTCGGAAATGACGGCCCAGCCCTTTTCGCGGGCCAGGTCATGGGCGGCACCGAGCATGACCGTCTTGCCGATTCCGCGGGCGCCGGTGAAGATGGTCAGTAGCCCGGGAGCTCCGGATCCCAGGCGCAGCCCGTACTCGAACTCATCGAGCACGCCCGCCCTGCCCAGGATCTGCGGCGGCGTGGCGCCGGCCGAGGGCCGGAAGGGGTTCTCCATCGGAGCATCTGTGAGTTCGTGTGAGGTTTGTGAGTTTCGGGGCATCATGCGAGCTTATCTGAATTCCCGGCGGGATCACCGCCCAGCCTGCACTGCCGAATCGAGCGATTCCAATGGTTCCGGTGAGCACGATTGCTACCACTAGGAAACATCGCCAGCGCGAACGCGGAGCAATGTTCCAACGGCAATGCCGCCGAACGCTGCATTTTCGTACGGCCCCCACGCTGATCCCGGCAGTGCCGCGATCAGCGCGCCCGCTTTTTCCGGAGGGTTGCGCCGCTGATGGTGGGCGCAGAGACAGATGTGGTCATGATCATGCCTTTCACTGTTAACGGATACGGCGTTCGCATCCGTCAACCAGTCCATCAACCGCCCTTCCCGGGCAAACAGTGGAGCGCCTTCCCAAGTCCGCCCCGCTCCGACGGACCCACCGCGTTCCGGCATTCTTTTGGCAACAATGGTTGACGGCGGCGCCGCGTCAGCTTAGGTTGACGCTATGGCTACGCACGATGAATTGATCAGTGACGGCACCAGCCGCGACCCTGCCGTGGGATTGCACGCTGTGGCAGCCCTGCGGCGCCTCGTGGAACAGCTTGAGGATCTCCAGGTGGGGAATGCCCGGCAACTGGGTTGGTCGTGGGCGGAGATTGCCGCCGTCGTCGGCGTGTCAAAGCAGGCTGTGCACAAAAAGCATGCGGGGCGGCTGGGCCGTTCCCGGGACAAGGGAGGCAGCGATGTTTGAACGGTTTACACCGGACGCACGCATGAGCGTCATCGAAGCGCAGGAGCAGGCCAGGAAACTTCAGGCCCGCGAAATCACAGCTGACCATCTACTGCTCGGTATCCTGGCCAGCGGCAAAAATCCTGCCAGCCGGGTCCTGCACCAGCTCGGTATTGAACGTGACGCGGTGGCACAGCGCGCCCAGGGACTCGGTGCCGCTGACGCCCAGGCACTGGAGGCGATCGGCGTCGACCTAGATGCGGTCCGTGAGCGCGCGGAGGCCAGCTTCGGTGCCGGAGCTTTGGACCGGCCGCCGCGCCGACGTTCCCGGTTCCCGGGTCGCCGAAGCGCCGGCGGCCACATTCCCTTCACCGCTTCAGCCACGGGAGCCCTGGAGCACTCGCTGAGGCAGGCGATCGCGCTGAACGACAAAGCGATTACCGTTGAGCACATCCTGCTGGGACTGATTGCCGAAAACTCCGGGCTGGCGGCTCGGACGCTTGCCTCACTGGGAGCGGACCCGGCACAGGTGCGGGCGGCAGTGCTCCGGGAACGGGGAAACACCGCCTAGCTCGCAGAGATATGCCGAGACATACAGGATAGGCCTGCAGGGCAGGGCCGGCTGTTCATTCGGCGGCGGCCCGTCGCAACAACAGCTCTCATTCCCGGGCGTTCTGCGCTGGCTGGCGGTAGCGCACCTCCAACCGATCGGCGTACTGCCAGAATGGCCTTGCGTTTGGCAATCGCCGTGAGCCAGGCGGCCGGATTCCGCGGCACGCCATGCGCACACGGGCTACTGATCCGGCGCTCTGCGCGCAACGCACGCACTGATTCGTGATTGACGGCACTGACGGCACTGACGACGGCCTCGGGTCGGCCTGGGGGACCCCTCCTCACGGTTACTTGACATAATGTAGATTATCGGCGTTGTTGATAGTGGCTTCAAGAGGGGTTGGGTGCCAAATCCACTGGTGACGTCAATTACCGTCAATCCCCTGCTTTTTGTGGGCTTTTCTCTTCGCTCCGGGCAGGCCTCGCCCGACGGTTTCCAAACTTACTCCTTGCATCTGGACGAGCCACGCGACTGCCGGGAGCACGGGTAGGTAACCCGGTTTTGGAAAGCGCCCCTTCTGACTCTGCCGGCCGGATGAGTTGACATAACGTCCCCCGGGGTCAGCCGGGAGCGCTGAGGCGAAGACCTCCCTGTTGACATAACGCTCAGAGCTGGCGAGGATCGCGGGTTTGTCTGATCCTGTGCAACTTGTCATAACGCTTGAGCCGGGCAACTGTGGACGATGTTCCCGCATGACATAACTGTTACGCATGTAACCCCGGCCTGCCGGAACCCTGTGGGATCTCCGTCCCCCCGAACACTCCTCCGGCACCACGCCGGCACCTCACACCCGACACACGTTCCCTTTCTGTGTGACTGCTGTTACCTCCTGAGGTCTCATCTGCCCCACCGGACACCAAAGGGTGGGAACCCGTGCAGGGCGCCGATGGGAGGCCGGGTCCGGCAGCATGATGCCAGCACCTGCCCACGGGGCTGGTGCCAGAAAACACGGAAAAGTCCCAAAAAAATAGGATGCTGATCACTTCCGCCAGAGCAACTCAGGCCCTAAGATATGCCGTCACGTTCCCAGTTGGTGAAATCGACCCCCGTGGCTATATGATCTACGCTCAACCCCCCAAAATTTCAGGAGATAAGCACTTCACATGGCTACTGATTACGATGCTCCGCGCGTCAAGGAAGAAGACCGCCCCAGTGACTCCCTTGAAGGGCTGAAAGCCCAGCAGCGCGGCGGCGCAATGACGGCTGTTCGGGACGTCGCTGACGAAACGGACGCCATCGACGGTTTCGAACTTCCCGGTGCAGATCTGTCCGGCGAAGAACTGCTCATCAAGGTTGTACCGGCTCAGGCTGACGAGTTCACCTGCATGTCCTGCTTCCTGGTGCGCCACCGCTCGCAGATCGCTAAGGAAAAGAACGGCGACAAGTACTGCGTGGACTGCGAAGGCTAATTCCGCCGCTCCCGCTCCCCCGGTTTTGGGTGCCTACAGCCTTGCTGTGGCACCCAAGCCGGTTATTTTTTTGACCGACAACGCCTATTCAAGCGTTTGGACGACTTCATTTCGGCGCAGGAACCACGGCTTGTAGGGCGGGTCGAAGAGGGCAAACCGCGGCAGTCCCACCGCGGTGAATCCCGCATCGCTCACAGCCTGGCCCAGGGCTGTGGCATGGTCCAGATAGTTCCGAGACGTCCATCGACCCGAAAACGACGACGCCGCCCCGCGGCTCTGCGGAATGGCCAGAATGGTGACGGCGGGGTCATCCGGAGCCGGAGCGGCGTCGGATGAGAGTGCTTCCGGAAGCACAAAGGCCACGGTATAGGCCCCGGCAAGGGACTCAGGCTGGAGCAGTACAGGTGCCGTCATGGGAATCTTCACCGGAAGCGGCGCATCCGCCTGATCATCGGCCGTCACCTCAAGGGATGCCGGGAGCGGCCCGGTGAACGTGTTCTGGCCGCTGATGTACCCGAACAGATGGCGGAAAGCAGTATTACCGGCCGACTCAAAGGTTGAGCGGACGGTAACCTGGGCCACCAGATGGGCGGGGTAATTCCTCAGCTCGAAACCGGGAAGGACCGCCAGTACTTCGTAGGGCTGCTGCTCTGTCATGGTGGGCCGAGCCTAGCTGGCCGGCCGCGGGCCTGAGAACCGCAGAGGCCACTAAGATGGGGCCGTGTCCTCAGAAATTACTTACATCCGTGATTTGGTCCTGCCTCTGCTGGAAACGGAACAGCCGCCCATTGTTCAGCTGGGGCATCCTGCCCTGCGGCAGCCCGCGCTCCCCTTTGACGGGCAGCTCAACAGCAGCGAACTGGGAGCCTTTATTGAACTGATGCGCCGGGTGATGCATGCTGCGCCCGGGGTGGGTCTTGCAGCCCCACAGCTGGGCATTCCGCTGCAGATCGCCGTGTTGGAAGACCGGTTCGAAGACCCGGACATGACGGATATCCGCGAACGGCACCCGCTGGAGTTCTTCACCGCCATCAACCCGGCCTACCAGCCTGCCGCACCCGAAACGGTGGAATTCTACGAGGGCTGCCTCTCCTTCAACGGCTACCAGGGAGTGGTCCCGAGGTACCGGTCCGTTTCCCTGCAGTACACCGACGCCGGCGGAGCCCCGGTGCGGCGGAACTTCGAGGGCTGGCAGGCGCGGATCGTGCAGCATGAGACGGACCACCTCCAGGGCACCGTCTATGTGGACAAGGTGCTGACCCGCTCTTTGTGCAGCAACGCCGAGTATCTGCGCCGCTGGGCCTCGCCGTCGATCGACGAGGCCCGGCTCGGCCTGGGATTCTAGGCGGCGGCCCGTTTAGGCGCCGGCGGCGTCCGGCCGCGCACCCTGCTCCCCCGGATTTGCTGATGTCGGCAGCCACTTTCCCCACCAGCGCAGGATCTGCTCGAAGCGCTGCCGCCGGTGCCAGGGCGTTCCGGCCCTGGACAGTTCGTGGTTCTCCCCGGGGAACAGCAGCAGTTCAGCAGGCACACCGTGTTGCTTCAACGCCGTGTAATAGCGCTGGGCCTGTTCCACCGGGCAGCGTAGATCCTCCTCGGAATGGATCACCAGGGTTGGGGTCTTCACCTCGCCCACCCGTGCCATGGGGCTCTGTGTCAGCACCTTCTCGGCGTCATGCCCGGTGTAGGCGGCGCTGAAGAACCAGCCAATGTCCGCCGAACCGGTAAAGGAGAGCGGGTCCAGGAATCCGCGCTCCACGATGGCGGCCGTAAACCGGTGATCGTTGGCGATGGTCCATGCACTGAGGTAACCGCCGTAGGAGCCTCCCATGACGCCCAGGCGCTCTCCGTCCAGGTTCGAATGCGCTTCCAGCACGCCTTCCAGGAAGGACAGGACGTCGTCGAGGTCCTTGGTTCCCATGGCCTCCTTGATGACACGGCCGTGCTCCTGGCCGTACCCCGCGGAACCTCGCGGGTTACACTGCACCACCGCGTATCCGGCGGCGGCGTAGGCCTGCGCTTCGTCGAAGTACGCGCAGTCGAACTGGGCGAACGGGCCGCCGTGAATGTTCAGCAGCACCGGATGCGGGCCAGGGCCTTCGGGAAGGAACACCCAGCCGTGCACGGGATAGCCATCCCGGGACTCATGCGTCTCCTCAATCATCGGGGCGGCTTTCGCCTCTGCCCGCAGTACCGCCGAGAAATTCGTCAGCGGACGCAGCCCTTCCTTGGTGAGGAGTGCGGCGTCACCCATGGTTTGGGGGTCGGCATAGCTGACGACGACGGCGTCCGCAGCCGCCGCTGCGCCCTGAACAACACGGGTGCCCGAGACCAGCACCTGCTGCTCGCCGCGCGCAGTGACCTGTTGAAGTTCGACGGTTCCGCGGATGCGGTTGAACACCAGGACCGACGACTCCCCCGCCGGGACAAGGCCCCCTTCAGCCAAATCAGTGTCCTCCGGGTTGGTTAGCCGCACAGCCGGAGCAGAAGCGTCCGACGGCATCACGTAGAGCGAGGTGTTGCGGGCTACAAAGTCAGTGCCTGAAGGGGACAGCTCGGAGGCCAGGAAGAACAGCCACTCGCCGTCGCTGCTGGGAGTCGGCACACTTGCACTCAGGAATCCACCGCGGGCTCCTGAGGCGGCGGTGGATTCCGTGTTGGTGAGGCGCTCCGGCTCTCCGCCGGTGAGGTCCAGGGCGTAAATATCCGACACCAGGTCCTCCTCGGCATTCTCGTGAAGCGCCGCCGTGAACAGGACCCGTTTCCCGTCAGCGGAAAACACCGGCGCCGACGCATCGGTGCCGGCGCCGGTCAGCTGCCGGACCACAGGGAACCGCGCGCGGCCACCTGACTCAGCGCCCTCGGAGCCGTTCGCATCGGCACCCTGATCCGCACTCCTGCCGAGAGCTTCACCGGCCCGGCCCGCCGGCTCGATCCAGGGCTCGGCGTCCAGCGCCGGGAGATCCAGCACAAAGGCCTGCACCGGCTTATCCGCCGTGTAGCCGGTACCGTTGGAACGATATTTGTAGCTGCTGATCAGGCGCGGATCCTCTGCACCTGGGCCTACGCCGTCGACCGTTCCGTAACGTCCGTGCTGCGGAACCCTGGAGGTGAACACCACCTGGCCTGAATGTGGCGAGAAGCGGAACCACCCCACGCCCATCTTCGCATCGGTGAGTTGGACGGGCTCACCGCCGGCAGCGGGAACCGCGTGGAGCTGGGGCTTTGCGCCGGGGACGGAGCGCAGGAAAGCGAGGATTTCGCCGTCGGGCGAGAACCGCGGCTGGGTGTCCAAGAATCCCAGGGTTATCCGCCGCGGGCCGCCCGGTCCTTCCAACGGAAAGGACCAGAGCTGGCCCACGTAGGCATCGGCAGCGAAATCGGGCCGGGTCACTGACACCACGGCGCGTGTGCCGTCCGGATGGATAGTAGGAGACGATACGGAGTTCAGGAGATCCAGCTCACATGGTTTCACTCGTCCGAGCCTACTACCGACGCAGGTGCCGTCCGCCGCCGCGGCACACCTAAGATGGAAGGATGCCCCCTGCTCCCTCGCCGCTGCTGTTATGCCCTATTTGCCGGGGCACTTTGTCCCATGATGAAGGCGGCCAGGCGGCCAGCCTTACCTGCCCGCAGGGACACCGCTACGACGCCGCACGCCAGGGATACTTCAATCTGCTCACCGGCAGCGGAACCAAATTCTCCGCCGACACGGCAGAAATGGTCCAGGCCCGGGTGGATTTCCTCGCCGCCGGCCACTACCGCCCCCTGGCCCGGGAGCTGGCGCAGCTGGTAGCCCAGGCGGCTCCCGGCGCACGGACGGTGCTCGACGCCGGTGCCGGGACGGGCTACTACCTGGACTCCGTTCGTGAAGCTCTGCCCGCCGCCGATGCGGTGGCACTGGATATCTCCAAATTTGCGCTGCGCCGCGCCGCCCGGGCACTGCCCGCCGCCTACTGCCTGGTCTGGGATGTCTGGCGCCCGCTACCCCTCGCCGATGCCTCTGTGGATGTGGTGCTGAACGTGTTTGCCCCGCGAAATGCCCCGGAGTTCCGCCGCGTGCTCCGTGCGGACGGCGTATTGGCCGTGGTGACCCCGCGGCCCCGGCACCTGGAGGAAATCCGCAGCCTGGCCGGAATGCTGGATATCGGCGCCGAAAAGGAGAACCGGGTCATTGACGCGGTGGACCCATATTTCCGGCCTGAAGCGATCCGGCACTGTGAGTATCGGATGGACCTGACCGCAGCGGACATCCGCAACGTGGCGCTGATGGGCCCCTCGGCGCGCCATCTGGACCGGAACTCACTCCGCGACAACTTGGCGGAGCTGCCGGAGACCCTTCCGGTCACGGCTTCCTTCTCCCTGCAGGTGTTCCGGGCCGCCTGATACCCCTGCGCAGAAGGTTTATGATGTGGGACACGGAAAGCGGCACCCAAACGTTATAGCCAACAACGGTGTTCCCCCAACCAAACCGGTCCGGCTTCAGGCAGAATAGGCAACACCGCCCGTACCATCAACCGCCGCGGCTGTTCGCTCGGCGGAGCCGAAGGGAACGACATGCAGGACGTATACCAATGGATGGTCGACTACGGCTGGGCCGTTTGGCTCGTGCTCTTCCTGGGACTCGCCGCAGTCGAAACACTCACGCTGGACCTGTTTTTTGCCATGCTGTCCGTGGGCGCCCTCGGTGCCATGCTTGCAGCCGTTTTTGGGGCGCCATTGTTCCTGCAGGTAGTGGTTTTCTGCATTGTGGCGCTGCTGATGATCGTTGTTGTCCGGCCCGTCGCCCTGAAGCATCTGGAACGCGGGCCCAAGGACCAGCGATCCAACATTGACCGGCTCATTGGTGCGCCCGCAGTTGCTCTTGAAGCTGTGACGGACTCCGCGGGAACCGTGAAGATCGGCGGCGACATCTGGACCGCCCGTACTCCGGACGGATCCAGCCTCGGCGCCGGGACACCGGCGCTGGTGACCCGCATCGACGGGGCTACCGCCGTCGTCGTGGCCGCTCCTGCCGGAGCACACGCCACGGACGGCAGTTCCGACGGGGAATCAACCGACGATCCCGGAGTCCAGCGGTGAGCCGGCACCATTGAAGCTTTGCCGGCGCCGCAATGCTGCCGGCGCCGTCCGGCAGCACATGCCGCCGGACAGAGAACCAGGCCGTCCCGTGCGGGCCGGCCAAAACCTGAAGGGGGAATATGAGTTCCGGAGCAACCGGCCTCATCATCATTCTGGCTGTCCTGATAATTTTTGTCCTGGTCATCCTGGTGAAATCGGTCAAGATCATTCCGCAGGCACGCGCGGGCGTCGTCGAACGGCTGGGAAAGTACCAGCGGACGCTCAACCCGGGCCTGACCATCCTCATTCCGTTTGTGGACCGGCTGCTGCCGCTGCTGGACCTGCGCGAACAGGTGGTCTCGTTTCCGCCGCAGCAGGTGATTACGGAAGACAGCCTGGTAGTGTCGATCGACACCGTCGTGTACTTCCAGGTCACCGATCCCCGCGCCGCCACCTACGAGATCGCCAATTACATCCACGCGGTGGAGCAGCTGACCACCACCACGCTGCGCAACGTCGTCGGCGGCCTGAACCTCGAAGAGGCGCTGACCTCGCGAGACCGCATCAACGGCCAGCTGCGCGGCGTCCTCGATGAAGCCACCGGCCGCTGGGGCATCCGCGTTTCCCGTGTTGAGCTCAAGGCCATTGAACCGCCCCTGTCGATCCAGGACTCCATGGAGAAGCAGATGCGCGCCGAGCGTGAACGCCGCGCCACCATCCTGACGGCCGAGGGTACCAAGCAGGCGCAGATTCTGAACGCGGAAGGCCGCCGCCAGGCAGCGATTCTTGCCGCCGAGGGTGACGCAAAGGCGGATATCCTTCGGGCCGACGGCGAATCCCAGGCGATTGCCAAGGTGTTTGAGGCTATCCACAAGGGCAACCCGGACCAGAAGCTTCTGGCCTACCAGTACCTGCAGACCCTGCCGAAGCTGGCCGAGGGAACCTCGAACAAGCTGTGGATCATTCCCAGCGAGCTCGGTGAGGCGCTCAAGGGCGTCGGCAGTGCGCTGGGGAACTTTGTCCCCGACGCCTTCGGAGCCAACGGCACCTCAAACGGCAGTACGAACGGGACCTCGGCCGCTTCCTCGAACGGCAGCTCCGGGGCGGCAGCCTCCCCCACCCTCGCTGACTCCCCCGACGCCGGACGCTGACGGACGCGGTAACCGCACCACGCCGTGCGGTTACCGCAATGCTTCCGCGCCCGGTATAATTGATTGTTTGCCGGGGTGTATCCCCGGGCCTGCCCACTGAATCCGTTCGCTGAGGATGTGCCGGAACATCCGGTACGGAATTGGCGTTGAAGGAAGTGGGCCGCCTGGACGGTCCGGCAGCACAAACTTAGAAGGTACCGGGGCGGAAATGGTACCAACAGCACTACAGATGGATCCTCCGGGATCCTTCGGACTGAAGAGGGAGAAAAGATGAGCGATCGCAGCCTGCGGGGTATGCGCCTTGGCGCGCAGAGCATGGAGACCGAATCCGGTGTTGAGCCGGCTCCCCGCCAGCGGGTGGAATACCGCTGCGAGGACGGCGAACGGGTATTTGTGACCTTCGCCGCCGAGGCCGACGTTCCTCCGGTCTGGGTATCCAAGACCGGCAAGGAAGCGCTCCTGGTCGACGGCGAAAAGCCGGATACCAGCAACGACAAGCCGGTGCGTACCCACTGGGACATGCTGCTGGAACGTCGCAGCATCGAAGAACTTGAGACGATCCTGCAGGACCGTTTGACCATCCTGCGTGAACGCCGCGGAGAGCGTACCTCAGCCTCCAAATAGCAGCACGGGCCCAAAAAGCCCACTAAGTGCACAATAGGGAGGGGGGGGGGCCCCGGGGGCCCCCCCCCCCCCATTGGTAACCAGCACCCGGGGCGCCCCCCCGGGCGGGTGCGGGTTTCAAACAACGCGCCAGACCCCCCAGGTGTGGTTTGGCCAAGATTCAAAAA